>NZ_JBXWNK010000015.1:0-123339 GCF_059610325.1 Ruegeria sp. YTSA064
AAAGCCCGTAGAAGTGTCAGCGATATCGTCATGCCGCGACTGTTCTTCCTTTATGCGCTTGTCGGCATGGCGGTTGGTTTTCTGGTGGTTCAGCACGGTTCAATGATCGGTTTCGTTATCTTTGGCATCGGCGCGTTGCTCAGGTTCCGCTCCAATCTCGATGATCCGGTGGACACTGTCGAAATGATAATCGTGACCGTTCTTGGTCTTGCGGTCGGTCTGGGCTTGCCGCTGATGGCCACACTGGTGGCGGTTGTATGTTGGTGTTTCATTTGGCTTGGTGGAAGAAACAAGGGTGTAGAGATTTCCCTCAAGGCCTCAGACGAAGAGCACTCGTTGAATGTCAGCGGCGCCATTGAAGCTATGGCCGCAGACGCTGGATGGAAGCTGGTCAGAAAACACCACGTCCCCGGAAAATCTCGCGTTTCATTACTGTTCATCACCTCGGGTGGACTTTCAGAAGCTCGGATAGAAGAGATGATAAACGATCTGGTTCCTGAAAAAGTTGAACTGAAACTCAACCTCTAGTCATTTAACAAGGTCTAAACGTTTCAACACCGCATTCGGGGATCTGATCTCTTTCGGGAGCGACTTGAAGTTTACCGACCTTTCGAAATCAGGCCCTCGATATACTGCTATCCCAAACTCTCCGTTCGGCTGGAACGTAACATGAGTGAAGCTGTGAGGTGATCTGGTGCTATCGCCAATAAGCCGCCGTGGACCACCTCCCAAACAAGCTTGAGAGACATAAGCCACACCGTCTTTCCAACCGGGGTAGAAGGCATGATGGTGGCCTGACAGATGCAGAACAACACCGCTTTCCAGATAGATTTTTTCAAGTGTTGGGTCACCGATGATTTCGCGTTCGCGTTGGATCGCGAACGGCCAAAGTGGGAGGTGACTGAAAGTGACAATCGGGTCTCCGTCTGCACCCAGTTCCTGTAGGCGGTCCTGCTGGTCACCGGATAGAGGTCCTAGTGTCGTTGCATCCAGAGACGCAAAAGTAATGCCCTGCATCTCAAATGCGTAGAAGAGTGGGTAGTCATCTGAAACCAGGAAATCGACGTCTGGTTTTCTCGGAACCCATTCCTCTGCGTATATTTTTCTTTCACGCTCGAACCCACGGTAGGCAGAGGCATCATGGTTTCCTGGCGTGACTGCAAATGGAATGCCGGCAGCCTCTAAAGGATCTGATACGGCCTCGTGAAACGCCTTCCACATCTCCCTGACCTGTTTGTCGGACAAGTTGGGAATGCGCTGTCCCGCAACCATATCTCCGGTCGAAATAACCAGATCTGGATCAATCTCGATTATGCGCTCAATCGCCTTGTCGACGCGGGTATCGTATCTTACCGAACCGTAGCTTCCGTTCAAATCCGATATGACGATGACATCCAATGCCGCCCCTTTGCTGGCGAGCAGATTGGTCCAAATGATCACCGCAACAAGGGCAGAACGCTTAAGGGTCATTACAATCCACAACCTCTACCTCGGTGTCGTTTCTCAAAAAGAATGCGACAGGATCCAAGTCGAACATCAAATCACCACTAGAACAATTGCTCTGGAGGATGGACGTTGCCAGCGCAGTGTTTTTGACAACTTGTGCAATCTGTCTGTCTGACAATCCAAAGCTTTGCGACAACCAGTCATAGACCGGGCCTTGGGACTGAAGGTCACTATTCAATGCAACCAAGCGCCGATACGTACTTGGAGAGAAGTGCCGCATTTTCTCCAGCATTTGAGTAGATTTCGCGAAGTTGGCATACTCGACACGCCCGCCAGCATCGTTGTCGTTTAGATTGCTGCGACGGATCAATAATGCGTCGGCGGGAATATCTCCATCGTTCGGCTGATGGTGCTTCGTTTTCTTATGTTTTAGCTTTCCGTCTTCGACCCAATACCAATAGGGTGTGAAGTCTATGTTTCCTACACGGTCCTGCTGGCTGAAGATGAAGTCGAGTAGAACAATCTCGGTAAGTTCTTGCATCCAAAATGCCATCTGTTGGTCACTGACATCGGGGCCGAGATCCTTGTTGATCATCCGGTCTCTTCGGCCTTCTTTAACGCCCTCTTCAATAGCCTCTGGCAGGGGTTTTGAGGAACGCAAAGCCAAGAAAGCAGGCGTTTCCTGGAAATCACGGTTTTGGCCTTTCCCCCAACCAGACTTGCGGGTGCCGTTGATTTCCGAGCCGTATCGATGCCCAGGACTATCAAGCAGTACACCGTATATTTGCGTTCGATCTGCGGTGAATAGATCATCGGTCGGTTGGTATGAGTTCGGGTCGGCGTCCGCAGCTGCAAAGACCCGCCAGCCTTCATGGTTCATGCGCCCGCCGCGAGAGCCACCAGAAATCGCAAGGCCAGGCTCTGCAACCTCGGAGAAATGCGCCTGGGCGTCCATGCTACGCCAAACGGCGACTGGAACTTTGACAGTCGCGTCGAAATATCTGGAGAAATGATAGTAAAGCAGTGAAGACGTGGAAAAGGTTCCACTGGTGCCCTTTTGGTTCATGGTGGACTTGAATTTAGCCACCCTGTCCTTGGCCAGATCATTCGCCGCCTTCCCCTCTTTGCAAGCGTTTCTCTCGAATTCAGAACGGTTCCCCGTGTAGGGTCCTTCCGAAATATCGTAGACGGCCATTCCTGGGCTGGTGCTCCAGGTTTTCGGGCAAATAGCAATTTCGGAGGCATAGAAATCGATCTCGCAATAGGCAGTTTCTTCCTCAAGATCGCTGTCCTTGTACTCGCCAGTCGGAACTTTTTCGATCCGAATACAGCGTTCAGTAATGCCGTTGGGACTATCAAATGTCGTGGCTTCACCCAGAACATCGTCGTTCGCCCACAAGGCAGTGGGTGCAATGAGAGCAAGTGACCCAAGAAGATTGAACTTCATTTAGATAGTCCTCCCGGTATCATTTAGGGCAAATCGCTGCCTGTTGTTCGGTGGAGATTTTCAACTTTGGGTCGACACTGAAGTTGGAGAACTTTGTGTCAATCCACTTGTCGCACCCGCCTGAACAAGGGGCCCCGTTTCGGGCACCATTCCAATAATCCTTGGCCCTTTCTTCCGTCCAACCGCAAAACTGAACGAGCGCCATTGCCGACAATGCCCCCGAGGAATGAACGCCCCACATGCAGTGCACCAGAACAGGGCCCTTTCCAGGGTTTTCAATCACCTCGTGTATGGACGACATGACAGCACTGGGACGGGAGGATCTGGCGCTTTGATAGTCGAAAGATCCGTTTCCGCAACTGGTGCGACCGTATTCAGTGTTTTTGCCGAAGTCCGCATAAAACCCGGTTGAAAACCCTTCATCACACAAAGTTTCGCGTTGTTCTTCACTCAGGCCCGTTCGATCCTTGTCGCCGCCCTTGAAACCGGATCGATACAACACTCCGCTTAAGACTGGACGAAAGAAAGCGACACCATCAACGCCTCCGTCACCACCCTTTGACAGCATTTGACTGTTGTTTGGACCGCCATTTCGACTGGTCACGTCAGAATTCGCAGCGGTTGCGAGAACACCAATGAATATGAGGGACGCCAAAAACCGCATGCGAACTCCTTTCTATTTGTCAGCCTGTTATGCTCAAACTCTTCCCACTTGGCGGGGCCAGAACATCCTAAAACAACGCGATGGGATCAAACAGTTAGACATCCAATGTGTGTTCTTTTTCCCAACGCGAAAAGTGGTTTGTAAAAGACATCCACTCCTGCTTCTTCATCTTCAGGTAAGCGGCCGAGAATTCCTCGCCCATAGCAGCCTTCAACCCTGCATCCTTGTCATATTCGCGCAGCGCGTCCAGCATGTTCAGCGGCAGCTTGGGCGCATCGGTGACAGTGTGCCCTTCGGCATACATGTCGATAGGTTCTGTCGCAAACTTTTTAGATGGCAAAGCATCAGTGGATTTGGCGAGCAGTTTATCCCGCCATTTGGATGAACTGCTGAAACGGACGGAGTCCGGGCGTGAATTGACCTTTGCGGATCATGTTGACCAGTTCTATGCCTGCCAGGACAGATGCGGCTGAAGCGAAGGATTTGAACCCCAGCATGGGTCTGATCCTTCGTTTGATAAATCGGTGATCCTGTTCAATGATGTTATTGAGGTATTTGCGCCTGACCATCTCGATCGGGATTGGACAACCAAAGCTCTTGAGCATTTTGTTGATCGCCTTGATGCCAGCTGTATTGGCACCACTTTTGTCGATGACGATCTTGCGCAGTAGACCGTTCACCTCAAGCGCGCGGGCGAAGAACTTCGTCGCAGCGGCTTTATTCCGGCGCTCGGACAACATGAAATCCAGGGTCTTGCCGTGTTTGTCGATCGCTCTGTAAAGATAAACCCATTTGCCTTTGACCCGCACATAGGTTTCATCCATACGCCACGAGCGGTCTGCGGGACGCTTTCTATACCGCGCAGCTTCAGCAATGAGGCCTGCATATCGACTGACCCAGCGGTTTAGCGTTGCATGATCCAGATCAACGCCACGTTCCGCCATGATTTCTTCCAGATCCCGGTATGAAACACCGTAGCGCAGGTAGAAGAAAACCGCATGCAAGATCACGTCTTTCGGAAAATGCGCACCCTTAAATGAGATCGTCACGGCCTGCTCCTGTCAAGTTCTAGTGCGCGCTACCAGAAATGCACTCGACCTGACAGGTAGGGACAAAGTTTGCGACAGAACCATTTCCTTGTCGTCTTGATTTGGTTGAACGGTCATTAGACTAAAAATTCCAACACCAACTCAGTTGTGTGAGTGGCCTCATCTGACTGGTCCAGTTTGATTGTTAGTGCATGATCAGCCTGTGTTCCATCGGGATGATGGTGGCCGAGCTCGCGGCGAAGACCCAATCTCAGACGGTTCTTACAACAAACTGCGGGCAATTACCCAATCGAATGAATGCAGGGAGGCTATTCAAGACGAATAGAACGATCAGAGGTGCAACTCCATGAAGGTCAACAGTCGAGGTCCGCAACAGATCCCGGCAAAGCCTTTACGTTTAACCTAATAACATCATTACGCGCAAAATTCACTCTTTTTGGTTGTTACATTTCTCACTCTATCAAACTCTTACCATATCCGATAAGTATCCCTTATCATGTTTGATTGATTTTGCCGAAAAATCAGCGCAGAATGTGCCCTATGAAGCCGCCTGCCCCCTATCTTCCAGCTGCCACCCCTGCCCTGTCGCAGGCGGATCAGGATGCGCTGACCGACCTGTATGTGCGCGGCACGCCGGCCAATACGCTGCGTGCCTATGAGCGGGATCTGCGCTACGTGACGGCATGGAAAGCCGCGCGTTTCGGATCAGCGTTGGATTGGCCGGAAAGTGCGCCGATCGCGCTGTCTTTTATTCTCGATCACGCCCGCGACCTGAACGACGCACCAGAAACGGATGTGGCGCGCGAAACCGCAGAGCTGCTGATTGCGCAAGGGCTGCGCAAGTCCCTCTCCTGCCCGGCCCCGTCCACGCTCGACCGGCGCATCGCCTCCTGGCTGGCCTTCCACCGGATGAAGAACCTGACTTCGCCTTTTGACGCGCCACAGGTGAAACAGGCCCGCGCCAAGGCCCGTCGTGCCGCGGCCCGGTCCCCTGCCCCAAAATCCACCCATCCAATCACCCGTGACATTCTCGAACTGCTGCTGGCCACCTGCCGGGGCTCGCGCCGGGATTGCCGCGACCGAGCGCTGTTGATGCTGGGCTGGGCGTCGGGTGGTCGGAGGCGCTCGGAGATCACCGGGTTGATGCGCGAGGATGTCTCGCTCAAGGAATTTGACAAGAGCGGCGTCGTCTGGCTCTCGCTGCTGGAAACCAAGACCACCCAGAAGGGCGAGACCCCGCGACTGGTTTTGAAAGGCCGCGCAGCCCAGGCGCTGGTGCATTGGATCGAGATTGGCGGGATCGAGGATGGACCGCTGTTCCGCCCTGTCTCAAAAGCGGATCGTGTGCTGAAACGTCGTCTGAGCCCGGATGCGATTTATCAGATCGTCAAACACCGCCTGAAACAAGCCGGATTGCCCGAGGATTTTGCCTCGCCCCATGGGCTGCGCTCGGGGTTTCTGACCCAGGCCGCACTGGACGGTGCGCCCATCCAGGCCGCCATGCGCCTGTCACTGCACCGCTCCCTGGCCCAAGCGCAGAAATACTACGATGACGTCGATATCGCGGAGAATCCAGCTACAGACCTGTTGGGGTGAATTGGGGCTAAACGAAGAAGGCGGTAACCCATGGGTTACCGCCATTAAAATCAAAAAACGTAAGCATGGGTAACCCGCGGGTTACTTCTCGTTCAAAACCGCTTCGAAAGCTTCAACCGCCCTCTGGAGCTTTGAACGGTCAATCGAACTAAAGTCTTGACCGGACAATATTCTGCACTCTCCCTTTCGCGCAGTGATTTTTGAAGCGCCCACATGAAACTCATACTTCACGCTCTCGACTTTCTCACGTCGCTTGCCTTTACCCCGTTCAGAATCAGTATCCGCCAAGAAAGCATCAAGCACCGCGTTTTGCTCATCAGCTGTGGATGCGCGCGCCAACACATCTTTTAACACAGCAACTGAACCCGACGAAGCTCGAAGTTTCCGCGCAACCTCAACGCCAAGATTTCTGGAGACACTCTTAGGAAATGGCAACGCGCCATCAAGTTCATTGAGCAGGTAAACAAAGCTACGAATATAAGAGCGTTTCATCTTGTGCAGGGATGAGTAAAGCCTTCCGACCAAAGCTTCTGCATCCCCTGCCCCCAACTCAGAATCGTTGGAAGCAAGAATTGCCACTTGCGCCATCTCAGCAAAAGTCAGGTCCTCTCGAACAACGTTCTCTTCAACCATGTCAATGTAAAGGTCGATACGATCACTCTGGGATTCGGCAACTCGCGCTGTAACACTGGAAAACCGTTCATCACCGGTCTCCTCATAAAGCTGCTTAAGAGCAGTTACTCGTCTCCAACCCTTTTTGAGCTGGAATCGACCATCTGAATCCTTATAAAGCTCTATGGGCTCCTTCTGGCCGCGTTCCTGAATAGAAGCCTTGAGTTCATCCATCTCATCCGAACTTGCGACGGCCGATAGATCCAAGCGATCTCTTGGAAGATCTGTCGTAAGAATTTCATTGATGCTGACCGCAACCAAAACTCGCCCCTCGTCACGAGCTTTGCGATACTCCTTGGCATCGGAGGCATTTTGCCGTCGCTGTTCGACACGGTTCTCAGTGCTTTCATTTAAACTGTTTGCTGTCTCGCGTACCGCAGCCCCCATTGGACCCACTTCGCGGCGGCGTGTTTTCTTGATGTCATCTTCATCAATTGGAGTGAAGCCAAATTTGTTACCGCTCATTCTACCCGCTCCTCAACTTTGGTACGCGCCTCCCAGGCCCGTAGGACGACGTCCTTAAATTCACTGTATGCATTATCAAAGGACAGACGCGCCCGTTTCCATGTGTCCCGAGTCATCTGCCTATAGTCCTGCTCGTAGACAGACATCTGGAACCTACCAGATTGCTCGACCGCACGTGTCATTTCGATGGGATTTTGACAGACATCGGCCCCGAAGACATTTTTGAAAGCGTCCATCATCGCGACATGCAGAGAGTTGCTGGCCTCGAAGCGAGTCATGAGAACACGTATGTCATCGAACCTTTTAGGAAGAGTAATACCAGCATCCTGTGCAATACGTTCGAAACCGCTGGTTATGTCTTCCAAGGCGTCGCCAAGCTGACCAAGATAACTCGTTGTGCTGTCGTACTCCCAATAGCCAGGACCAGACGGAATATAGAGGATATCAGCCGCAAAGGCCGCATTCAAAGACTGATATCCAATTGCAGGCGGACAATCGAAAACAATCAAATCATATTGGTCGTCTGGCAACTCATCGAGATATCTTGCGACGCATCCAAAAAAACTCCATGCCTTATGAATGGACCTATACTGGGCGGAAGCAAATTCAACGAAGGCGGCGTTCGCGCAGCTCGGAATGATGTCAATCGTCGACCATGAAGTTCTTTGAATGAAATCCTGAACACGCTGTGCGCCGATCGACTGAACATCTTCTGGCAACTCGTCAGCAGTAGGGTAGGGGCAATCTGCAGGATCATCATATTCGTCCGCGATCCGGTTCGCCTCACGGCAGAGGTCGCGACACATAATGCCCCAGACAGTATTCCACTCTCTTACTTCAGCCAGACCCATTGAATGAGTGAGTGTCGCCTGGGGGTCAAAGTCCACCACCAAAACACGATAACCATCAAGCGCAGCCGCATTCGCCAAGTGCTGAGCAACGACAGTTTTGCCAACACCACCCTTAAAGTTCGAAACCGCCACTCTCATAGCCCGGCCTGCCGGCCTTTGAGGCAGAAGGCTCTTACCCCTAAATCTCAGACGCCGTCTCAGTTCATTAATCTCAGCAAGAGAAAACCATCTTTGCCGTCCATCATCTTCAGTCGCACCTTGCGGAAGAGACGGGTCTTCGGCCAACTTCTTTCTCAAGGTGTCCGCCGGGACATCAAACATGAACTGGCTAATTTCCCAGATTGAGAATGGTCGAAGAACTTTCTCGTCTGCAGGCGAGAAGGTAGCGCGGCGGACGGCAGCCTGTTGAGCCAGGCTTCGTTCGTTCATAGCTTGAAGGTCGGTGTGGTCACGCATGATGTTGCTCTTGTTATATGACGGTGGTCTTTTATTAACGCGATTTTTGGAAACTGCAAAACGTAAAGAATAGAAATTCCGCTTTTTTGCCTATGATCCGTTAAATACGGGAAGAAATTCGAATGCCAGGCTATGTTTTGGTGACAAGCATCAATCACTAACTAGATATATGGTGACATTCACCCCCCAATAGGGTGACATCCAGCATGTCACCTAATACCTAATAACCGATTTTTCTTTTGAATTTGAGAAGTGAAGTGGGCATCCTGCTTTTCAAAGTTCGTTGACAAACTACGGGATTTCATCACACTGAACCCAATTGATGGAATCGGACAGCAAGACCGATCCGCTCGAGGCACAGTGGCAGTATCAAAATGGAAATAAAACGATTTACAGGACATCAGGCCGGTTCACAGAAGTACGATCTACTAACTGCAATCTCTGTTGCGGGATTAAGTGGTACACCCGGTTTTCAAAATTCAATGATGCGGCTCATTGCGTTGATAACCGCCCGATACAACTGGCGCACTGACGAGCTGACGGTCGGACAAAAAGAAATGGCCCGCCTCTGGTCCGTGGACCAACGAACCGTCAAGCGAGAAATTAAGCGATTGACGAATTATAATATGCTTCTTCAGCTTAGGCCCGGAGTTAGAGGCCGTGTTGCGGCGTACCGACTCAACTACACGGAAATTTATCGCCTAAGCAAACCAGTTTGGCAAAATGTTGGTTCTGATTTTGTATCACGCATGGAAATGCAAATACCAAAACCATCCGAAAAGGTCGTTCATGTTCAATTTGGTCAAGAAAAACAATTAGAAGTCGAACTTGAGAGGCAAGATCTTCAAAGTCCGTGGGGTAGGGTGCTCCAACGCCTATCAGAGTCAGAAATGTTGTTGTTCAAATGCTGGTATCGTGACCTTCAACTTGTTGAAACCCAAGATCAGACGATCACCTTGCGTGCGCCAAGCAAGTTCATTGCACAATACATTCAGTCTCACCATTTGAAACCTTTGCTTGGAGCTATCCAACTTGAATTTGGGCGAATTCGGAAGGTGCGTCTGATAGGCTAACTGGACCATGCCGTTGCTTTTCCTGAATTTGTTTGAATTATACCAGTCAGATTTTCAGATTAAAACTAGTAGGGAACCGTTCTTTGTCGCGGTCGTTGATCGGCATGTTGCAGCTTCGTGTGTTTATTCCAATCGAGGCTTGGTCTGTAATGATATTTGGGAAAGTCTTGTGATCTATTTCAATGGCGCGCTCTACCCAGTATCTGTGATCCTATTCACGGTCTACTTCTGCGTTCGAAACGGCGTTTCCTATCGTGATCTAGAAGAAATACCGGCTGAAAGTAGTGTTAAGGTCGAACATGCAAGGATGAACAGATGGTTAGTAATGTATTCATCCTTGGCGGGTTGCAAATCACAGAAATGGAAGGCCAACACAATGGCATCCTAAAGCGGATCAAAGTTAACAAATTTCGTAGCAACACGACCGGGATCAAAGAAGTAAACAATATCTTCAAGCAGGATCACCGGCTCATCAAGCAGCTTACGAGGCCCATGCTTCGCTTTGAAAGCTTCACCCCGGTTGTTGCAGACTTCGAAACAGCAAATTTGATCGGTAAGAGGCCGCTGGGACGTTCGACACGCGGATTCCGCTAGTTTGCAGAACTCGCTGGATAATTTAACCTAATCAGAGTGATAGCTTTATTTCTCTGCTATGTTTGCGATAGCTCCACAGATTCTACTTGGTACGGTTGAGGTGAGCCCATTTTCGGATCAGACTTTCAGAATCGGATGCAACATGAACCCGATCAGCACAACAATATTGTCGCGTCTTAGTCAAATCCAGCTAATTCTCCCTCTCTAGGGGAGGGGGGCTGGGCGCAAGTTCAGACCATTTTACATGGGTGCGATCCAGAGTTTTGGGTCAGTTGGTTTCGACATTTGAACGAGGCCGAAAGGGTAGGGGCCTAGGCTATGCTTGTTGAGCCTTCTTGTTTATTGCCCACTACATTGCATATCAGTGGTCAGGGCGGGTTTTGGCGGTCGACACACCGATCAGGACATTGCGCATCGAAACCGTGGATTAAGGCGGAATACCGCGTGGGCTTGCCCAATAGAGAGCGGGCGACTATCTAGCGGACACGATTTATGAGTCTGTCATAACAGACATGTCTCAATCCTGATCACAGTGGGCATGTGCATTGCAAAAGATCAAATCAAAGTTTGCGGCGGTACTAAGCGATTCCGTCTTGTGGCGTTTGCTGTCAGAGAACATGCGGGAGCAAATGCTGCCGTATACCATTGCAATTATCGCGATGGTGTTTGTGGCGGGGACTACAGCTGGTATCGCGTTCATCATGCGAGATGTCGTTGACTCGCTGTTCGACAGTGAGAATTCGGCCAAGATCTTTAGCGTTTCGATGGCCGTGTTCACTATTTTCTTGGTAAAAGGTGTCGCCACCTACGTCCAGGTTGTGGCATTGACCCGCGCTGGGAACCGGATCGTATCAAAACAGCAGATCAAGCTATATGACAAGCTTTTGCGGCAGGGCGTATCTTTCTTTAACCTGACCGAAAGCTCGGATTTGCTGTTGAGAGTGACACAGACAGCACAGGCTGCGCGGACGGTTATCGAAATAATGGTCACGACCGCCGTTCGAGACATGCTTACATTGATCGGTTTGCTTGCCGTGATGTTCTATCAGCAACCAGTTTTGTCCCTCTTTACGCTAATCGTCGGCCCGCTTGCAATTCTGGGGGTTCGGATGCTGCTTCGTAAAGTCCGCGATATTGCGGATATGGAGCTGCAGTCGATGAGCGCGATCATGAAAGTCATTCAGGAGACGTCAGCCGGAATTCGGGTGGTCAAGTCCTTTGGACTAGAAGAACGCATGGCGGAACAGATGAATTCGGCAGTTAAAAGCGTCGAAAAACGCCGAAATAAGCTTGCTCGCTTGCAAGCGGCAACCAGCCCACTGACTGATATTCTGGCAGGATTTGCAATTGCGTCGGTCATCGGGCTGAGTGCAGGTAAATTGTTTGGTGCAGCGGCCTCTACCCCAGGCGAACTGATGTCATTCGTTACTGCTGTGATGATGGCGTATGAACCTGCGAAGCGTCTGACCAAGGTGCGGGTGAAGATGGAAGTGGGTTTGCGGCGTGTTAAAATGCTGTTCAGCATGCTGGACGAGCCGGAAACCCTGCCTGAGGAAGCTAATCCCAAAGCGTTACCGGATGGGCCTCGCAAAGTCGTGTTTGACGATGTTGTATTCGGCTACGCCCGGCGTGATCCGATCTTGAAGGGGCTTTCGTTGACCTTTGAGGCCGGCAAGACGACCGCTTTGGTTGGCTTATCTGGTGGCGGAAAGTCGACCATTTTGAACCTTGCATTGCGCCTATATGATCCAAACAGTGGTACGATTTCGATTGATGGCCAAGACATAAAATACGCCTCTTTCAAGACGTTGCGCCAGAATATGTCCTTTGTCGGCCAAGAGACATTTCTTTTCTCAGCGTCGATCGCAGACAATATTCGCTTTGGCCGAGAGGGAGCGACACAAGAGGACGTGATTGAGGCCGCCAAGGCCGCAAACGCCTATGATTTCATAATGACTTTGGAGCAGGGCTTTGACACCATGGTGGGCGAAAACGGAGCCTTCTTATCTGGCGGTCAGAAACAGCGCCTTGCGATCGCCCGCGCGTTGTTGCGCGATAGCCCCATTCTGTTGCTGGACGAGCCGACGAGTGCGCTGGATTCAAAGTCGGAACATCTGGTGCAGGAAGCGCTCAGCAGGCTTACGGAAGGGCGTACAACAATTATCGTTGCGCATCGCCTTTCAACGATTATGCACGCGGACAAGATTGTTGTGATTGAAAGCGGGGAAGTGTTGGAGCAAGGGAGCGCCAAACATTTGTTGAAAGAACAAGGCCCTTTCAAAACCTTGTACGACCATCAGTATTCTAACGCAGTTAGCGCAGAGTGAGCTTGGTTTGACGCAGCAATCTGCAAGACGACCGGCGCGGCAACCACTGGCCGCGACCGTCATTATTCCAACTTACCACAGTTGGGATCAACTGCAGATCTGTCTGGACTGTTTGGCTTCCCAGACCCTGAATGCCGTTCAATTCGAGATTATTGCGGTAAACAATGATCCTTCCGACCAAACTCCGTCTGAGTTTCGCTTGCCTGCAAACGCTCGTATATTGAGCGAAGCAAAGCCGGGCTCATACGCGGCACGAAATCGCGGTATCGATGACGCGAATGCCGACCTATTTTTCTTTACCGATTCAGATTGTCAGCCTGACCCACAGTATCTGGAAGCTGGATTGAAGATGGCCCAGGATCACCCTGAGGTTGGGCGGTTCGGAGGCAATGTTGTTCTAATTCCTAACGGGGAAGAATGGACGACAACGGAATTGTATGACGTTCATCTTGGTCTGGAGCAGCAGAAGTGGGTTGAGCGTGGCAGAGCTGTTACTGCCAACCTGATTTTGCGTCGCAGTGTGATAGATCAAGTCGGTCGGTTCAACGACACGGTTTTGTCAGGTGGTGATATGGAATGGAACGATCGCGCAAAAGCTGCAGGCGAACCTATCCTTTTTGCCGAGGAAGCCATCGTAAGACATCCAGCGCGTAGAAGTCTTGGTGAACACATCACCAAAGCCCGCCGAATTGAAGGCGCGCGTTTGCGTAGGAACGCGAAGCGTGGATTTGTGAATTACATACCACCCGTTCACAAGCTGATCCCGTCGTTTAAGACTCTGAAAAATCTTCTTGGAAAATCCGATCTATCTACCCGACGAGCCCTTGGAGTTTGGGGTGTCCATTATGTTCTTCGAGTGGTGAAGATAACTGAAACTATTCGTCTGCTCTGGCTACGACGCGCCGATCAGCGGAAATAGGGCTAATTAAACAGATCTCTTCATGTACTTGGTTTGAAAACTCAAATTCTTTGCGAAACTAGGCTTTTGTGTAGTAGTCATAAGTATAATATTTTGATTATTAAGACGCGTTGATGATGGCTCAGTTGCAAACTCTTATCCATTGACCTTCGTGGCTTTAGCGCATGTGTGGCGAACGACACTATCCAGTTGAAGGTTGGTCCATGATTTCTTTCAAAGGTGCGCAATATCCGAAGGATGTTATCCTATTCGCAGTCTTCTTTTACGTCCGATACGGCGTGTCGTACCGAGATCTGGAAGAAATCATGGCAGAACGCGGTGTATCGGTTGATCATGCGACACTGAACTGTTGGGTGACACGATGCTCAGGCGCAATTGCTGATGTAGCGCGCCGCAGGAAAGGGCCATGTGATCGCTCTTGGAGAATGGATGAGACTTACATCAAGGTGAAGGGTGCGTGGGTCTATCTCTATCGGGCCGTCGATAAATACGGCAAGACGCTTGATTTCATGTTTTCACCACAGCGAAACAAGCCTGCCGCGACGAACTTCTTCGCTCGGATGAAGGAGGTCAATGGTTTGCCACGGAAGATTGTCATCGACAAAAGCGGAGCTAACACGGCTGGCATCAAGGCCATAAACAAGATGCTGAAAGGCTTTGGTTGCCCGATCCCGATTGAGATGGTCAGGCGGAAATACCTGAACAACATCGTGGAACAGGACCATTGTTTCATCAAGAGACGCATCCGGCCAATGCTAGGGTTCAAGGCATTTGCCTAAGCGGCGGCAACCCTCGACGGAATCGAAGTGGCGCACATGATCCGCAAAGATCAAATCACGCCCGGACTCTGTCCCTTTCAACAATTCAGAGAACTGCTCGCATAACAAAGAAGGTCAGATGTATTTCCTTGAACATCGGAACACTTCGCAACAGTACCAAGTTACATGCGCCCGGTGAGTATCTTAGCCAGATCGGGTTCAACCTTTCGGGTTTGTTCCAAATCCAGACTGTTTTTTACGTGGAGGAGGTGGTGTTGGATGTTGTCTTCCGCGGATTGTGGGTCACCACTCACGATCGCATCAATGATCGAGGCGTGCTCATCATCGGGACACGAAGAGTCCCTGTTAGTTCCAAACAATGCCACGATCAGAGATGACCGGGTCACCAACTCGCGCACAACGCGTGTAAGTACCGAATTGTTGTGGCATTTGGCCAGTTCCACATGAAATTCACCTGAAAGCCGGATGATCTCAGTTCGATCATTTGCTGCCCGAGCTTCATCTTCTTCTTTGACATGTGTCCGTAGCGCGTCGATTCCTAGGCTGCCGTTCTCATGTGCCAGTGTACGTACGATGCCAGATTCAATCATCAAGCGGGCCTCAAAAACCTCTCGAGCTTCGTCAGGGCTTGGACAAGCTATAAAGGCGCCACGGTTGGAGTGCAGTTCAACAATGCCTTGGCTGCTCAATAACAACAAAGCTCGGCGAACGCGCATTCGGCCTACGCCAAAAGTCTCGCACAAGGTTTGTTCGCTCAATTTGGTTCTAGGCGCCAGCTTCTGTTCCATGACCGCAGAATAAATTCGGTCAACGATCAATTGCTCATCCGGATCGGATTGGACGGCGTCGAGTTTTTGTTGGGCGTCTGTCATCTTGTTCCGATTTGGCAGGAATACATGTCGATCGTACTTAACCGTACAACTTCTAACTGACAATATATTGGTCTTCTGTTTGCAATATCAACAATCACGTTTACTAAAAGTGTTGACACAGATTGTTAACAATGCAGTATCCAAGAGGCATTCCGGGATTCGACCGGTCGCATTGTATACTTCGCCAAGCGCCCAGAAGAGGCGCCGAGACCTCATAGGGAGGAAAGAATGAAACGTAGAAAACTGATTAAATCCTCGGTCGCATTGGCCTTGACCGCATCCGTGCTTGGCTCGGCTGCCTGGGCGGATAACCCCGTACTTAAGATCGGCTTTGTCGGGGTTACCTCGGGTCCGGCGGCGGCTTGGGGCATCTCTAACCAGCGATCGATGGAGGCGAGGGCAGACTGGATTAACGAATCCGGCGGTTACCAGATTGGCGATACCACTTACGATATCGAAATCGTTTCATTCGACGATCAGAAAGACCCCAAACGTGCGATCGCTGGCATGGAAAAAATGGCGCAGGAAGGGATCCACTATGTGGTTGGTCCCAACGTGGATGACGGCGCAGCCGCCGTTCGCCCAGTTGCCGAAGCAAAAGGGATCATGTATTTTCCATATGCTTTCCCTAAAGAGCTTTACACAGCGCCGGCATCGAATGCGGTTCTGGGCATGGTTGCAAACTACCAGTCAGGTCCAGCGATTTATAAGTATCTGAAGGACGAAAAGGGCGTGAAGACGGTGGCTTTTGTTGCTGCCAACGAGTCTGATCCGCTGAGCCAGCGTGATGGCGGGATCGCTGCGGCCAATGCGCTGGGTCTTGAAGTTGTCTCTGACAATGTGACGTATCAGGTGGACACTACGGACTTTACCCCAGTTCTGACGCCGGTCATGCGGACACAACCTGATCTGCTGGTCCTGTCAGGTGTTTCACCGGCCAATGCCCCTCAGCTGATCCGTTCGGCTCGAGAGCTTGGGTTCCAGGGCATAATTTCAACTGAGACGGCGCAGGATGCGACGGTTTTGCGCGAAGGCGCAGGTGAACTGGCCAACGGGTTCATCTCGGTGGGCGGCGCTTCAACCCCTGAAATTGCATCGGATGACATGAAGGAATTCGTCAAGCGCTACACTGACATGTTCGGCGAATATAACGACGAGTCGAATACCAAGGTCTATGCGCTAGAGTATATTCTGGCGACGCTAAACGCCAATCCGGCAGGTATCGACGATGTGAACGCTTTCCAGACCACAATGGACACGTTCGAAGCACCAAATCCCTTCATGAAGGGCGATGCTAAGATGCGGTATGTCGGCACGACATCGTTCGGGCAAAAGCGTCAGATCGCGGTTCCGCTGGTGGTAAATGTCTACCAGGACGGAGAGTTTGAAACACTCTTTGTCGCCGAAGTCGACTGAGGCAATACTCCCAACCAAGGCAATCGTCTAACGAGCCTCAATCTCTCCCGGGCTGATGATCAGCCCGGGATACCCGAACCTTACGCGGGACTCCAATGGAACAGATACTAGCAAATGGCATCTATCTGGGCGCGCAATATGCGATGATCGCCTTAGGACTGACGCTGATCTTCGCCCTGATGAACGTACTGAATTTTGCTCACGGACAGATGTACGTTCTCGGCGGCTTCGTCACTTACACCTTTTACGGGCAGCTTGGTTGGCCATTCATCCTGGCGTTGCTTGCGTCTTGTATCACCCTGGCAGTACTTGGCGCACTCATCGAACGGTTCTTGTTTGCGCCAGTGATACGACGATCGTCGCGCGAAGAAAGCACAATGCTGCTGGCGGCGGGACTGGCGTTTCTGTTTGACGCGGTCATCCTGCTTGTCTTCGGAGAAAAACAGCGTGGCGTGCCCAAGATTGTCGACGGTGTCTTCAACTGGGATTTCAGGCTGATCATGCCTTATGATCGGATCCTGATCTGCGTGCTGGCCATTCTCTCAATCGTCACCTTCATTCTGTTCATGCAATATTCCAAAACCGGCCGCGCCTTGCGTGCGCTGGCGCAGGACAGAACCGCGGCCCAGCTTATGGGCGTGAATGTTGCCCGGTACTCTATGATCGGGTTTGCCCTGGGTGCGATGCTGGCTGGTCTGGTCGGCGGCCTGCTGGTGACCATCACAGGCGTCAATCTGGGCATGGGCGGGCCGACCTCGATCAAAGCCTTCATGATGGTAATGATCGGCGGTGCAGGTGTGATTTCTGGCGCGATCGCCGGAGGGATCATCCTTGGCTTTATGGAAGCCATCGGTTTGGCGGTTCTGTCGCAATACGGCGATATCACATATCTACTGATCTTCGTTTCACTGATGATTTTCCTGGCCATCCGCCCGCAGGGCTTGATGGGCAAACCGTGGGGTTAACACTGTGCCGAAACTTTCCACGATCCAATGGGCCGGTTTGGCGTTTTTCCTACTGGCCATCTTCGTCGCGGTTCCCGGCTTTATCGCGGCGTCCGGGCGGTCTGACCTTTACTATACGCTGACCTCGGTTGCGCTGCTTTCGATTGCCAGTGCCGGTGTCTGGCTGACTTTCTATATCGGCCGCATCAATATCGGGCAAGGCGCTTTTGCCCTGATCGGAGCTTATGTCTCGGCCATTCTTGTGACGAAGGCTGGCATGTCCTTTTGGTTGTCTCTGCCGCTCGCGGGTCTGTTTGCGGCAGGGGTCGCCGTGTTGATTGGCTTACCGATCCTGCGGCTGCGGGGGGTGTACTTTGCGATGATCTCGCTGGTACTGACGCAGGTTGTCACCCTGACCGCGCTAGCCTTACCAATCACCAATGGGGCCAAGGGGATCACCTCGATCCCGCTGCCGGGTGGCGTGTCGATCCTGGGTCTTACCCTGATCCCGGATTTCGCGACGCTCGAGAATCCACGGCTGGCCTTCTACTACTCGGCCTGTGTGCTGATGGTGCTGACCTTTGCCGCCATGTACCGGCTGGTGAATTCGCGCCTCGGCCACCTGTGCCGGTCGATGCAGCAGAACGAGGAACTGGCCAGCTCCATTGGCGTGAATATCTCATATATCCGCATCATCATCTTTGCTATTTCCTCCTTTCTGGGCGGCATTGGCGGAGCCATGTTCGGATCGATTGCACAATCGGTCTATCCGTCCAGCTTTCAGGTCGCTGACAGTGTGAACTTCATGCTGAACTGCTTCCTCGGTGGTCTGGGCTATGTGTTTGGCCCGATGTTGGGCACACTGGTTCTGTATTTTGGATGGGATCTGTTGTTTGAGTTGGGGCGCTTCCAACTGCTGGCCTATTCCAGCCTGCTGATCATTCTGATGCTGTTCCTGCCGAACGGGCTGCTTAGCCTGCGGCTGCCGGGCAAGAAAGGAGATGACAAATGAGCCATCTTCTGGAAGTCCGCCACGTCACCAAAAAATTCGGCGGGTTGACCGCCAACAGCGATATCTCATTCAACGTCAATGAAAACGAGATCCTGTCGGTGATTGGACCGAACGGTGCTGGAAAGAGCACATTGTTCAAGATGATCTCGTCGTTTCTGCCGACGACCGCCGGAGAAGTGCTGTTCAAAGGTGAGAGGATTTCGAACCTGAAACCGCATGTGGTGGCGCGCAAGGGGGTGGTCCGTACCTTTCAGGAAACCACGATCTTCAAGTCAATGACCGTGCGCGAAAGCATCATCGTCGCTCAGCACCTGCGTGCGCGTGCCTCGCTGGCCGGGTATTTCTGGGGCACGAAAACGGCACATGAAGACGTCGACAGTTTTGGCCAGTATGCCGATGACCTGATCGAATTCCTCGGCATGACCGAGATCGCTAACGAGCAGGCCTCGAACCTGCCGCAGGGCAATCTGCGCGCGCTGGGGATCGCCATCGGTCTGGCCACTGATCCCAAGGTCCTGCTGCTGGATGAGCCTTTTGCGGGTATGAACCACGACGAGACCATGAAAATGGTCAATCTGGTCCGCAAGGTGCGCGACGACCGGGGTGTCACAGTGCTGTTAGTGGAACATGACATGCCCGCAGTGATGAACATCTCGGACCGGATTGTTGTGCTGAATTTCGGCGAAATGATCGCCGAAGGCACCCCAGCGGAAATCCAGAACAACGAAAAGGTCATCGAAGCCTATCTGGGCAGCGCCGATGACGAGATCGGGATCTGAGCCATGAGCAAGATGTTGGAATTCAAGGATGTCGAGCTTTACTACGATCACGTCTATGCGCTGAAGGGCGTGTCGATTGATCTTGAGCAAGGTGAAACCGTCGCCCTTATCGGTGCCAATGGTGCGGGCAAAAGCTCCATCCTGCGGGCGATCACTGGGCTGGCGAAGATCAAGTCCGGTTCGGTTGCGTTCGAGGGCGAAGATATCGCAGGAACCAACCCGGCTGAGATAGTCTCGAAAGGCATTGCGATGGTGCCAGAGGGGCGGCGGGTCTTTCCTTATATGACGGTCAAAGACAACCTGCTGATGGGTGCATTCACCCGTTCAAATAAAGCGGATGTGCACCGCACCTTGGATTCCGTTCTGGAACGGTTTCCGCGTCTGAGAGAACGCTATAGCCAGTCCGCTGGTACACTCTCGGGCGGCGAACAGCAGATGATGGTGATTGGGCGCGCCTTGATGGCGAAACCTCGACTACTGCTGCTGGATGAACCTTCGCTGGGCATCGCGCCCAAGTTGGTTCAAGACATTGCCCGCTCAATAGTGGCGATCAACCGGGACGAAGGAGTGTCGGTGCTGCTAGTCGAGCAGAACTCGCGCATGGCGCTGTCGATCTCACACCGCGCCTATGCGCTAACGACAGGAAATGTGGTCATTTCAGGAAACTCCAAGGAACTTTTGACCGATCCGCGGATAAAAGCTGCCTACCTGGGCGGAGAAGTGTGAGGATGTTGTGAAACTTCTAGTCGTCAATCCCAACACTACCAGTTCCATGACGCGAAAGATAAAAGAGGCAGCGCGGGCGGCTGCGCATCCTGAAACCATGATTATCGCTGCCACGTCCCAAAACGGTCCCGCCAGCATACAGGGCTATCTGGATGTCTCTACCTGCGTTCCCGGACTGCTGGAGGTTGTGAACGCGCATCCGGACGCAGATGCAATTGTTGTGGCCTGTTTCGACGATACTGGGGTCGACGCCGTGCGCTGCGTCACTTCGGCGCCAGTCATCGGTGTTGGGGAAGCGGCCTACCATGCGGCATCCATGATCAGTCCAAAGTTCAGTGTCATCACCACATTGTCCCGGTCTTTAGCAGGGCTGGAGGCCAACTTGTTGCGATACGGTCTGGATCGTCGCTGCGTTCGAGTTCGGGCATCGGATGTTCCGGTTCTGAAGCTCGAGGAAAACGATCCGGCGACAATCGACAAGATACGGGTCGAAATTCGCGCTGCCATCGAGGAAGATCGGGCTGAGGCCATTGTGTTGGGCTGCGCGGGGATGACCGACCTCATGTCGCATCTTTCGGAAGAATTCAATCTGCCCGTTGTCGATGGAGTGGCCTGTGCCGTTACCTTTGCCGAAGCCTTGGTCAAAGCCAAGCTCACGACTTCGAAACTTTGTTCCTATTCCTGATCCGATTAACCACCTTTCCTGCGGTTCATAGGGTTGTGTTGCAAATTTTTGGAACGATCAGAGTACCAGTCGTTCGCTGCGGGTGCGAACGGCATTGTTAACCATCGCGAAAGCGGACATACGTACATCGACTACCACTAGGTAAAATTTACGACTCTCGAAGTATCGGCCGCTACGACCTATTCAATTAACTGGCTTGTCAGTTGGTAATTGTTTTTGTCAGGCGTTCACCCCATCAAAATGTTCTTTGGAAACCTTCAAACCCGTTGTGTTCATAGAGCCGATGATGCGGCCATGCCGACCAAAAAGCTCTCTACTTCTGAGCGAGCCACTTCGGGTTCTTCCGACCTTATCGCATCTGCGATCTTTGAAAGACGGTCATGAAAATGCTTGCGTACAAGATTTGCAACGGGCGCCTGATTTGTGCCGCCGTCAAACTTGTTAGCGCGGCGCGCAGAGACAATCTGGTCGAAAGTCCAACACAGAAATCCGTTGCCAGCTTCGACGTAGTAGAGCTTTGCGAAACCATAGATTAACGATCCAGACCTCGGGCCGCTGATAAACGCGGCAGCAGTCGCTAAGCAGATCGAACAGGTTGAAGACGCAGTCGCGCATGGCGCAAACTGTTTACTCGGAGGGCAGATATCGGACAAAGGCCCTCTGTTCTTTGAGGCCACTGTCCTCAGCGATGTGCCGACAAGCGCAAAGATCTTTCACGAAGAGACGTTTGGCCCTGTGGCAGCGATTGCGCCCTTCGATACTGAGGACGAGGCCGTTGAGATCGCAAATGCGACGGAATACTGGCTGGTCGCGTATGTCCACACTCAGGACCCACGCCGCATTTATCGAACCAGCCGGGCCTTGCAATTCGGCATGGTCGCCGTGAGCCGGACAAAAATTACCGGCGCGCCGATCCCTTTCGGCGGCGTCAAACAGTCTGGGCTTGGGCGCGAAGACGCAAGACAAGGGCTCGAGGCGTTCACAGAAAGCAAATATATCTGCCGCGACTGAGCGTGACAAAGGCGAGGAACAAAACAATGCTGACAAATGATCAACTGGCCGCATGGGATCGCGAAAATTTCTTCCACCATTCAACGCATCTGGCCAACCATGCACATGGCGAGACGCCGTCTCGTGTCATCACAGGCGGAAAAGGCGTGTATATCGAAGACCGGGATGGCAAACGACTACTTGACGCGTTTGCCGGGCTATATTGCGTCAATGTTAGCTATGGGTGTCAGGAAATCGCTGATGCGATTGCCGAGCAAGCCAAGGAACTGGCCTACTATCACGCTTGCCAAGATGATCCTGGATCGCGCGCCGGATCATATGTCCAAGGTATATTTCGGACTGGGCGGGTTCGACGCGAATGAGACCAACATCAAGCTCGTCTGGTACTACAACAACATCCTCGGCCGCCCTGAAAGGAAGAAGATCATCAGCCGGTGGCGGGGTTATCACGGATCAGGCCTAATGACCGGATCACTCACCGGGTTAGAACTCTTCCACAAGAAATTCGACCTGCCGCTTGCTCAGGTTATTCACACCGAAGCACCATAATACCTGCACCGACACGAGGCCGGCATGAGCGAACAGGAATTTTCCGGCTGGTGCGCCGCGCGTCTCGAAGACCTGATCCTCGCCGAAGGGCCCGACACGATTGCTGCGTTCATAGGCGAATCCATCCTTAGAACCGGCGGGATCGTCCCGCCGCCTGATGGGTATTGGGCAGCCATTCAGGAGGTTTTGAACAAATACGATATTCTGCTGATCGCGGACGAGGTGGTCACCGGCTTCGGGCGGCTCGGCAGCATGTTCGGCTCGACGCATTATGGATTGCAGCCGGACATCATCACAATCGCCAAAGGCCTGACTTCGGCCTATGCGCCGTTATCCGGTTCGATCGTGTCCGAAAAGATGTGGTCTGTTCTGGAACAGGGGACAGATGAAACGGCCCCATCGGTCAAGGATCGACATACTCCGCCCATCCCATCGGGGCCGCCGCCGGTATTGCCAATCTGCAGCTGATCGACACGCTGGATCTCGTAAGTAACGCAGGTACCACCGGCGCCTATCTGAATGCCGAGATGCAAAAAGCATTAGGTAACCATCCAAACGTCGTTGAAATTCGCGGCTTGGGTATGCTCTGCGCTGTCGAATTTGCGCGTGATCCTGCATCGCAGGCATTATTCGAGCCCAGCAAAGGCATCGGTGCAAAGGTCGCCGGAGCGCTCTTGGGGGAAGGCATCATCGCAAGAACCATGCCGCAAGGCGACATACTGGGCTTCGCCCCTCCACTATGCCTCACGCGCAACGAGGCCGACCGGATCGTCGAGGCAACACGCCGAGCCGTTGCGTCCACCCACTTTGCATAGGCCCATCGTTTCGTTGCCACCGTAGTGTCACAATTCGAACGTGCTGGGGCGTTAGGGATAATTGAAGCTCGACGCCTCGGCAGCGATTGTGGGTTCCTTTGAACCTCAATTGCTACCGTCGACGCGTTTGAAAGGATGCACGCCCGATAGCCTTTTGTGCTGACATTGCTCTGCTCTCTTCAACTGTCGTTCTGAACTCAGGTCCCATAAAGCGGTCGTTTGAACAATGGCCGGTCTGTCCCGCGTTTCCGACTTCCGTCTTTTATCAACTCATGCAACTGAAGCGAATGGTGGCTTTGGCGGGCTGCACCGCAGCGGAGTAGGCCTTTGGCCAGTAGCAGCTGGGCCGTCCTCGTGATCAGTTATTGGCGGGGCAGCGGGCTTTGCTGCAATGGCACAGAGGTCGGTAGCGAGCCCAGAAGTAACTGATGCTGCGGTCTGCAGGAAGGTCCGATTTCTAAACCATTAAGGCTATATGGGATGCCCTACATCTTCCCATGCAGACAAGCACGCGCGAGCAACTTGTTCGCCGTTGGTCTCCTGAACGAAGTGTCCTGCGTCTGGCAACATCAGAGGTGGGCGAACTACGCCCAATATTTCGTGCATGCGTTTCATCAGCCTCGGCGGGATCAGAACATCTGCTTCTCCTATCGCCATGAAGCTGTCGCCAGACCAGTCAGTTTTCCACCATGCCGCTGCACGTCGTGACACATCAACGCCCTCCATGTCGGGTTCGGTCATCACCAGCGACGGGAACTTCCGTACGCCGCCCCGATAACGCGCGTCCGGGAACGGGGCGGCGTAAGCGGCCGCAACTTCATCACTCATGCCGGGCACGTATTTTTGAAACAATGCGGCCACGTCATAGTCCGGGTGGGTTCGGTGGAAATCCCTCCATGCATCGAACCCTTCGCTGCTACCGCCACCCAAGCCAAGAACCGTGTTCATAACCAATAGCCGATTGAAGCGATCAGGCATGTCTGGTGGAATTGTAAGACCAAGAAGCCCACCCCAATCCTGTACAACGAGTGTAATTCCTTTGAGATCGAGCGTTTCAATCAACTCGATCAAGCTCTGTCTGTGAAATGTGAAAGTGTAGCAATTATCTTGGATAGGTTTGTCAGACCGGCCGAAACCGAACAGATCAGGAACGACAACTCGGGCGCTAGTCTCGAGAAAGACCGGAATCATATGCCGATACAAAAAACCCCATGAAGGCTGCCCATGAAGGCACAAGAACACCCGCTCTGCATCCTGCGGACCTTCGTCTATTCTTGCCATCCGCAGGCCTTCATACCCGGCCAACTGATCTTCGTACTGAGGACGCCAGACGAAATCAGGCAGGTTTAGAAAACGGTCGTCTGGCGTACGTACAGCGTCAATAGGTGACAATCCTGTTCCCTGCATTTCTGTTTCTGTTGGCTAAAATTGCATCTTTCAGAGTTTTCCCACAAGCGGACATTCGCAATTCACAACTGAATGGCAACTTCGTCCGCATCCTGTGAACTCGCAGACGTCGAGATTTTGCATTTGCAGCGAATGTCAGAAAAGCGGGCTGCGTCCGCAGAATTGCGATACTGTGCTAGATGTCTCCTTTGGGCCGAATCTGCTTGCGGAATGCAAATAGTTGTTTCGGCATGTTCGTTCATTGCTTCGCGTTCTCAAATTACTCGGTCATTCTTGTTCGGCCAAAACATCCAAATGTCAGTTTAGAACTCTTGGGATGGACGGCTAATACCTACTGTGATCCTATGCCGTCGCAGTTCATGGGCATTCAATGCGATCAGCTTCGTATATTGTAGGTATTTTGATAGCCATTGCCGCCAGCATTGGCCTTTATTTGGTTTCTTACCAGTACTTCGTTTCGGAGGAGCTTTCGAAAGCTCAGGGCCGGCTCTCTCTTTACCAAAGCTCGGTGAACAGCGAACTCGAGCGATTTTCCCACCTCACATATGTGCTGTCACAGGATTCCTTTGTAATTGGAACAGCCGAAGGGGATGGCACCGGAACTTTAAACCGACGCCTCGAGGATTTTGCGGCGCAGGCGGGGCTGGATGCGATCTACCTGATGGACGAAGACGGGATCACGATTTCCTCATCGAATTATCGCGACACTGGGAGCTTTGTTGGCCAGAACTACGCTTTCCGCCCGTATTTCCAAACTGCCATTTCTGGAAAACAGGGCCGCTTCTATGCCATCGGGGCAACGACTGGTCTGCCAGGCTACTTCATCGCCAACGCAGTGCTTGACGACGAGGGAGCTTCAACTGGCGTCATAGCGATTAAGATCGATTTCTCTAATCTTCAGGATAGTTGGAAAAACTCGGGTGAACAGGTTCTTTTGGCCAATGAAGACGGCGTCGTTCTGCTTTCTTCGAACTCGGATTGGCGATATCGCGCGTTGACGCCATTGTCAGAACCTCAGCAAGAGCGGATTCGGGATGCCAGGCAGTTTCCGGGGCAAGACTTAGATGCGTTGGATTGGGTTGAGTTGCCGGGAGATCAGGCCAGAATTGCTGGGACGAAGCGCCTGCACCTTGCAGCAACGGATTTGCCCGATGGCTGGTCGCTTCATTATTTTGCAAGTGACGATCAGGCCGTAGCACGTAGTTGGCTTGTAACCGCAATCTTTGTCCTTTTGGCGGGGCTCGCATTTATCTTTTTCCAAATACAACGCGCGAGGCGCGTAAGCGCGGCCTTGGAGCGGTCCGAAGAAGAAGAAGCAAAGCTGCGGGAGGCAAATGAAAGGCTCGCTATCGAAATCGACGACCGCAAGACAGCCGAGCGGAGCCTCAAACGCACACAAAGCGAGTTGGAACGCGCAAGCCGATTGGCGGCTCTGGGGCAATTATCCGCGTCGGTCACGCATGAACTGGGCCAGCCGATCGCAGCGATGCGCAATCACCTGGTGGCAGATGAGATCTCATCTTCCGGTGAGTCCAAGCTACCGCAAAAAATTGGAAGCCTCGTGGACAGGATGGAAGGGATCACGCGCCAATTACGGTTTTTTGCACGGTCAGAGAGTGAAGCGTTCGACGACGTAGACTTATGCACTTCGGTTGACGCCGCGTTGGCTTTGGTTGCGCCAAACATCGAGCAGGGCAAGGTGAAAATCTCAATTGATGCGTCGACTGGTCCGGCCATTATCCGGGGCAGTGCTCTGCGGATCGAACAGGTCATCACTAATCTTTTGCGTAATGCCATAGATGCTACGGATGAAGCGGATGGGCCTGAAATCCATATCGCTGTCATGGCTTCTGATGATGAGGTCGTGTTGGAAATTCAAGACAACGGTCACGGATTGGGCGAAGCAACGCTGGTTGAGTTGCAAGAGCCATTTGTAACCACAAGAGAGAGCGGGAGAGGCATGGGCTTGGGACTGGCTATCTCCACCAGCATTGTCAAAGATCACGACGGCACAATGACGGCCCGAAATCGTAACGACGGCGGAACAATTTTTCGTGTCACCTTCCCGATTGCCCCAATTACGGAAGAAACGGACGAATGACTCAGCAGCAACCCTTCAAAATTCTGGTCGTTGATGATGACAAATCGATGCGACAATCTCTTATCGAGTTGCTCGAAGCCGCTGGCTGGATTGTTAGCGCCCTGTCGCGCGCGACCCAAGTGATGGAGTATCTGGCCAGCGCGTCGCCCGATGTTATTCTGTCCGATGTGCGTATGCCGGGTATGTCGGGGCTTGAATTACTGGCCAGTTTGGACAGACAGGTGGCGCCTCCGGTGGTATTGATTTCGGCACATGGTGACATCCCGATGGCGGTTCAGGCCATACAGGACGGGGCGTACGGGTTCATCGAAAAGCCATATGAACCACGGCGATTGCTTACGGTGCTGAGGCACGCAGCTGAACAAAACCGAATGCGAAGAAGCAATGCCCGCCTCAAAGACCGGCTGTTCAAACTGTCAGGCCTTGACAGCATCCTGCTGGGCCAAACAGACGCCATTACAGACTTGCGACAAGAAGTACTTGATCTTGCTGATACCTCGGTTGCGGTATTGTTGCAGGGGGATACGGGCACCGGGAAAGAGCTAGTTGCCCATGCTTTACATGATTTGGGCCGCTCGCCGGAGGCTCCGTTCTTGGCGCTTAATTGCGCCGCATTGTCGGCCGATACGTTCGAAGTGGAAATGTTCGGCGTCGCGGGTGAATCCGACGGAAGGCTTGTGGCGGCATCAGGCGGGACCTTGTTTCTGGACGAAATCTGCTCATGCCCACCGGCGGCGCAGGCCAAGCTACTAAGGGTCATCGAGGATCAGCAGGTGCTGCCAATGGGGGCTGTGTCGCCAGTGCCAGTAAGCTTCAGGGTCGTATCAGCAACCAACGAAGACGTTGTACTTGCAGCCGAGGAAGGTCGACTGCGTCAGGATCTTTTGTTTCGATTGAATACTGTCGTCCTGTCTTTACCTCCGCTACGTCAAAGACGGGATGATATGGTTCTGTTGGCAACGCATTTCTTGAACGAATACGCGCAGGTTTATGAGATAGACGCGCCAGAACTCGATCAGGACGATTTGGCCGCTCTGCTTGCCCATGACTGGCCCGGCAATGTGCGTGAATTGCGCCATGTCTGCGAACGACGCATTTTAGCGGCCCGACGCGGGGGCGGGTCGGTGGCGCAGGCTATCCAAAGCGATCAGCAATTTGACGAAGTACCGGATACGCTGCGCGAAGCGGTTGCTGCGTTTGAACGCGAGCTCATCGGCAAGGCCATCAAGGCGCATAAAGGCCGCATGGATGCCGCCGCTGAAGCGCTTGGGATTGGCCGTCGGACGCTCAACGAAAAGATCGTCAAACTCGGTCTCGATAAAGAGGCGCTGTTGTAAGCGAAACCACTCTGCGGATATCCGCAGGGAAGTCGATATTCCACGCGCATTTTCCTTCATAGGCAGGCTGCCGCGCATCCTGAATACTCCACCCAAGCGAATTGCGTGATCTGGGAGGAGCCATTATGCGCAAACATCTGAACCGGGCGGCCATTGCGGCCCTGTCGCTGACCGTTGCATCCGAAGCACTGGCTGTCGAATGGAACGTTTCCCTTTGGGGCAAGCGTCGTGCCTTTACCGAACACGTCGAGAAACTCGCCGAACTGGTGAACGAAAAAACGGGCGGTGAGTTCACACTCAACATCAGCTATGGTGGCCTGTCGAAGAACAAAGAAAACCTCGATGGGATTTCGATTGGTGCGTTTGAAATGGCCCAGTTCTGCGCTGGCTACCACCGCGACAAGAACCCCTCGATTACTGTCCTGGAACTGCCGTTTTTGGGCGTGACATCCCTTGAACAGGAAGTCGACCTGTCGATGGCCGTCTATCAACACCCGGCTGTTGTCGAGGATCTGGCCCGCTGGGACGCGACTCTGCTGATGCCGTCGCCGCTACCGCAGTACAACCTTGTTGGTGTCGGGGAAGCACCCAAATCCCTAACCGATTTTGAAGGTCTGAGCGTTCGGGCGACAGGTGGCATCGGCAAGGCGATGGAGACGGTTGGAGCGGTTCCGACCTCGATGTCTGCATCCGAAGTGCGTCAGGCAATGGACAGCGGCATCGTCAAAGCGGTCAGCTTTGCGCCACACGCTCATATGTCATTCGGCACCATTGAGAATGGCACGTGGTGGACGACGAACCTCAACCCCGGCACCGTCAACTGCCCCGTCGTGGTGAACACACTGGCACTGGAAGATCTGTCTGACGAACACCGCGAAGCTCTGCTGGGATCGGTGGAAGAGGCACTGGATCACTACGTGAGCCACTACCAGACTAAAACGATGGAAGCGTGGGGCCCTGAGCTGGATCAACGCGGCATCGAACGGGTCACTTTCAGCGATGAAGAAATCGCAGCGTTCAAAGAAGCCGCTGCCGCCCCCGCGGCCGAGGCCTGGATCGTAGAAAACACCGAGCGCGGCCTGCCAGCACAAGAGCTTTATGACCTTGTGACTGGCAAGATCGCAAACGGCAGCTAATCCACTCACTGCCCGGCGTCAGCTTGATTGGCGTCGGGTTCTTTCTTTCCTGACAGCGGAGTACAAAGATGGCCGGGTCATCCCAGGTGCTGTCCGACGACAGCCGTCTCAGCATCCTCGATCAACATCTCTACAAACTGGAGCGCCTTCTGGCTCTGATCAGCGGTCTTGCAGTTTTCTCGCTGATGGTCATGGCCGTAGTCTCTGTTGGTGGTCGGAATTTCGCCAATGCGCCACTTCCTGGTTACGTGGACTGGATCGAGCAAGCCATGCCGTTAATCGCCTTCATGGGAATTTCCTATGCGCAGCGTGATGGCGGTCATATCCGAATGGACATGGTTGTTGGAGCGCTTAGAGGCCGGACGCTCTATATCGTTGAGTTCGTCACAACCGCTGTCATTCTGGCGCTCATCGTCTTGCTGATCTGGGGGAGCTGGGCACATTTCGCACGCAGCTTTGACTTTGGTGCTCCACTCTGGAGCCGCGACAGCTCGATCGACATAGGTATCCCGTTGTGGCCCGCAAAGCTATTGGCCCCCGTCGCCTTTAGCGTGCTTTGCCTAAGGCTTGTCCTACAGCTCTGGGCCTATGGGCGCGCGATCCGGCACCCCGATCAGGCACCTATTGCCGTCCCACTGATAGCCGATGCAGCCACTCAAGCTGCAATGGAAGCCGAGCACGTCTCGGGCCACGACAACTGAGGTTAAATCTGATGGAACCCATTGATATTGGTCTGATTGTCTCGGGCGGTATGCTTGTTCTTGTGGTGCTGGGGATGCGCGTGGCCTTTGCCGCCGCGACAGCTGGCATGATTGGCCTGATCTGGATCTTCTGGGCCAAGTTTGGGTACGACCCGGCGCGGTTCGGCAAGGCTGTGACTGTGGCTGTCAAAACAGCGGGGCAGGTTCCGCACTCCAAGATTTCAAGCCAAGCGTTGAGCCTTATCCCGACTTTCATCCTGATTGGCTACCTCGCCTATTACGCGGGCCTGACCAAAGCACTGTTCGAAGCCGCGAAGCGTTGGCTCGCATGGGTCCCGGGCGGGCTGGCGGTTTCGACCGTTTTCGCAACCGCTGGGTTTGCGGCGGTATCTGGGGCCTCGGTCGCCACTTCCGCCGTGTTCGCCCGTATCGCCATCCCCGAGATGCTGAAGATAGGCTACGACAAGCGTTTTGCTGCAGGTGTCGTTGCTGCAGGCGGTACGCTCGCCTCGCTCATCCCGCCTTCGGCCATTCTGGTCATCTACGCGATTATCGTCGAGCAGGACGTGGGCAAACTGCTGTTGGCGGGATTCATCCCGGGCATGTTCTCGGCAGTAATTTACGGCTTGCTGATCATTGGCATGGCCGTTGTGATCAAAGGATTTGGCCCCGCAGTCACCGGATTTACATGGAAAGAACGTTTCCTCTCGTTGCCGCCCGCATTGCCCATCGTGATTGTCGTCGTCACCATCATATTCTTTGTTTACAACCCGTTCGGCGGCGATGCCTGGGGTACGCCAACCGAAGGTGGCGCAATTGGAGCATTTGTGGTGTTCCTGATGGCGCTGTATCAGGGCATGCGCTGGTCCGAACTCAAAGACGCGCTTTTGGAAACCGCCAAGCTGAGCGTCATGATTTTCACGATCATCTGGGGCGTTTTGGTTTACGTTCGTTTTCTCGGTTTCGCCGAACTGCCAAGTGCATTCTCCGACTGGATCACCTCGCTTGAGATGTCTCCGATGCTGATCCTGATCTGTATTCTTCTGGCTTACGCTGTACTGGGCATGTTCATGGATGCGATAGGTATGCTGCTGCTGACGTTGCCGGTAGTTTACCCCGCCGTCATGGCGTTGAACGGAGGTGAAGCCGTAAGTGCAGCCGAAAGTACCTTCGGTATGTCCGGACCTATGTGTGCCATCTGGTTTGGCATTCTGGTTGTCAAAATGGCCGAGTTTTGCCTGATCACCCCACCTATTGGGCTGAATTGCTTTGTCGTGGCCGGCGTTCGTGATGACCTAAGTGTTCAGGATGTTTTTAAAGGTGTAACGCCTTTCTTTCTGGCGGATGCTGCAACCATCGCGATGCTCGTTGCCTTCCCTGCTATCGTCCTATGGCTTCCTGGTCAGGTTTGAATCACATGGAATGATTTTGGAGTGCGGTATGCCGGTGCAGCTAAGGCCTGCATCAATCAGCTGCACTGCAGAATACATGACACTTGTTCAATGGCCGGTTTGGGCCGAATGGTGGCGAACTATCCGTTTCAGTCAGGCGCTGCTAGCTCCGCTTTCTCGAAGGTCTCAGTCGTGACACATTTTGCAAGATCCCGCGAACAGCGGGCATGTGTACACGTACAGAATAGATTGCTCGCAGCAAGCCGTCGCGCGGCAGGGGTTCTACCAAACGGCCACCATGCACTGTACCAGGATACAAGAGAAATAGTAGCGTCGGTGCAGTCTCAGTTTCGGCATTTGGGCCCAAGTAGTCAAAACATATTGGAACCGGGCCTTGCAATCAATCGCGTGGAAAAAGCTCATTGGCATCGCTAAGTAAGAACAGATTTGTTCGCTTGCTGCCTTGAACAATCTCCGTGAGCGCGTTCCGCCAACCTAGGATTTTTTTCCTGTCGCCTTTAAGCCTAGACCCATCAACCACCCAAAGCATGTTTTTACAAAAATCCCCGCAGGCTCGACGCTCTTTGGGATCGAGATGGGAATGTTAAATCTCCAAAGTGAGGCCTGCCAGCGTGTAGACGTCGGCAATGTGCCTCTCACCAGTATCTTGATCAGTAAACACTTGTTCTTGCCAACAGAGTGGAAACTCATTTTTCCAGTTCCGATTCCAATCAGTTTCTGGTTCCCACCAAGGATCACATTCCACTTTGCATTTATGCGCCCAATGATGAACCCTAACCTCGCCAGAACGCGGAATCATTTCAGATTTGCAAAATGAGCATTGCCTTACAATCCTAGGGATCGGTCTACTTTGGTTGCCATTTATGATTGCTGTTAACATTCCTGCGCCTGGAGCCTGTGGTTTTGAGGTCAGCTAAACGTAGCAGCTTTTCACATCCATCTCGGACTGTTTCGCGAGGCTTAGTGCCATTGGCTTCAGAGCAGCGCATTGCGAAACAATGGGCCCGAGTCTGGCTCAGCGTGGCGCAATGTCCGCTTTGGGGAAGCTGCGATGCTGCATCGGATGGTGATTTCAGAGTCCGCCATGGTCCGTCTTCATCGGAGCTGTAAGTTGGTTGATATCGAATGCTGCTCTCACCCCGATGTCGGCAGCGAGTCCATAGTTCTAGATGCTGCATCTTGAATGAGTGACTGCGAAGCTATGATTGCTGCCATTGGTCTGCGCAAGGCGGCCTATGGCTGACCTTCATCTGCGGGTTGCGATGCTGCGTTGCAGCAGGTTGGAGCCGCCATCGGCTGCTATCAAATCGTTCTCGGACAATCGATGTCAAGCAACACGGGCGCCCGCATTAGAGCCGGTGATAGCGGCACATTGAACCCGGTCTCATTGAAAACCAGCAGCATCGTAGCGCCGAATCCGCGACCAGCTTGCTAGCAAACCCGTGAGGCCGATTTTCCAATCCACGCCGGACTTAAAATTCGGCCTTTCAATTTCCCTGATTCCGAGCTTCCAGCCGTTCCAGATTTACAACTGTCGAAAGCATAAGACGATCATGGCTCCAATCCTGGGTTTGACGAACCGAGGCCGACCCAATGGCAATCACAACAACCAGAGAAAGCGTCAGCCCAAAGAAGTTTGTTGACAATTGTGTGGTCGTTACGGGCGCATCGGTCAGGGCGATCACACGCTGGCGCAGAACATGCTTTGCTTTCGGCCCGTTAACCAGGGCCACACGAAGAATGCGAGGGTTCTTCAGCTTAATAGATCGTGTGCAGTATTCCAGTAGACAGGCGGTATAGTCGGTCGCGTCAATGCCTTTGCGCGAGACGACAGACTGGTCGCAGGCCAATTCGCGAAGCCGATCAAACTGATGTTTCATGGCCAGATAGGCCGGGTTCCAAAACAGCAGAGGGCGCATAAGCTCGAAACCCAGTTCCCATTCCACGTCCAGCGCGCGGATGTGCTGGAATTCATGTGCCAGGGCAAAGCGCAAATCGCGTGGCGAGTTTAGCAAATGGCTGGGCAAAACGACGTGACGGCGACGAAGGCCGCGCACTGCAAAAGGCACAGTTACGCGATCTGAAAGGCGAATGTCCACCTTCGCCGATTGTCGCCAAAGAAAGCTGGAGCTTACGGCCTTGCGAATTGTGAGCGCGTTGCGGACAACCCGAATTGCCAGAACAATTGATAGAAGAACCAGCGTAGTCAGCGCGCAAGTTACGAAAACAGAGCCGCCTGACAAGACATAGTCGAGCCAGCGTTCGCGCGTATTCAAAAGGGTTTCGAACTGCGCAGCGGGCATGGCGATTTCGCCGCGCAAATAGGCCGCCACTGCGATATCCCCCAGCGCGACAACACGTCCGGGCCACACCTGAGCGACAAAGCCCGAAACACCGATCGCCAGAACCGGGCTGAGCATAACGCCGATGCAAAGTATCTTGAGCGAACGAAGCTGAGCAACAAAGCTGTACCTCATGGGCGTCAACGCAAGGCCCCCACGCACGGCCAGCCAGATCAGCGCCGATAATCCAAGCACAACGTTGAACTCGAGAAACGCATCGAGAACCGGTTTAACCGCTGTCATTTTGCAGTCTCCTCTCTACCAGTGCTCGAATCTCCTCTAGGTCATCTTCTGTCAGGCCCTCATCGTCGACCAGCCTTGCAACCAGAGTTGCGGGCGTGTCGTCAAACAGGGTCCGGGACAGATTCTGCAACGACCGCGACTGATACCTGTCCTTCTCGAGAAGGGGTCTGTAGATCAGCGACTTGCCGTTCTTCTCGCTTTCGACAAAGCCCTTCTCATCAAGGATCCGCAAAATTGTGGCTCCGGAAGTGTAGGCCAGATTGCGATCAGGTGGCAGGCGATCAAGGACTTCACGGACCGTGCCCTGACCAAGCGCCCAGAGTTCGTTCATGAACTCAAGTTCCACTTCGGTCAGAAGATTTGTTGTCTTTTTCTTTCGCATCAATCTCGGTGTCGCCATTATTAGTATGCCTGACAGACAAGCATCCTTTCGCTGTTTCGCAAAGCCTAAACTTTCCAGAAGACGGAGACGCCCCAACCGATGGACAGGAAAAGCGGCGTCCAAACAGGTTGGCCAACCAGCCCGAGCCAGGCCAGGAAGATATAGGTCGAGCCCAGCAGGGTGATGAACAACCGATCCCCCAGCGTGGTGGTCAGTCCCAGCACGCCGCGCCGCTCGATCCCGTCTCGGAATTTGAACCCTTCCAGCAAACCGATTAGGGCGATGGCCGAAAATATACCGATGAACACCGCCAGTGTTGCCGGAGTCCATGCCATCCAGAAATCCGGCCACAAAGGAGCGGTCCACGAGAAACCTTTTTCCTCTTGCTGGCCGACACTGCCCCAACCGGCCTGTTGGGCGTAGGCCACTGAAGGCAGGAATGGCAGAGTGACAAGAAGTTTACGCATATCGAACCTCACACACGTCCCATCGCGAAACCGCGCGCGATGTAGTTGCGGACAAACCAGATGACGATGGCGCCGGGGATGATGGTCAACGTGCCGGCGGCGGCCAGCAGGCCCAGTTCGTACCCCGCGCTGGAAGCGGTGCGGGTCATCACGGCGGCAATTGGTTTGGCCTCGACTGCCGTCAGGGTCTTCGCCAGCAACATCTCGACCCATGAGAACATAAAGCAGAAGAAGGCCGCGACCCCTACGCCGGCTTTAATGTTTGGTAGGAAGATCGTTACGAAGAAGCGCGGGAAGGAGTAACCATCGACATAAGCCGTTTCATCCAATTCCTTCGGGATACCTCGCATGAAGCCTTCCAAAATCCAAACCGCCAGCGGAACGTTGAACAGCGTGTGTGCCAGCGCCACAGCCAGATAAGTGTCGAACAGGTGGATCGACGAATACAGCTGGAAAAACGGCAGCGCGAACACAGCTGCCGGTGCCATCCGGTTGGTCAGCAGCCAGAAGAACAGCTGTTTGTCCCCCAGGAACCGGTAGCGCGAGAACGCGTAGGCCGCAGGCAGCGCCACACAGACCGAGAGCACCGTGTTGATCGTAACGTAGATGATCGAGTTGATATACCCCCAGTACCACGTCGGGTCGGTGAAGATCGTGAAATAGTTCTCCAGCGTGAAGGTTTGGGGGAACAGTGAAAAGCCCGACAGGATCTCGTTCGTGGTTTTGAAGGACATCGCCACCAGCCAATAGATCGGTAACATGAGAAACGCGATATAGAGGATCGGGATAAGGGACCGCTTCTTCATTGCGCGTCATCCTTTGTCATCAGAGTGTAGAAGACCCACGACACAAGCAGCGTGATGGCGAAGTAGATCAGGCTCATCGCGGCTGCAGGGCCAAGGTCGAACTGTCCCAGCGCGATCTTCACAAGGTCGATCGACAGCAAGGTGGTTGAGTTGCCGGGGCCACCGCCGGTCAGAACGAAGGGCTCGGTATAGATGTTGAAGCTGTCCATGAAGCGAAGCAGCACGGCGATGGTCAGGACGGTCTTCATCTTGGGCAGCTGGATATAGCGGAATACCGACCACGGGCTGGCACCGTCGATTTTGGCTGCCTGATAGTACGCGTCCGGGATCGAGACGAGACCCGCGTAGCACAGCAGCACCACCAGCGAAGTCCAGTGCCAGACATCCATGACAATGACGGTGATCCAAGCCGACAGCGGCTGTTGCGTCATGTCATAGTTGATGCCCAGAACGTCATTCAGGAAGTATCCCAGAAGACCGATCTTGGGCAGGGTGAAGATGTTCCACATCGACCCGACTACGTTCCACGGGATCAGCATCGGCAGGGCCATCAGCACCAGACAGACCGGCACCCAGAACCCTTTGCGGGGCATCGACAGGGCCACGATGATGCCAAGGGGCACCTCGATCAGCAGGATCAGGAAGGTGAACAGGAACTGTCGCCCTAAGGCAGCCTGAAACCTGTCAGAACGCAGGATTTGCTCGAACCAGCCCAGCCCTTCCCAGAAGAATTGGTTGTTGCCAAAGGTTTCCTGCACCGAGTAGTTGACCACCGTCATCATCGGCACCAGCGCGTTAAACGCGACCAGCGCCAACACCGGTAGGACAAAGAACCAGGCTTTTTGGTTTTCGGTTCTCATAGCGCCCGCTCCTCGGTTGCGATCCAGCCGTCGCGATAGACGCGGGATTGTTCAGGTTTGAATTGCAGGTAGACCTGTGATCCGGGCTCAGGCACGCTGTGTTCAGTCACGGCCTTGAGGGGGGTGTTACCGACCATGGCACTGACCACATAGTGGCGACCGATGTCCGAGACTTTGGTGACATGCGCCGGGATGCCCGAGTCGCCAAAGCCCACGTATTCTGGGCGGATGCCCAGATCTGTGCGACCTCCGTCGCCATGGGTGGGGCCTTCTAGAATGACCTCGTGACCTTCGAACACGGCGCGGTCACCTTTCGCTTCACAGGGCAGGACATTCATGCCGGGGGAGCCGATGAAGTGGCCGACAAAGGTGTGTTGGGGCCGCTCGAATAACTCAACGGGCGTGCCGATCTGCACCACTTCACCTTCCTGCATCACGACCACTTCGTCGGCGAAGGTTAGTGCTTCGGTCTGGTCGTGGGTTACGTAGATCATCGTGGCTTGCACACGCTGGTGTAGCTCTTTCAGCTTGGAGCGCAGTTTCCATTTCAAATGTGGATCGATCACCGTCAGCGGCTCATCGAACATCACTGCGTTCACGTCATCGCGGACCAGACCGCGGCCCATGGAAATCTTCTGCTTGTTGTCCGGGCTAAGGCCGCTTGCTCGGGTGTTCAGCATATCCGTGACGTCTAGCATCTCGGCAATCTCATCAACGCGTCGCTTGATCATTGCCGGGTCAACACCCCGGTTTTTCAGCGGGAAAGCCAGGTTCTCGCCGACGGTCATCGTGTCGTAGATCACCGGGAACTGGAACACCTGTGCGATGTTGCGCTGGTCGGGGGGCAGGGCGGTCACGTCACGGTCGTCAAACAGGATCTGTCCTTCGGACGGCGTCAAAAGACCCGAGATAATGTTCAGCAACGTGGACTTGCCACAACCGGACGGCCCCAGCAGAGCGTAAGCCCCACCATCCCGCCAAGTCACGTCGATTTCCTTCAGCGCATAATCTTCCGGGCCTTTCGGCGCAGGCATGTAGCTGTGTCGCAGGTTTGAAAGCTTGATCTGTGCCATGTCAGGCCACCCTTTTGCCGTCTTGGCCGAAGTACCGGCAGTGGGCCGGGTTCATGTAGAAGCTGTGATCTTCGCCAACCTGATAGGGGTGGACGCCCGAGGCAAGTGACACCCACGCATCATCGCCATGTTGGAAATGCGCGCTGGAATCCGAGCCGGACAGTTCGGTCACGATCACGCGGCCGGTAAGCTCCACATCATCATCGGAAGAGCGAAACGGGGTCACCCGATGGGGCCGCACGGCGACCATGTAATCTCCGTCGGCCATGTCTGTGACAGCCCAGCCACCTCCACCAGCCAATTGCGCCTGAGCGCCGGACACAGTGATGCGCGCGACATTGACCGGCGGATCCGAAAAAACTCGCGCGGCGGCGATGTTCTCAGGGTTGCGATAAATGTTAGCGGTTGGCCCGAACTGGGTCACGCGGCCATCTTCCATCAGGGCCGTGTATCCACCCAGTAGCAGTGCTTCTTCGGGCTCTGACGTGGCATAAACCACCACAGCACCACGACCTGCGAACAGATCGGGCAGCTGCTCGCGCAATTCTTCACGCAGTTTGTAATCAAGGTTGGCCAACGGTTCGTCGAGAAAGACGGCGCGGCTCTCTTTCGCGATGGCGCGTGCGAGTGCCGTGCGTTGCTGTTGCCCGCCCGACAGCTCATGCGGGCGGCGGTGTAACATCGGGCGCAGTTGAAGCAGATCCGCGGCTTCTTCCACGCGACCCACAATCTCGGACTTTGCCATGCCCGCAACGCGCAATGGAGAGGCGATGTTGTCGAACACGGTCATATGCGGGTAGTTTACAAAGAACTGGTGCACCAGGCTGATCTGCCGCTTCTGCGTGCTCAGTTTAGTCACATCCTGCCCATCCATACAGACCTTGCCCGAGGCCATCGGGTCCAGCCCGGCCATCATCTTGATCAGAGAGGTCTTACCCGATCCTGTCGCGCCCAGCAGCACATTGAAATGGCCGGTCTGCAGCGTCAGGTTGGTTGGTTTGATATGGATGACGTTGCCGACCCGCTTGGTCGCGTCCTGTAGTTCGATCATTTTCGCGAATTCCGATCCCGCAGCGCCCGCGCTGTCTTGGTCTTGGTGTAGGTGTGGGGGTGCCGCGAACGGCACCCCGGGTTGCTTTGGCTTACTGAGACTGCCAGCGCTGAACCAGCTCGTCATAGTTGACAGTCTGGCCTTGCGGCTTTTCGTTCTCAAGCTTGGCCTTGGGCGAACCCTCTTTCTCGAGCCAGAATGACGCATCCTGCGGCTCGTTCAGGCGCGGTCCGCATCCACCGTAAACACCTGCGCTTTCATCCGCGGCCTGCATACGGGCCATGGTGATGTCCATCTCTTCTGCCAGACGGTCCATCGCCTCTTGCGGAGTAAACGCGCCTGAGTTCACGTCACCGATCTGCTGCCACCAGATCTGGGCCAGCTTCGGATAGTCCGGAACGTTGATGCCGGTCGGCGACCATGCCACACGGTCAGGCGAGCGATAGAACTCGACCAGACCACCGAGCTTGGGTGCGCGTTCGGTGAACGACTCGTGGTTGACCGAGCTGTCGCGGATGAAAGTCAGACCCACATGGGACTTTTTCACATCGACAGTCTTGGAGGTCACGAACTGAGCGTACAGCCATGCTGCTTGAGCACGATCCGCAGGGGTCGATTTCAGGAAGGTCCAGGAACCCACATCCTGATAACCAACCTTCTGGCCTTCTTCCCAGTAGGGGCCATGCGGGCTGGGCGCCATCCGCCACAGCGGCGTGCCTTCGTCGTCGACGGTGTTGTTGCCTTCGGATTTGGGCTTGACCATGTCGGCGGTAAAGGCGGTGTACCAGAATATCTGTTGGGCCACATTGCCTTGGCTGAGCGCCGGTAGCGACTGATAAAAGTCATAGCTTGCGGCACCCGGAGGCGCATAGTTCCGCAGCCATTCATCCCACTTGCGGATCGCATAGACCGCAGCCGGACCGTTTGCAGCACCACCGCGCGAAACGGACGCACCGACCGGGTTACATGTGCCCGCTTCCATTCGAATGCCCCATTCGTCGACGGGAACACCGTTCGGCTCGCCCACGTCACCAGCACCAGCCATCGACAGCCAGGCGTCGGTCATGCGCCATCCGAGGTCAGGCGCGCGCTTGCCATAGTCCATGTGGCCATAGATCGCGACGCCATCGACTTCTTTTACGTCATTTGTGAAGAATTCAGCGATGTCTTCGTAGGCCGACCAGTTAACCGGAACGCCCAGATCATAGCCGTATTTCTCTTTAAACGCGGCTTTGTTGTCCTCGTCATCGAACCAGTCCTTGCGGAACCAGTAGAGGTTCGCGAACTGCTGGTCAGGCAGCTGATACAACTTGCCGTCCGGACCGGTGGTGAACTGAATGCCCATGAAGTCATCCAGATCCAGCGTCGGAGAAGTTGTCGCAGCCCAGTCGCCACCCATCATGTCGGTAAGCGGATAGGCCAACTGCAGACGCGAATGTGTTCCGATCAGGTCGCTGTCGTTGACATAACCATCATAAAGGTTCCGCCCGGTTTGTAGCTGAGTCTGAACGGCCTGAACCACTTCACCTTCGCCAAGAATCTGGTGATTGACTTTGATCCCTGTGATTTCCTCGAACGCCTTTGTCAGAACCTCGGATTCATAGGAATGCGTCGGGATACCCTCGGACAGGACATTGATTTCCATGCCCGAGTAAGGTTGTGCAGCTTCGATGAACCACTTCATTTCGGACAACTGTTCGTCCTTCGACAAGGTCGATGGCTGGAATTCGTCGTCAATCCAACGTTGTGCTGCGGCTTCGTCGGCCCAAACAGGACCATGCCCCGCAATGACGGCCGCTGCCGCCACGGCGGAAAGTAGATGTCTCCGCATCTGTCTCCTCCCAAGATTATGTGATCCGGCGCAGACCGGATGGCAATCAGCATCGGTGATATTCGGCGCAGCTGTCAAACTAATTTTTTAGTAATAGCAGTATGTATTGTTAACTATATGATAATGAATATTATTTTTACTATCGAGGTATCTGTGATTAAAAATTTGTTCAATCAACTGGTATCCGTGGGTGGTTAAAACATCGCGTAACTAATTCTTGAGTCGGCTCAACACCCGCTGCTCAAATGCGAATTCACAAATAGAAAAAGCGGCCCGTCAATGATGTCCGCATGTTTCGGATCTCCATCGAATTTCTTGCCAAGCGCGATCACGAAGGCATAGAAGCCGCCATATTGCGGAAGATACGCTTCAGAGTTTGCTTCGAACTTCGCTTTACTTTCTTTCGAGGCAAAGTAGTAGGCACCGCCTTCATGCACGGCGGTGTAGACGGCTGTACCGTCCGCCACGGCACCTGTTGTCGCTAAGGTCACGGCATCCAACCCGTGCAACCCAAGGGGCACAAAGTAGTGGCCCAATTTTAGGGGGCAAAGACACTAGGTTTAGGCTGAATATAGCAGCCCACATCGATAGGGTTTGCTTCGGCTTCAGTTCTTTAGCTTTACACTCACTGTGTTCTTGAGTGTCAATGGTCAAGGTTTGCAACGGATACCGATGGGTTCATCTATCCAAGCCCCAAAGCCTGCCCGTTTTCATCAAAAAAATGCAGATTGTCCGTGGGGAAGTGCAGACCAATGTGGGTGCCCGGTGTCAGGGCCGTATCGCCGTTCAGACGGACTGTGACCTTGTCCTCGCTTCCACAATCCACAATCAGGAATGTGTCTGCACCCAGATATTCGATCACCTCGATGACGCCGTCAGTCTGACCATCGCCTGCAGCGCCTACCCGAATGTGTTCGGGGCGGATGCCAAGCTTGGTGGCCGCTGCGGACTTTGAAAACGGGCCACTGCGGCCGTGCTCAAGATGGAAGCTGTCACCCTCGGTCGCGCAGGGCAGGATATTCATCTTTGGGCTGCCGATGAACTGGGCCACGAACAGGTTCGCAGGGCGTTCATACAGCTCGCGCGGCGTACCGACCTGAGCGATCTTGCCGTATTCCAAAACCACGATGCGGTCGGCCAATGTCATCGCTTCGACCTGATCATGTGTCACGTAGATCATCGTGCGCTTGAGGCTTTGGTGCAGCTTGGCGATCTCATACCTCATCTCGACCCGCAGGGCGGCGTCGAGGTTGGAAAGCGGTTCGTCAAACAGGAACGCGGTGGGATCGCGGACAATGGATCGGCCAATAGCCACTCGTTGCCGTTGACCACCAGACAGGTCTTTGGGTCGGCGTTCCAGGAACGGTCCCAGCTTGAGAACCTCGGCCGCGCGGTTGACCTGTTCGGCGATGTCCGCCTTGGGAACTCCGGCCACCTTCAAAGAAAACCCCATATTCTCGGCAACTGTCAGATGCGGATACAGCGCATAGGATTGGAACACCATCGTCAGGCCGCGCTTTGAAGGCGGGTGATCGGTGACATCACTGTCATTGATCAACAACGACCCGCGCGAGATATCCTCGAGCCCGCCGATCATGCGCAACAGAGTGGACTTTCCGCAACCTGATGGGCCAACAAAAACGATGAACTCGCCCTCTTCGATCTTGAGGTCCACTCCCTTGATGACCTGGGCCGAGCCGAACCATTTTTCGACTGACTTAAGTTCGATGCTACCCATCAGGCCCTCCCTGCCCAGTGAAGCCAAACTGCTGCTGTCCAAGAGAAAGCCTTACCACCAGCCGGGCTCCCGGTTATTGGATCGAAGTATTCTGCAAAACCAAAGCCCGAGATCAGATCGCCGGTTTTTTTGCGCAACTGATTTGCGTGCTCGGTATGACCCAGATCCTGTAGCCCGAATCCGATCATCATGTTCATGAAAGCCCAGGTGGGCCCGCGCCAGTAGCGGCGCGCGTCGAATTTCGGCATTTCCGGGTCATAACTTGGAACCGGATAGGGCACGGTTTCTAGTGTGGCTTTCAACCGTTCCAGCATCTTGTCCGACTCAACACCCGCATACCAGCACAGGTAGGACGCGTTCGATACGCTACCTGACATCTCGCCGGTATGTGCGTCACGCGCGTCAAAGCTGCCCAGCTCTTCGTTCCAAAGCGAGCGAGCGCCAGCTTCCAGTTTTTCAATGTCTGTGCTTAAGCCTTCAGCTGCCAGACCAAGCTGTTCACTGATCACCAGCAAGTCCCGCGCGGCCCGTAATGTAGTAAAGGTCATCGTCGGATCGGCGATACGGAACGGGTTCAGCGACAGCAGCTTCTGCTGATCCCAGGCTGCTTTTCGACCGATCTGTACCAGCCTGATGTAACGGTCATAGTCGAACTTTGTCGGGCGATCCTCGCTGTTAACATGGCTGGTGTCGCGGCGTTTGTACTCTCCCACATCCGACGCATCCATGCGCGCCATTGAATTGTCCCAGTCTGGCGCGTTATCACGACCCGCTTCCCAAGGGTGGGTTGTACAAACAGCCCCGAATTCATCCAAACGCCATTTCATGATCCAGCGGTGCCAAGCCCGGAGCTTTGGGAACAGCGCCTTCATCCGCGCGTCTCCGAACGCGGTGTCCTGTTCCCAGATTTTGCGGGTCATCGTGGCCGCGATGGGGGGTTGGATAATACCCGATGAGGGGATCGGACCATTGCAGCCCCAAACATCCGGGCCGGGGAAATACCCTTCATCCTGCTGGTGGAAAAGGATGTGCGGCACCATGCCATTATCCCATTGCCCGGTAAACAGTGTCTCGATCTCCACCCAGGCGCGGTCGAGGTCGAACTGGGCAAATCCAAGCGCAGTAATCGCGCTGTCCCAGTTCCATTGGTATGGGTACAGCCCTTCGGTTGGGATCGTGTAGCCACCGCGATCATTGGCAATCAGGATATTGCGTGCCTCGCGGTCGGGGTTTGTGTGTTGATTCATCTCGGTCATCCTTTGACAGACCCCGCTGTGAGGCCTTTGGTCATAAAACGTTCAAGCCCCAGGAACAGCGCCATGATCGGCACGGTGGCGATCACCGCACCGGCCATCAGGTGCTGACGGGGAATTTCTGAGGAGTTCAGCATCGTGACTCCTCGGGTCAGGGTAAATTTCGACGGGTCGTCCAGCAGCATGAAGGCGAGAAGGAACTCGTTCCATGCGATCATGAAGACATAGAGTGAGACTGAGGCCAGCGCTGGCAGGCTCAGCGGCAAGGTAATCTTCCAGATTACTGCCAGACGGGACAGGCCGTCCATCAGCCCGGCCTCTTCCACCTCGGTCGGCAATCCGCGAAAATAGCCCTGCAGCATATACAACGCGACTGGAATTGTCGTAACCGGGTAGATCATCACGATACCGAGGATCGAGTTGCGCAGGCCGGTCAGCGAGAAAGCAATATAGATCGGCAGCGCCAGAACGATCATCGGCACCATGTAGATCAGCAGAATCGAGCGGGAAAAGGCCTTTTGTCCCTGAAACCGGAACCGCGCCACGGCATAGGCTCCGGGTACGCTGAACAGCACCGTTATGAACACCGTCAGTACCGAGACATAGAAGGACGTCCACAGATAGCTGCCGAAATTGAAGTCGCGGAACAGCTCGGTATAGCTGCGGAACAGGGCGGTGCCCTGGCTCAGGTCCACCGAGAAATCCAGCGGGTTCTGCAACAGCGCCTGCTGGGATTTCAGGCTGGTCATCACCATCACATAGAACGGAATGATCACAATGGCCGTGAAAAAGATATAACCAAAACCGGTGCAGAACCGGATCACCGCATCCTCGTATTCATGGCGGGTGAGCTCACCGAACGGTGTTTCCTTCAGGATCGCTGCCATCGACAGATGCATCACAACGGCAATGCCGATCACCGTGATCAGAACCGCCTGCAACGATGTGCCAGAGCCGATCAGAACCGGGCCAAATCCGGTGAGGCAAGACAGGCCCAACAGTGCCGAAATTCCCAGACGCGCGCGTGCGTGCTGTTGCGGAAAACGGACATAAACAAGGCCAGCCAGTGTTCCCCAGATCAGGCACAGTAAAACCTGTGGTCGGAATGCGTCGCCGGTTGAGAACGACATGGTGATGGCAGCGGTGGTGGCGATCACCACCATCCATAGCGCGCCCAGAACAGGGCCGGTTATATACCCTTTGCGCATCACAGACCCTCCTCTCGGCTGATGAAGCGGAAGAAGACGAAGCTAAAGGCGATCAGGCACATCAGGATTACCACGGCGACGGCCGCGCCCGCGCCGATGTTCGAGATTGCAAAGGCCTGCTCATAGACATTTACGGTCAGCGTGCGGGTGCCCGCATTGCCGCCGGTCAGCAGGAAGATGTCGTCGAACTTGTTGAACGTCCAGATAAAGCGAAGCAGGAACAGCACCGACAGGATACCCAGCAGTTGCGGGATGCTCAGCAGCCAGAACTTCTGGAACGGAGAGGCGCCGTCCATATCCGCCGCCTCATACATGCTAGAGTCTATGGACTGCATCCGCGCCAGAATGAACAGGAAGGACAGCGGGAAATAGCGCCAAATCTCGAACACCGTCACCATGATCAGCGCCAGTGGTCGTTCGCCGAAGAAGTTGATTGGTTCGCTGCTCAGGCCCATTTGAACCAGCAGTGCATTGGCGGAGCCTGAGAATGGGTCAAACAGAGTAACCCAGGTGAACGCTACAGCAATCACCGGGGCGACATATGGGAACAGATAGAGACCGCGTATGAACCCTTGACCGCGGAAACTTTTGTTAAGCAGCAGCGCGGCGAACAATCCCATGACCAATGCACCGATGGTTCCGAAGACGGTGTAGAACAGCGTCACCCAAAGCACGCCCCAAAACTCTGACCCATCGAAGACGCGGGCGTAGTTTTCTAGGCTGAACTCGAAATTGGTCAGCACATTGGGACCGCTGCCTGTGACGCCGGGTTCTGACCCTTCGACCAACTCTTCGAATGCGTCAGGGTCGCCGTCTACGGTGACCGGAATACGAATTCTCTCGCGTTGGCCGCCATCCAAGATACCAAAATCGCAGAACAGGTCTTGTCCTTCCAGCACACATGGTGCTGCGATCTCACCTGTGGGTGTCACACCCTCAGGCAGCACATCGCTTAGAGTGACGCCGCCGATGGCAATCTCCTGACTGGAATTACGCAGGCGATATTCGATCCGCAGATCATCGCCCGATCCACGCAGGCTTTCTCGGACAACCGGCGCCGGTGGGCGCAGGTCGGACAAGGTAAAGGGCTTGAAGCTGATCCAGATGATCGCCAGCAGCGGCAGGATCACAACAAGAGACACGCTTATCACGGTCGGAGCCAGCAATGCCCTGGCAAGACGCGCTTCGCGCTTGGCAAGAGCCCCGGTACCGTTCGGTGGGGTGGCCGAAGACATGAGAGACCTCAGAGGGTTGGGTGCAGCGGCGCGAACGCCGCTGCAGATGCCATTGAGTGGTAGCGTTACTCGACCTTGGCGAGTTCTTCGTTCATCGCCGTAACGGCTGCTGCGGCGTCAATCTCATCGTCGATATACTGACGGACGACGCGGTTGATCGCCTGGCTGTTGATTATCTTCGATGCCAGTGCCAACTGACCCTCGGCCACGCCCCAGCGCTGCGCCACATCCAAACCGCCGACGATCTCGTCGATCATCGACTGTTCGTATAGCTCAACCAGCGGTGCCTTGCGGTCGACGCCAACGGGCAGTTCGGCCCAAGCCTCAGAGAATGCATTCGGGTTGTCCGCATTGCCGCGGCGCACCGGGAACTTACCCTCGGGCGCAATCGCCAGCGTCCGGGTATAGCCGTCATCCATCGCGAATTTCACGAATTCCATCGCCGCATCGGTGTCCGCGTCGTTGGTGATGCCAAAGTAACGGACGTCACCCCATGCTGCGCCATCGGGGTTCGACGGGCCGGACAGTTTGGTTACGATGCCGGTTTTGCTGGCCAGATCACGCGAGGTTGGGTCGTCATTGATGGTCGGCGGAGCACTATCCCGCAGACCGGCCAGTTCATCCAGAATGAAGGGCGACCAGATGATCATCGCGGCCTTGCCGTCAAAATACAGCTCGCGCGATTGCTTCCAGAACAGCTCACCCGGAGGAGATGCCTTGGAGATCGCTTTGTAGAAATCCAGAACCTCGGTGGTTTTGGCTTCGTCCAACGGCTGGAACCCATCGGGGCCAACCGGCGACACACCATTGGCCAGGAAAACATGCTCGAGCACCTGGCTCATGAAGTTCTCATCAACCTTGGTGGCCGAGACAAAGCCATACATTTCCGGCGGGTTGTGCAACGCTTCCAGCGCGGCCTGAATGTCGGCAAAGCTGTCGGGCGCTTCCAGACCAGCTTCGTCGAACAAGTCTTTGCGATAGACTACCATTTGGGTCCAGCCGTCGACCGGAACAGAGGCCGTTTCACCGTTGAACGCCGCCATTCCCAGCGCGCCCGGTGCAAACGTATCGGCACCCAGTTCTTCGATCACCTCAGACGCTGCTTCGGTGTCCAGAATTCCGGCTTCGGCCCAAGGCAGGGCGTATTGCAGCGGGTGGTAAACCACATCCGGCAGGTCACCAGCAGCAAAAGCAGCTGTGGCACGGGTGCCCAGATCGGTTTCTGTAACCGGGATCACCTCAACCGTGGTACCGGTTTCGGCTTTGAACTGATCGGCCATCTCTTGCTGCTTTGCCAGACGTTCGGGCTGTTCCTCGGTGGTCCAGAAGCGGATTGTGTCCGCCTGCGCAGAAACGGCAGCCAGCACCAGCGCCAGCGATGTGCCCAGCATCAGCCGAGATACTTTAGGTGTGAGTTTCATAGTCGGTTTCCTCCCCGGTTATGATCGTTGGATTAGGTTGATTTTTCGCGCCAGTGCCTCGGGTGTCAGCCGGGGTGGCCCGTCGGATTCGCGTGCGATAAGCACGGCTTCGCTGAGTTCGCGCAGGGTTGCGGGTTCTTCGCCTCGGGTCTGGCGGATCAGTAGCGTGGCCAGACGCTCTCCTGCGCGTCTCGAATCCACGCTGAATGTTGTCAGCCCCGGATTGACGTATTGGCATTCGGGAATGCCGTCATATCCAAGGATTGAAACGTCTTTTCCGATCTCAAGGCCAAGTTCAGCGCAAACTGGATAACACCCTAATGCAGCCAAGTCGGTCGCAAACACCATTGCGGTTGGCGGGTGGTCCAATTTCAACAGTGACCGCGCTTCGTTAGCCCCTTCTTCGCGTGTCCGTGCACCTTCCCGGATCAATTCTGGATCATCCCGCAAGCCGGCAACTTTCAGGCCTTCAAGATACCCGTCGCGGCGCAAATGACTGTAGTTGAACTTCGGATCACTGCCGACATAACCGATACGGCTATGGCCAAAGTTGACCAATCGAACGACCGCATTTCTGATTGCTGCTTCACCCGATATGTCAAACCAAGACATATCATCCATTGGATCAGATTGGCCGTATTCAGTCCGCCCGTATAGGATAAATGGGACCTTCAATTCTCCAAGATACTTTACCCGCGCGTCGTCCACTTCGGTCCGGGGCAAAATGAAACCATCTGCCTTGCGTTCTTCGACAAGACGTTCCAACACATTGAGCATATCTTTCCCGGACTTTGCTGTGGAAATTGTCATTGTCCAGTCCGACGCACTGGCTGCTTCGCAAGCGCCTGCCAGAAAATCCTGAAGAAACGGGTTGTGCTGGTCCGGTTCTTCGCTGTTGATGACCATCGCAATAGCGCGAACTTTTCCTGTTCGAATAGCCTGCGCGTGACTGAGCGGGCGGTAGCCCATCTTCCTTGCCGTGACCTCAACTCTCTTTCGCGTGACTTCCGAGATGTCTGAATACCCGTTCAATGCGCGCGATACCGTGCTCTTTGAAAGCCCGAGATGATCCGCCAATTCGTCGAGTTTCACCCGCCGTGGTGGTGAGGCGCTCCTAGACTGAGATTGGCGGTTTTGCAGATTGGGATTCGTTGTCATCCTACTATTTGTTTGTTCCGAAACCGGTTTCGGCAACAGAAAAATCGAACTACCTCTCAAGTGATTTGTTTGAAACGTTATAGCGAGCGTAACGGGGTTGAGGCGTGGGCGAGAACGATCCCGAGTTTGATACGAGGACCTATCTCAATGAGATGTGGAAAGAAGATTTTGCGGAGTCTGTCGCGATGGTGGAGGCCAGAGACAGCCTTGGAATAAGTGACGCGGACCTCGCCGAAGACTTAGAAACGCAGTTCAAACTGATTGCAGCCGCTTATACTACAGGCGAGGCGGATGAGATCGATCGCGTCATAAATCACATTGCATTCTTTCGGCATATGAAAAAGCAAGAGCTTCATGAAGCTGGGGATGCGAATGATAAGGACCTCGGCGAGTGATGCTACAACGTTAAGGTGGTTCACATAACACCCGTTCAGCGATGCTCGCAGCTTGTTGTTTCGGAGCGTTCATCTAAAGATTGTGCGAGCTTCAGTTGTTGGCAGATACTCACAGCGTTTTTCAAGATGTCCACTCTATCCGCACAACCAGACTTTACTCCAACTTGACCCAAGCCGCATTTTTTGAAGAGCTTTGCACACACGCGGCTACAAACTTAACGCCATTGAGGCCGTCGCGGACCGTTGGATAAACAACCGAAGCGTCAGGTGAAGTCCCGTTTCGGAAAGCTTGGATCGCCTCCGCAGCCTCCCCATAGATATTCGCGAACCCTTCCAGATACCCCTCGGGATGGCCCGGAGGAACTCTGCTCAACCTATTGGCAGGATCACCGGCCCCAGCTCCATTTCGGGTGATTAGACGCTTGGGTTCGTTGTAGGGCGTAAACCACAGATAGTTAGGATCTTCCTGAGACCACTCCAGTCCACCTTTTTCGCCATAGACTCGCAAACGAAGTGCGTTTTCATTGCCGGGAGCCACCTGAGAAGACCACAACATACCCCGCGCTCCGCCTTCGAAGCGAAGCAAGACATGCGCGTTGTCATCGACCTTGCGCCCCGGCACAAAGGCCTGCAAGTCCGCCGCCAAGCTTTCCGCCTTCAGCCCGGTTACAAAGCAAGCGAGGTTGTAAGCATGAGTCCCGATGTCACCGGTTGATCCACCCGCGCCCGAGCGTTCGGGATCGGTTCGCCATTCTGCCTGTTTGAAATCCTGTTGCTCGGTCAGCCAGTCCTGCGGGTATTCAACCTGAACCACGCGTATCTTTCCGATATCGCCGTTGGCGACCATTTCACGTGCCTGCCGAACCATCGGATAGCCCGTGTAATTGTGGGTTAAAATGAATAGGGCATTCGCGCTTTCTGCTGCTTTGACCAGTTTTTTGGCATCGGCAAGAGTCGAGGTGAGTGGTTTGTCACAAATTACATGAATACCGCGTTTCAGGAACTCGCGTGCGGCTGCATAGTGAACGTGATTTGGCGTGACAATTGAGACCGCCTCGATCCCAGACTTCAGCCTAGCTTCCCTGATCGCTATTTGTTTGAAGTCTTCGTAAACCCGCTCGAGCCCCAATGCCTGCCCACTTTCAATGGATTTTTCGGGCGTCGAAGATAAAGCACCGGCAACCAACTCAAACTTGTCGTCCAATCGCGCGGCTATGCGGTGAACGCCGCCTATGAATGCGTCGTTTCCGCCGCCAACCATGCCAAGCCGAATGCGGCCCGAGGCTTCTTCACTGCGTCCTGTGACCATCACTCAATCCCCAGCATTTTTCGATTGGCGTCTTCGTCTGCACCTCCATCAGCGAAATCATCAAAGGCTTTCTCGGTCACATGGATGATGTGATCGGACACGAACTGCGCGCCTTCACGCGCTCCATCCTCGGGGTGTTTGAGGCAGCATTCCCATTCGACAACTGCCCAGCCATCAAAGTTATTCGCCGCCATTTTTGAAAAGACCGCCCCGAAATCCACCTGGCCATCGCCAAGCGACCGGAAGCGCCCGGCACGATCGACCCAGCCTTGATACCCGGAATAAACACCCTGTCGGCCGGTCGGGTTAAACTCGGCATCTTTGACATGGAACATCCGGATCCGATCATTGTAGATGTCGATATTGTCCAGATAGTCGAGGCATTGCAGCACGTAGTGCGACGGGTCGTACAACATGCAAGCGCGTGGGTGATTGCCTGTCCGTTCAAGAAACATCTCGTACGTCACGCCGTCGTGGAGGTCCTCACCTGGGTGAATTTCGTAACAGACGTCAACGCCGCATTCCTCGGCGTGATCCAGTATTGGCACCCAACGACGAGCAAGCTCTTCGAATGCCGTTTCGATCAAACCAGCAGGGCGCTGCGGCCAAGGATAGACATAGGGCCATGCCAATGCGCCTGAGAATGTCGCATGCGCTGAAATACCCAAATTTTTTGAAGCAGATAGTGCTTTTTTCACTTGGTCTACCGCCCATTCTTGCCGGGCTTTCGGGTTTCCTCTGACGCTTTCGGCTGCAAAACCATCAAACGCGCTGTCATAGGCCGGATGAACGGCCACAAGTTGGCCCTGAAGGTGGGTTGAAAGTTCAGTGACTTCGACGCCATTTTCCTTTGCTTTGCCTTTGAAGTCATCACAATAACTGGCGCTGGACGCGGCTTGTTCCAGGTCGAACAACCGGCCATCCCAACTAGGAACCTGAACGCCCTTGTATCCACAGTCAGCCGCCCATTTGGTGATCGCGTCCCACGAATTGAACGGCGCTTCGTCCCCCGCGAATTGCGCAAGAAACAAAGCCGGACCTTTGATTGTCTTCATAAAATTTCCTCCCCAAAACCTAAGCCTCTATGGCGGTAAATTTTCCTTCAGATAGATGTCGATACGGATACGTTCCTGGGCTTTGTTGAATGGTACTTTGTCTGAAGTTGCACGCAGCAGACGGACGGCTGAACGAACAATATGCCCGGTGTCTTGCGAGATAAGAGCGTCAAATGTACCGAGCGTAAGCGCCTCACGACTGAGCGGAGTAAGCTCATGAGCTATGATCACCAGATCTTTGCTGAGCTTGTTCTCGGAAAGAAATTGAATCAGGCCTGCATTGCCTGCTGCTGAGGAATAAATTCCAACCAGATCCGGGTAGGTGTCAAAGATCTCGGGCATCATCTTGTAAATCAGATCCGGGTCATCCCGGCCCTCGACAGACGCTACGACTTCGAGGTGTGGGAATTCCTCAGCCACAACTAGATCAAAGCCTTGACGACGCTCTAGGTGGTCACGTGCCAAACGGGATCCTGTAAGTACCAAGACCTTGCCGTCGCGATGCACAAATCGTCCCATCAGCTGAGCGGCGGTTCGCCCTGCCGAAACGTTATCAATTCCTACAAAGTGGTCTCGCTCGGAACTCGGCAAGTCAGACACCAACGCAACCACCGGAACGCCTTTGTCTCTCAGCCTTTTTACGGCGTCGCGGACAGAAGGCGTTTCGGGTCCGAAAACGGCGACTCCGTCAACCTCCAAACTGTCGACAGTATCCAGAATGTTAACGATATCCTGCGGCTCAAACGGAGCAACTTTCTTTATCGCAACGCGGGTCCTCTCGATAAATTGGTCGCGGGATTGTTCTGCGATCTGACTGCTGATTGCATCCACAAACTCGTTGTCCGTTTCCGGCAGAATAAAGAGGAAATTGTAGACACGGTTTCGTGCAAGGTTTGCTGCGGCCGTGTCTCGCACATACCCCAGCTCATCAATCGCCTTTTGTACTTTCTGTACGGTTACGGCCCGTACGCCGGGGCGCCTGTTCAAGACCCGGTCAACAGTCGCCAGGCTGACACCCGCTACGCGCGCGATGTCATTGACGGTTGGCTTTTTAACCAATTCTAGTTTTTGTTTTTGGTCTTCCACGTGTTTTTCAACCCTCAATCTCCCGCGCTAAGCCCTCAAACAACAAAGCAACGGCCTCAGCGCCAGGATCGTTATGACCAACTAGGTTTTCTTCGGGAACATAAGCTGCGCGGCCTGCCTTCGCACGTCGAATATTCGCGGTGTTGTTCGCGCCTTCGCGGGCAGCCTCGGCCGCATGCGCCAGACCAGATGGCAGAGCGGCAAGTGCCGGTGCCAGGGCGTCAATCATTGTCCTGTCACCTACCTTGGCACCCCCAACCTGGCTGACGCGATTCAGACCTTCGACCAGAGACTTCGGTACCGAAGCCCCGCTCGCAGAGGCATCTCCAGCCGCGTTGAAAAAAATAGCGAGTATCACGCCGGAAGAACCACCCATTGTCTGGCTTAACTCATTGCCCAACGCCGGAAACAGTTGTGTCAGATCAGCGAGCGGCATTCGGTCAAGGCTACTTTGCAACGCTCTAGCGGCCGTCGCCAACGTGCTTCCTGTATCGCCATCTCCGGATTTCGCGTCCAGCTCGTTCAGGTTCTTCTCGGCGTTGATGAGCAGTTCAGACAATCGGGTGATCGTCTCCCTTGTGGCGGGATTGTTCGAAGGAATTGGATCGATAGGGGTCAGGCCATCAGGCAAAGGCGCTACTTTTATCGGGTCGATGGAATTGACACCGGGCCAAGCCGCCAGATCAACAGGAGCTTCAAGTGCCGCTAAATCGTCCTGATCTACAGGCAGAATAGAAACAGAAAACCCGTGCATATCCAGCGATGTCATCATTGGCGCTGGGCCGATGATGTGATGGGCAATACCAGTCTCGGACAAGGCGTGCGTGAGGACAGCCATTTCTAGCGGAGTTGTCGACCCAAGGTTGTTGACCAACGCCACACAATCCCCAGAACCCACCCTTTGCTTCAGCTTCTCCACCACTGTGGACATGGCCGATACAGCATTTGAGAACTCGACTTGCTGTACACCGGGCTCGCCGTGGATGCCTAAGCCGAGCTCCGCTTTGCCGGGTGCGATCCGGTCTTCCTTTGGAGATCCCGGAACGGTACAGGTGTCAAGGCTCATACCGATGCTGACAACCTTTTCTATAGTGCTTGTTGCTGCTTTGGTAACGGTGTCTAGGTCAGCACTGCTTTCAGCGAGCGCTCCGGCGATTTTGTGCACGAACAACGTACCTGCCACGCCACGTGGTTGCGGAAGGTCGGGCAGGGCGATGTCATCATCAACAACAACCATCTCTACCTTGCGGCCCAATGCACGGGCGCGTTCAGCCGCCAGTCCAAAGTTCAACCGATCACCGGTGTAATTCTTCACGATAAGCAAACACCCAGCCTCACCCGTAACCGCAAGAATGCCCGCCAGTACCGCCTCTACCGACGGGGAAGCAAACACTTCGCCGCACACCGCTGCTGTCAACATACCGGGGCCAACAAAACCTGCATGGGCGGGTTCGTGGCCAGATCCTCCGCCGGACACCAAGGCGACCTTCGACTTGTCCCAATCCGACCTGAAAATCACCTTGATGTGTGGGTATCCGTCCAGCCGGGTAAGTTGCCCTCCGGAGGAGGCCAGAAGGCCGTCTATCGCCTCTGTCACCAGAGTTTCTTTTGTGTTGAGGAACTGGGCCATGATTTTGCTCCTTAATTCACTCGCGCGCCGGACGCGTCAAAATACAAAGGGTTGTGGGGGCGGATTTTTATAACTTTTCCAGATGGATAATCCTGATGGACATCAATCAAGGTCACAACCGGGTGATCGTTTAAGTCCAGGTGCAACCGCGTTTGATCCCCCAGATGCTCAGCACGTATGACACGCGCTTCACTGCCTTCGCCTTCAATGATGTTTTCCGGGCGTAGGCCAATCTGCGGGCCTTTGTGATCGCCTTCGAACAACCCGGACGGCAGGATATTTATCCGCGGCAGACCCAATCGGCTGGCTACGTAAACACTGCCCGGGTTTTCATAAATGTCCCGCGGTGTTCCGTACTGAACCAACCGGCCGTTCTCCAAAACGCCGATATGCGTCGCCATTGTCATGGCTTCGACCTGATCATGGGTCACGTAGAGCAAGGTTGACCCCAGATCGGCCTGAATCCTTTTCAACTCGACCCGCAAATCCGCCCGAAGCTTGGCGTCCAAAGAACTGAGCGGTTCATCCATCAGGAAGATTTGGGGATCACGCACCAGCGCTCGTCCAATTGAAACGCGCTGCATTTCACCGCCAGACAGTTCAGTGGCTTTGTTATCCAGTTTGTGCGGGATCTGGAGAATCTCCGAGACCTCATTAACCTTCCTGGTGATCTCGTCCTCTGGGGTCTTCAGGATCGGCGACCGCAGAGGGAAGGACAGGTTTTCCCGCACTGTCATATGCGGGTACAGCGAGTATTGCTGGAAGACCATCGCTACATCGCGCTGAGCGGGAGTGTCTATTCCAACGTCACGCCCGGCTATGTGCACAGTTCCTGAATCCAGTTTCTCGAGTCCGGATATCAATCTCAGCGTCGTTGTTTTTCCCGCGCCAGTCGGGCCCAACAACACCACAAAGGCACCGTTGGGGATCGTCATCGAGATATCATCCACCGCTTTAAGATTGCCGAAGGACTTTGAGATATTCTCCAACACGACTTCAGCCATTGCTTAGTACCTCGTCGTTCAGAGCGGACCTCAACGCGCGTCCGGTGGATTTTTCAAAAAGGGTTACAGCAGGTGAGCGGAACTGTAACCCCACTGACTCGCCGGGATTAACGACTTCGCGTGCATCAATTCGCGCTTTAAGTTCACCGTTCGGGCTTTGCAGTGTAACGATTTGGGTGGTCCCCAAGTATTCTGCGGCCAAGACTCTGGCCCGGTATTCGCTCCCATCCGACAGAAAAACATGCTCGGGGCGAACGCCAAAAACCAAGTCACCTTCCGCCCCTTCCATCAGCCTCGGCACGGCTTCGTCATGGCCATTCAGCCGAACCATTTCCGAACCAGGCTCGACCTTTCCCTCAAACGGCAGGAAGTTCATCGAAGGAGACCCGATAAAATCCGCAACGAACATCGTAGCTGGTTTGTCGTAGATTTCCTGGGGTGTACCGAATTGCTCGATCACAGCGTTGTTCATCACAACGATCTTGTCGCCCATTTGCATGGCTTCCAACTGATCATGTGTCACGTAAACAGTGGTCGCGCCCATGCGATCATGAAGTGCCCGCAGTTCTTCGGCCATGTGCTCGCGAAATTCGGCATCCAGGGCACCAAGAGGTTCGTCCATCATGAATGCCTTGGGTTCGCGAACAATCGCGCGTCCAAGCGCTACGCGCTGTCTATCGCCGCCCGAAAGCCCACCTACTGGGCTATCGAGGATGTCGTTGATCCCCAGAATTCCCGCGACTTCCTCTACTTTGGCTTTGACAGCAGCACGCGGCATGCCCTGCGATATCAGGGGGTAGCTGATATTCTTGCGCACGTTCATGTGGGGATACAGCGCGAACATTTGGAACACGAAGGCAATGTCCCGCTCCGACGGTGGCCGCTGGCTGATCTCTTCACCGTCCAGATAGATTTCACCCGATGTTGGAAGTTCCAATCCAGCTATCATCCGCAGCGTCGTCGTCTTTCCGCAGCCGGATGGCCCGAGCAGCATGAAAAACTCACCGTCCTCAATCGTGAACGAGCTTTCGCGGACAGCCGTGAAATCGCCAAACATCTTTCTTACGTTTTTGACTACGATCTGGGCCATTTCTACTCCGGGAAATGACTGACGATGATGAACATGACGGTTCCGATCAGCGTGACGATGAAGGAATAGGTGAAGGCCCAAAGGACAAAGGGTTGCATCAGCATGAAGACTCCCAGTGCGATAAGGATGGTTGCGACCATCTCCCACGGGCCGCGGCGGAGCCGCATCAATCCGGTTAGAAAATCGCTCATTTGCGCACGGCTCCGAATGTGATCCCACGCAGCAAATGTTTGCGCATCAGGATGGTGAAAATCATGACGGGGATCAGGAAGATCGTGGCACCTGCCGCCACAGCAGGCCAGTCCAGGCCCCCAATACCAATAATGGTCGGGATGAACGGTGGTGCAGTCTGCGCATTCGCGGATGTCAGCAGCACGGCAAACGCGTACTCATTCCAGGCGAAGATCAGGCAAAAGATAGCTGTTGAGGCTATGCCGGTTGCGGCTTGCGGCAGCACCACTTTGTAGAACGCCTGAAATCTCGTGTAGCCATCTATGAGGGCGGCCTCTTCGTACTCTCTTGGGATTTCGTCGATGAAACCCTTCAGCAACCAAACCGCCAAGGAAATATTCACGCCCGTATACAGCAGGATCATTCCCAAATGCGTGTCGCTGAGACCAAGGTTTCTGAACATCAGGAATATTGGAATGGCGACGGCGACCGGGGGCATCATCCTTGTGCTGAGGATGAAAAATAGAAGGTCGTCTTTGAGCGGTACTTTAAACCTGCTGAAGGCATACGCGGCCAGCGTGCCAAGGAAGATACTCAAGAACGTTGAGCCAAATCCGATGATCACCGAATTCATAAAGCGTTCCCCGAACTTGGATGGCCCGACAATCACCATGTCGTATTGGCGCACGATCTCATCGGCCCAGTTCTGCGGTGGGTTTGCTTCCAGAAATTCCTGCGTTTGCCGTGTTCGTGTGGTGAACAGGTTGACGTAACCTTCAAGTGTTGGGTCAAAGACCACTTTGGGTGGGTAACTGATCGCATCGGCCGGGGACTTGAAGCCAGTCAGCAAAATCCAAACCAGCGGGATCATCGTGATCAGCGCATAAGTAATTACCAGGAAGCCTGCGATCCACTTGGACCGGTTCGAAGGTTCGGTGACGGAAAAACTGCTCATCTCTGTTTCACCTTGTTCAGGGCTTTGACGTAGATCGACGCGAGGCCGAACACGGTGACGAAAAGGATGATCGCATAGGCCGAGGCATAGCCCGTACGCCATTTCTCAAAGGCTTCGCGTTTCAGGTTGATCGAAGTGAGTTCCGTTACAGAACCGGGGCCTCCGCCGGTTAGCTGAACAACCAGGTCGAACATCTTGAAGTTCTCTATGCCTCGAAACAGCACGGCCAGCATCAGGAACGGTAGCACCATCGGGATGGTAATCGTAAAGAACTGTCGCAGCTTGCTGGCCCTGTCGATTTCAGCCGCCTCGTAGATGTAGTCGGGAATGCTGCGCAGACCGGCCAGACAGATCAGCATCACGAAGGGGGTCCACATCCAGGTGTCGACGATCACGATCGCCCACGGAGCCAACGTCACGGATCCCAGCATTTCAAAGCTCGACGGGTCCTTGCCGGTAAACCAGGACACGATGTAGTTAAACAGTCCGATTTGAGGTTGATACAGGAACTTCCAGAAGTTCCCGACAACCGCCGGGGACAGCATCATTGGCAGCACGATAATCGTGGTCCAAAGATCGTTGCCCTTGAATTTCTTGTTGATCAACCACGCCAGAGTAAACCCGATCAGGACCTGGAAAAAGATCGTCCAGAACAGGAAATGCGCCGTCGCCTGCATATTTAGCCAGGTGTCCGAGTCCGTCAGGATACGCTCGTAATTCCTGAGGCCGACATCTTTGACTTCACGCCCGATCCGGTTGGCCTTGTAGTTGGTAAAGCTCAATTGGATGGTCCAGATCAACGGAAAGATGTTGATCGCCAGCAAAAGAAAGATCGTTGGGGAGATGAAAATCCAGGCGATCGCGCGGTCGGATAATCCTCGGATTTTTCGCGCAACTCGCTCGGGCGTTGCCTGCGCAACGCGATCTATTGTCCTGTCAGACATCTCTTTGCCAGTTCTTGTTGGTTTAGGACTCACGGGTGAAGGTGGAGCGGGTTTGCACCCGCTCCTGTCTGCGTCGGACTACAGCTTGCCTTCGTCTTCAAAGACTTCCGTCCAATCTTCGATTAGAAGATCAAGCGCTTCTTGAGCTGTACCTTGGTCGGCAACCACGTAGTCGTGGATGCGCTTCTGCATTGCCAGCAGCAGTTCCGCATAGGCAGGCTCTTGCCAGAAATCCTGTACACCGCCCATTGCTTCAAGGAAGTCGCCGGCAAACGGTTGGCTGTCTACGAAACCAGGATCTTCCAGTACGGAGTTATGCGCCGAGTAGCCGCCGAGCTCCCACCATTTGGCCTGAACTTCCGGCTGTGCAAACCACTTAATGTACTCAAGTGCGGCGTCCTGTTTGTCAGAGTAGCTGACGACAGAAATACCTTGTCCGCCCAGTGTCGAACCTGCCTGATTTTGTGGTGGGTTCACGAAGAAGTCGATCTTGTCACCGCCAGTATTGGGGTCGGCATAAAGACCAGGGAAGAACGCAAACCAGTTCATAGCCATGGCGACCTGACCGGACTTAAAGGCGTCCAAGCTCTCACCCATGTAAGAGTTGGTATATCCCGGAGGCGTCGCCGTTTTGTAGAACTCCTTGTAGAATTCCAGTGCCTCAACCGCTTCGGGAGAGTTTACCGCGCCTTCCATGTCATATGAGCCCGGGGTGTTTTCATATTTGAAGCCCCAAGGATACAGCGCTCCGGTCACACCCATGGTGATCCCTTCCGAGCCGCGCTCGGTAAAAATTGCGGCGCCATAGACTGTCTTGCCGTCGATTTCACGACCTTGGAAGAACTGCGCAATCTGCAGCAATTCTTTCTGAGACTGAGGTTCACGAAGGTCCTGACCAGTTGCTTCTTTGTATGCGGCTTGGATTTCGGGGTTTTCGAACCAGTCCTTGCGATAGAACCAGCCGTTTGCATCGCCCATCGCAGGCAGCGCGTAGTAATTTGGTGTGCCCTTAGGCCAGGTCGAGTAAGCGTAAACAGTGGCCGGCGCGAAATCGTCCATGCTGATGCCTTCAGCATCAAAGAACTCGTTCAGCTGGACATAATGACCATTCTCAGCGCCACCGCCAATCCATTGGCTGTCACCGATCAGTAGGTCGCAGAGCTTACCCCCAGAATTCAGCTCGTTCAGCATCCGGTCCGCAAAATTTGGCCAAGGAACAAATTCGAAGTTCATGGTGTGGCCGGATTCTGCTTCAAATTCTTTTGATAGCTCAACAAGCGCGTTGGCCGGGTCCCATGCAGCCCAACAGAGCGTCAGATCTTCAGCATTTGCCTTGGTAGAAAGAGTAGTAGCGGCAAGGACTATTGCGCTGGTCGAGGCCAGTTTTGTGTAAGTCATCCATTCCTCCCTTTTTGCGCCGTCAATCGAGGATGTGCGAATCGCGGCATACATCCAAGGCTATTTGAGGTACGCACCTCAAGTCCAGATATTTTTGAGGTTCGTACCTCAAGAAATCGGAAGAGATAGCCAGTTTTTTCTCTTAGTTATTGAATCATAAAGAAATTACTCATTGACTTTGAGGCGAATGTATTTTCGGCAGCGAGGTATCGAATGGTCATATCGACTTAAATGGGCGCAGCCGTCATGCAGCCAACAGGTTCAGCTAACCCGCTTGTGAAGCGCTCAATTATTATTTGGTCGATACCTTTGAGAATTCGAGATAGCGTCAAACAGTGCGGACAGTTCGGGACCGTGCATAACTCTTTTTGGTCAGGTGCAGACGTATGAGCAATCTCTCCATCGTCCGATTGAACCGCTACCCTATAAAAGGCTTGAGTTCCGAGCCTATGCGCACTGTGACGCTGCGAGCAGGAGATGGCATTCCGGGCGATCGCCTGTTCGGATTTGCTCGCTACAACTCCGGTTTCGACATGCAGAACCCAACGCCACTGCCGAAAGATCGTTTTGTCGTTTTGTTGAATGAGGCTGCACTGGCAGGCATTCAGACCGATTTTGAAATTAAGTCCCAGGCACTTGAGATCAATGCGAACGGAAAGATACGACGCTTTGATATGCGAGCGTCTGAAGATCGGGAGAAGGCAGCAGAGTTCCTTTCTTCGGAGATCGATTTAAAAGATCCTGAGCTGCCAAAGTTTGTCTCTTCCACTCCTCATAGGTTTACAGATGTATCTGTTGTATCACCGCAAATGATGAACGCGATTTCCGTTTTGAATCTACCCTCTGTGAAAAAGTTGGGCGAACAACTGAACGCAGAAATCCACCCGGCGCGCTTCCGAGCGAATATTGAGATAGACGGATTACCTTCGTTTACTGAGCTGGATGCAGTTGGATCAGTTTTAAGATTTGGCGATGTCGAGTTGAAGATACTCTCGCGTACGAAAAGGTGTGCAGCAACTGAAGTGAACCCGAAAACGGCCGAGCGCGACTTGAAAATACCCTACCTTATTCGGAAATTGATGGGCCATATGGATATGGGCGTCTATGTCGAAGTGATTAATGGTGGAACGCTAGCTGTCGGTCAAACTGGAGAAATACTCGCTTAGACCTTGCCTCTTGCCAAAGAGGCTTTTCTAAGAGGTTTGCGCCATGTTCGGTCAGACGATTTTACCCAACTCTTGCTCAGTCTTTCTTTTGGCTGTCCAGGGTATCGAAGGACGTCGCGTTCGTGTTTTCTGATCCAGATACGATTGGAGGGCACTCCTTTTACGGAGCCTTGACAAGATCCCTGTTTCAATAAATTTTAGCCATTAAAATATTTAGACAGGTGGTGCTCAATGTATCTGGGCTTGGATTTGGGAACGTCAGGTCTCCGCGGGATTCTGGTAGATGACACAGGACACGTTGTCGGTGATGCCGAAGTCAGCATTTCCACTTCGACACCCAAGCCTAGTTGGTCTGAGCAGGATCCTTTGGATTGGACCAACGCTTGCGAAGAGGTTGTTGGGAAGCTTCGCGTCGGCAACCGGCAAGCGTTCTCAAAATTGCGAGGTATTGGCCTAAGCGGACACATGCACGGCGCTACACTACTGGATCCTGATGGCGAAATATTGAGGCCCTGTATTCTTTGGAATGATACTCGGTCAGCCGACGAAGCGCGGACACTAGATCAAACACCAGAGATGCGCGCAATATCGGGAAACATCGTATTCCCGGGGTTTACGGCGCCGAAACTCGAATGGTTGCGCGCGAATGAGCCGGATGTATTCTCAAAGGTGGGCAAGGTATTGCTGCCGAAAGATTATTTGCGGTTTTGGCTGACTGGCGAATATGTTTCGGACATGTCAGACAGCGCAGGAACATCCTGGCTGGACGTTGACACTCGGCAGTGGTCAGAAAAGGCACTAGCCATAGGTCACATGCGCACCGAGCAGATGCCGAGCTTGGTTGAGGGCAGTGATCGGGGTGGAGAGTTGAAGGTCCGTTTGAGACAGGATTGGGGGCTTTCGAATCCGGTTGTCGTGGCTGGTGGTGCCGGCGACAATGCTGCCGCTGCCTGCGGTATAGGGAGCATCAACGACGGCACCGGGTTTGTCTCTCTTGGGACGTCTGGTGTGTTGCTCGTTGCGCGGGAAGCCTATGCTCCGGATCCGGAAACCGCCGTGCACTGCTTTTGCCACGCAGTCCCGGATCGATGGATACAAATGGGCGTCATGTTGTCAGCAACGAACAGCATGAATTGGCTTTCTCGCAATTTGGGTGAACCTGTGGAAAGACTCGCTGCATCTATGCCGGGAAAATTGAACGGACCTTCTGCGATCACGTTCCTGCCATATCTGTCAGGAGAACGGACGCCGCATAACAATAGCCATATTCGTGGCGCGTTTTTGGGTGTGGACATCTCGTCGGAGCCCGCTGAGTTGACCCAGTCTGTAATGGAGGGTGTTTCTTTTGGAATGAGAGATTGCCTGGAAGCACTGAAGAGCACCGGAACCCAGCCAAATAGCCTTATGGCAGTAGGGGGAGGTGCACGATCTCAGTTCTGGCTGGAAACCTTAGCTACTGTTTTGCAAGTTCCACTGGAAATGCCAAAAGGCAGCGAATTCGGTGCCGCTTTGGGCGCTGCGCGACTCGCGATATGTGCTGTCAACGGCGCTGAACCGGCGCAAGTTATGACGCCGCCGGAAATTCGGGAACGCATTGAACCACGAGGCGACCTGATTGATGCCTACGAAAACGAATACCGGAGATATAGGCAATTCTATCAGGCGCTTGCGCCGCTGGCATTAAGATGAAGCTAGAAACGGGTAAGCCCTATCAGATTGAAACAGCTATTCTTACCGATGGGAATATGCGCGTTTCGGTTTTGAACTATGGGGCGATCACGCAGGGTTGGTGGTACAAGGACGTGCCGCTCATCCTTGGGTTTGACGATCCAACTGCGTATCTCACCGATACGCGTTACCTAGGCGCAATTGTAGGGCGTGTTGCCAACCGGATCAGCGGCGCGAAGTTTGACTTGGAGGGCGCTAGTTTTGAACTGAACGCCAACGAGGGAAAAAACACCCTACATGGCGGCGACGATGGGCTGTCTAAGCAGTTTTGGGACCTCAAACAGATTGCACAGAATGAAGTCTTTCTGAGCTATGTTTCTCGCGACGGGGAGGGCGGCTTTCCAGGGGAGATCAGCTTCGAGGTCAGGATCTGCCTACAGGGTCAACGCTTGGTCTATTCAATATCTGCACAGCCTGATCGGCCGACGCCGATTAGCATTGCGCAGCATAACTACTACACTTTGGGTGCTGCAGGAGGCATAGACGAGCATAAGCTGAAACTCGCTTCAAATTGGTATCTGGAAATCGACGATCAGGGTGTTCCGTCGGGCAGAGTGCTTGCGACCAACGAAAACGGGTTGGATTTTTCAACGGCCAATACGATTGGCAGTGTTTCGGAAGGGATCGATCACTATTTCTGTTTTGATCATGATCGCGACCCAAAAACTCTGGTGGCGGAAATCACTTCACTCTCTGGCCTTGCGTTGACCGTCTACTCAGACCAACCCGGAGCACAGGTCTATTCGGGCTATGAGATGACAAAACCGCGTCGCGCTTCGCATGGAGTGTGTTTCGAGCCATCGGGTTATCCCAACGCACCGAATACCTCGTCGTTTCCTTCAATCATCTATACTCCGGAGAATCCGTACCGGCAGGAACTTAATCTAGAAGTTTCTGAGGAATGACATGAGAGCAGTTTCGCTATTCTTGGCTTTCGGATTAGCAATCTCTGTGGTGGGTGGCGCGGGTGCCCAATCGCTTGGTCCTTTGCCGGAGTTCCTCGAACCCGACTTTGCAAGTGCTGAGCTGGGGCGTTTGCTGTTTTATGACCCGATCTTGTCTGGCAACAAGAATATCAGCTGCGCGACCTGTCATCATCCCAGGCTTGGCACGTCCGACGGTGTTTCCCTTGGTATCGGGGAAGGGGGAATTGGGTTGGGTCCAGAGCGGACATTGGACCCAGAGAACACCCCGGAACAACGTATTCCTCGAAACTCACCAGGGCTTTGGAACCTCGGAGCCACTGAGTTCACGACGTTTTTCCACGATGGGCGACTAGAGGCAGACTCAACGCAACCTGATGGTATCAGAACCCCGTTGGGTACTCATATGCGGTCTGGTTTCAATTCAGCGCTGGCCGCACAGGCCATGTTCCCGGTTTTGTCGCCAGACGAAATGGCGGGTCACTATTCTGAGAATGACGTGAGCAAAGCGGTTCGCCTCGGATTTCTAACACAGCAAGGCGGTGCGTGGGATCTGATTGCAGAACGTGTTGCGGCCATTCCAGAGTACGAGCAGAGGTTTGAGGACTTAGCGCCGGATGATGGAATTACGTTCACGGCAATTGCCAATGTAATCGCGGACTTTATCGCATTCGAGTGGCGTGCGGATAACAGCCCGTTCGATCGCGCGATGCGAGGTGAGGCCGCGCTTTCAGAAGAAGCCGAGATTGGGATGGGCTTGTTTTATGGAAAAGCTGGTTGCAGCAACTGCCACTCGGGCTGGTTCCAGACCGATCACAAGTTTCATTCGATTGCAATGCCGCAGATCGGCCCGGGAAAGGCAGCGCGATTTGAAAACCATGTCAGGGACGACGGGCGTCTTCGCGTGACCGGTGATCCCGACGACGCGTTTGCTTTCCGCACGCCATCTTTGCGCAACGTGACCCTAACTGCTCCGTACGGACATAACGGAGCTTATGCCGACCTTGAAGATATTGTGCGCCACCATCTGGACCCGGTAGCGTCCTTGCGAAACTACTCGATCGAGATGGCCACCTTGCCGGACTTCCCCGGCTCTGACGACCAAAGAGCAATGTTGGATAATCAGAACTTGGGTGCGATTGCCAAAAGCAACAGCTTGTCGAAAGTAAGCCTGACGGATCAGGAAATTGACGCTCTTCTCAGTTTTCTTAAAAGTCTTGAGGATCCGGCGCAGCGACTAGGTGTACCTGACCAAGTTCCAAGCGGGCTGCCGGTCGACAAGTAATCAGCGTCGAATTCGGATGATTTGGTTGGAGGGGTATTCCCGCCACTCGCTTTTCGCTCCATCCGGCCAGATCATTCGAACCTTCGCCTTGTCTTCCTTCCCAAGTCCAAAATGATGAAAACCGGCGATACCACCTGCGTGGCCGCCGCCGACTGTAAGTTCGCGGGTCTGACCGCCTTGCGAAGTTATAACCTCAATAAATCCACCAATTGCTGCGCGATTGGATTGATCCTGAGCGACATCCAGCAAGAGCCAATCTCCACCTGGTGAAGTGTTCTGACTGACTTCGAGCTCAGAACCTCGGTTGACGACCACCAGATCCAGCTTCCCATCGTTGTTCAGGTCAGCAAGCGCCGCGCCACGAGACTTAGCCATCGAAGCAGCACCGGCATCTGCTGCAGCTTCAATAAACTGACCGTCGGAGTTCTGTAGTAGTAGGTTATTGGGATCGTTCAGAGCCGCATCGGGCATCTGTTCTACGTTTCCCTTGGCCACGAATATATCGTCCCGGCCGTCGTTGTTGACGTCGCCAAACTGTGCGTGCCACCCGGTGGATGGCCTTCCGTCTCCACCGATATGCGGTCTATGAGCGGTCGTACCCTTATCGTAAGTTGCATCGCGCCAGGTCGGTCCGTTTGTCACTGGGTCAAAAATCTGGAGTTTCTGGTCACCCATCGAAGTCAGATAAACTTCGGGAAATCCATCTCCTGTAAGGTCGCGAGAGGCGATCCCCATTCCCCAGATCGAAAATGGAAGCCAGCCTTCGTCTTCCGAGTATTGCCGAGGCTCAGGCTCCATCGCCCATAACTGCTCGTGACCGCCGCGAACATAGTAGTGACGGTCATTGCTGATGCGAAGATCAGCGCGGCCAGTTCGAGCCCAGTCCGAAAACAAAATAGAAAGTGAGCAGTAGCCGGGCTCAAGATGCAGTGGCTCGTGATACAAGTCGCCTTCTGGGCGGTACAAAAGGGTTGGTCCGCAGGATTCAAAAGGACCTTCGGGATCAAACCGATCAACATAGGTGCCAAACGCCAAGGTCGGTAACGTTTGCCCGCTTTCCCATGTTGCCGAGAACCCTGTGGTCCAGTGATCCTCGGACTGAAACCCGAGTTCAGTGAAAGGGCTGAATTGGCAGTCGTGATGGCCCCGAAGAAGCAGGTCTGGGCCAACACGCAAAATCGCCAGATCCATTACGCCGTCGCTATCAACATCAAGAGGGTAGGTGCCGGACACACCGGCCAGCGAAAGATCTTCAGGCGTCTTTGCCTGAAATGCTATCTGTTCCTTCGAGGTATTGATGAACAGTTGAGACCGGTTGGAACCGCCAGCCAAAAAGAGTTCTGGCAGCGAGTCCCCATTGCAATCGAAAACGGCCGCACCACCGCCGACAAAATGCTCCCACCCGCCATCATAGACGTGTCTTGGCACATCCATCTTTTTAAATTCAGGAGTATCAGCGCCCGCATTCGCAACTGTGGCCAAAGCCGCAATTATCGCAAACTCAAGGCGCATTCGACGTCAGCTCCTTGACCTTTAGAATCGAGACTTGCTCAATTCCATAGGCTGCTGCCCCTTTGGCCCACATCATGTCGCCCCAGTGATGAACTTTGATCTGGGGCAAAGGTGCATCGACATTCACAACGCCGTTCCGAATGCGGGTCATAACTTCGCTGGAACACAAATGTTCAAAGCTCATTTGTGCCCCCGAGACGATAATGCACTCTGGGTCAAACAAGTTGATCAGGTTGGAAATTCCGAGGCCAAACATCTGACCTGCGCGGGCAAGCACCGACGAAGCTCTGTCGTCGCCTGAGTTGGCGCGGTCATGTATTTCGGAAACGGAGTCCATGTCGTTGGTATGACCGGTGACTGTCATCTCACGGAGCAGAGCATAGTCACCCACATAGGCTTCAAGACACCCGCGTTGACCGCATTGGCAAAGGGCCCCGTCAAGCTGAACTTTGGTGTGCCCAAACTCAGCGCCACAGCCTCGTTCTCCACGGTATAGTTTGCCGTCCAATACGATGCCAAGGCCAACACCGTGTTCGATCGTAACGACGAGGAAGTTCTCTAAACCCTTGCCCAAGCCAAAAAGCTGTTCGGCCTTGGCGACAAGATTGGCATCGTTGTCAACGAATGCGGGGCAGGGCAGTTTATTTGAAAGCAGGTGGCTGAAGTCAATATTTCTCTCGGTAATTGAAGAAGACCAGTGGACAAAATTCCTGTTTGCGTCGACCAGTCCGGCCACCCCGATAGAAACACCTGCCAAATGTGCGACGGAACGGTCGATCTGACTGCAGGTTTCTTCAAGTGCTTCGCGGATCGCCGATACAAATTCTTGCGGCAACATTCTGGCGTGGTCCAGAGCATACTTATGGGATGCGACTTCGTTACCTTCAAAGTCGACCAAGATAACTGAGATCACTTGCCGAGCCACCTTTAGACCGGCCACAAGGTGCATCTGGCCGTCCAATTGCAGCAATACTCTGGGTCTGCCTCTCTTTCCCGACTTGGACTGTGCCTGGCTTTCAGTCTCTTTGACCAACCCGGCCGAGATGAGATCAGCCGTGGCTGCGGTGACGGTCGCAGGGCTGGTTTGCAAGGCGGATGCAATATCGATCCGCGAGACGGACCCCTTGGCTCTGATGTGCTCCAATACCCGTATGCGGGTCGTATTTCTTTGTTCCAAAGAAACCGGAGAGGCTTTGCTTTTCAGCATTTTGTCCTCGCGAATCTTGCTGTTGGTCCAATCTATTTGAATTTGACTGCCTCTTGTAGAGTAAATATTTTACCGACTGAAATAAATATGGTATTGAAATTTGTGAGAGCCGCGAATCGAAATGCGATGGCTCGGCAAATGGGAGGAAATCATGAAAAGAATTCTCAGCTTTTCGGCTGTGGCCACTTTGTTGGCTTCGACCGCATTCGCAGAGCCAGTGGTCGGCGTAAGCTGGTCGAACTTTCAGGAAGAACGTTGGAAAACGGATGAGGCGGCCATAAAATCGGCACTTGAAGCTGGCGGTGCCGAGTACATTTCGGCAGACGCGCAATCATCGTCGGCAAAGCAGCTGTCGGACATTGAAAGCCTGATCGCCCAAGGCGTGGACGCGCTGATCATTCTGGCGCAGGACGCGCAGGCCATCGGGCCAGCGGTTCAGGCTGCGGCGGACGAAGGTATCCCTGTGATTGCCTATGACCGCCTGATCGAAGACGACCGAGCATTTTATCTGACCTTCGACAATGTCGAAGTCGGCAGAATGCAGGCCCGCGCTGTATTTGAGGCCATGCCGAAAGGCAATTATGTCATGATCAAAGGCTCTCCCACGGATCCAAATGCGGACTTCCTGCGGGGTGGTCAGCAAGAGATCATCGGCGCAGCTGTTGACAGCGGTGACATAGTAATCGTTGGTGAGGCTTATACGGATGGCTGGTTACCGGCGAACGCGCAGCGGAACATGGAACAAATCCTGACCGCGAACGAGAACAACGTGGATGCAGTCGTTGCGTCGAATGACGGTACTGCAGGCGGTGTTGTTGCTGCGCTGACCGCACAGGGCATGGAAGGCATTCCGGTTTCCGGTCAGGACGGCGACCACGCAGCATTGAACCGTGTCGCACTGGGTACGCAGACGGTTTCGGTTTGGAAGGATGCTCGCGAACTCGGAAAGGCCGCTGGCGAAATCGCTGTCACATTGAGCGGTGGTACAAGCCCTGCTGATGTCGAAGGCGCAGTTAGCTGGACATCACCGGGTGGGACCGAGATGAACTCGGTTTTCCTGGCGCCTGTTCCAATAACTAAGGACAACTTGTCCGTGGTTGTTGATGCCGGATGGATCCCGCTGGAAGATCTTTGCCAAGGCGTTGAAAACGGACCTGCCCCTTGTAACTAAACCACTCAGCCCTGGGCCTCTTAGTCTGGGCCTGGGGCAAATGCTGAATATGAAAGATCGGAAATGACCGAAACTTCGTCTCAGCCGATACCTGAAAAAGCGAAACCCAGCCTGTTCCAGCAACTGGAACTGGACATGCGACTTTTGGGAATGATCGGCGCGTTTGTCATCCTGTGTATCGGGTTCAACATCTTCACGGACGGACGGTTCTTGACGCCTCGGAACCTGTTCAATCTCTCCATCCAGACGGTTTCAGTGGCCATTATGGCGTGCGGAATGGTGTTCATTATCGTCACTCGCCACATCGACTTGTCGGTAGGAGCGCTGCTGGCAACAACCTCAGCCGTAATGGCAATGACGCAAACCGAGCTTTTGCCGCAAATACTTGGGATGGGATTGAACAATCCTGCAACTTGGGCGATCACCATTGTAGTCGGGCTGTTTGTCGGCACGCTGATTGGTGCGTTTCATGGCTGGATGGTTGGCTACCTGACGATACCGGCCTTCATTGTCACGCTTGGTGGATTTCTGGTTTGGCGAAACGTGGCGTGGTATTTGACCAGCGGCCAGACGATTGGTCCTCTGGATAGTACATTCCTGATGTTTGGCGGGACCAACGGTACGTTGGGAACGACGACAAGCTGGCTGTTTGGGCTTTTCGCTACTGCGGTTGCCATCTGGGCTTTGTGGAGTGGCCGACGCGCAAAAGCGGCACATGGCTTCCCTGTGAAACCTGTTTGGGCCGAGGCCACTCTGGCCGGGATAATCGCAATTGCCATCCTTGGGTACGTTTACATCGTAAACAGTTACGCCATTCCGACGCGCCGGCTGCAACGCATGTTCGAAGCGCGCGGAGAGACAATGCCAGAGGGGCTGGTCGTCGGATACGGCATACCGATTTCTGTACTCATCCTAATCATCGTGGCCGTCACGCTGACAATTGTGGCGCGGAAAACCAAGTTCGGCCGATACATCTTTGCTACTGGCGGCAACCCGGATGCGGCAGAGCTTTCGGGCATCAACACTCGGCTGCTGACTGTGAAGATTTTTGCGCTGATGGGTTTCCTGTGCGCCGTATCCGCCGTGGTCGCCTCGGCCCGTCTGGCAAACCATTCGAACGACATTGGTACGCTCGACGAACTACGGGTTATTGCCGCTGCAGTGATCGGAGGAACCGCATTGTCTGGTGGCATCGGCACCATATACGGCGCGATCCTTGGCGCATTGATCATGCAGGCGCTGCAATCGGGCATGGCAATGGTTGGCGTAGACGCACCGTTTCAGAACATAGTCGTCGGCAGCGTCCTCGTGTTGGCCGTCTATATCGATATCGTTTACCGTAAGCGACTGGGGGCCAAGTGATGCAAGCTCAGGATACTCAGAAAAGACTTTCCGGCACTGGGCGCGGTTCAGGCGCACCGCCATTGGTCGAGATGCGCGACATCTCGATTTCCTTCGGTGGGATCAAGGCCGTCGACCATGTTTCAGTCGATCTCTATCCGGGTGAAGTCGTCGGTTTGCTAGGCCATAACGGGGCCGGAAAGTCCACGTTGATAAAGGTATTGTCCGGCGCCTATCAGATGGACCACGGCGAGATTCTGATTGATGGCAAGTCGGTCGAGATTGACAATCCCCGTGATGCGCGGGCGAATAACATCGAAACGATCTATCAGACGCTCGCATTGGCCGACAATTTGGACGCGACTTCGAACCTTTTCCTGGGGCGCGAGATGACGACGCCGTTCGGGTTGGTCAACGACGCAGCCATGGAGGCCGAATGCCGAAAGATAATGGCGCAGCTCAATCCGAACTTTCAGAAGTTCAATGATCCGGTCTCCGCCTTGTCGGGTGGGCAAAGGCAATCAGTGGCGATCGCTCGGGCTGTCTACTTCAACGCACGCATTCTGATCATGGACGAGCCGACAGCGGCACTTGGGCCACATGAAACGCAGATGGTGGCGGATCTGATTCACCAACTGAAGGCACAAGGCATCGGGATATTTCTGATCGATCACGATGTGCATGCCGTTATGGAGCTGTGTGACCGCGCCTCGGTCATGAAGAACGGGAAATTGGTCGGGACGGTCGATATCGCAGACGTCACTGACGACGATCTTTTGTCGATGATCATTCTCGGCAAACAGCCAGCACAAAAAGCAGAGTAGGGGGCAGAAATGCCAAGTGGATTTTTTGAAGGGATCGAAAAGATCCGGTTTGAAGGCGCGGACAGCGACAACCCGCTGGCATTCCACCATTATAATCCGGACGAGATTGTCATAGGAAAGCGCATGGAGGACCATCTGCGGTTTGCTGTGGCCTGGTGGCATTCATTCGCGTGGGAGGGCGGAGACCCCTTTGGTGGACCTACGTTCGAACGCCCATGGTATCCTCAGGACGATATGGGCCGGGCCCGCCAGAAGGCAGATATTGCATTCGAATTGTTTGAGCTTTTGGGGCAGCCATTCTTTTGCTGGCACGACGCTGATATCCGGCCCGAACAGGGAAATTTCGCCGATAACTTGCGCACATTGGAAGAAATCACCGACTATATCGGTGAAAAGATGCAAGTTTCTGGCAACAAACTGCTTTGGGGTACGGCCAATATGTTCAGTCATCGTCGCTGGATGTCTGGCGCCAGTACCAATCCTGATCCCGACGTTTTTGCGTTCGCTGCAGCGACAGTGAAATCCTGCATGGATGCAACTCACAAATTAGGCGGTGAAAACTATGTTCTGTGGGGTGGTCGTGAGGGCTACGAAACTCTTCTGAACACGGACCTGAAAACTGAATTGGACCACATGGGCCGTTTTCTGAACATGGTCGTAGAGTACAAACACAAGATCGGGTTCAAAGGCACCATTCTGGTGGAGCCGAAACCTCAGGAGCCTTCCAAGCATCAGTACGACTATGATGTAGCTACTTGCATCGGATTTCTCAGGAAGTACGGTTTGGAGAACGATGTGAAGCTGAATCTCGAGCAGGGCCACGCGATCCTTGCCGGGCATAGCTTTGAGCATGAAATTGCGGTTGCGACTGCTGAAGGGATGCTGGGTTCGATTGATATGAACCGCAACGACTACCAATCTGGATGGGATACAGACCAGTTTCCGAACAATACACCGGAAGTTGCCCTAGCTTACTATTACATCCTGAAGGCTGGTGGTTTTAACACCGGCGGCACAAATTTCGACGCCAAAATTCGCCGGCAATCGATTGACGCTGTCGATCTGGTGGCGGCTCATATCGGCGGAATGGACATATGCGCACGGGGTTTGAAAGCAGCAGCTGCAATGATTGAAGATGGAGGCTTGGAAAACGTGCTTTCGCAACGGTATTCCGGTTGGAAGTCTCCCAAAGCGGAGTCCATGTTAAGCAGTAGCCTGGATGAAATTTCCGCGCGCGTTTTAAATGAAGGAATAAACCCAGAGCCGCAATCTGGACGCCAGGAAATAATAGAGAATTATGTGAACAGATTTGTCTAACTGCCAAACTTGGGTGTTTTCCACTGTTGTCAAAAGTCACGCCATGCCGCCCTTGGTGCTGAGGACACTAAGGGAGGTTTTGTTTATAACCCATCCATAAAGACAAAACCTTTCCTTGTTCTGGTCAAGCGGCCGCAATTCTTTTGGGGTCACAAATGCTTGACGTGTGGGTCATAATTGAATGACGTGATTGACCGATTTAATGAGGTTTTGGCCGTCGATTGGGTCAAATATCAGTGACGTTCCACACGGTGGTTGCAGTAGCGCGCCATTCAAGACTCTGTCCGGTGATGACCGCAGTGCGGACTTTGCTGCCGTCAGTGTTTGCCCGAAGCCAAGTTTTTGACTCTTGCAACTCTTGCCCAAGGCGAACATCTGGGCTGCCGTAAATGCACGAATGAATTTTTTCAAGGTTTCTTGGAGTCGCTGGAACAACACCTCAAACTCATTTGGTGCAGGCTACTCGAACAACTTGGTCCGCCTCGCATTTGTTTCTCTTGGTGCAATCGCCTTCAGAATTTCTACCGCTCTCATAGACACACATTGGTGGTTTCGTTGACCAACCCTGCTTCGTGGTGCATTCATCTTTGCCCGTGCATTGCGAACCCCCACAAGTTTTGGGGTGCCATTGTCTGAGCGACTGATATGTTTTCCATTCACTTGGACAAGTTCTGCCGGGAAAAGAACATACCGCTTCTGCATTTATCATTTCGGTTAACCCTCCGGCGTTGCTACACTCCACCGCTGTGGCTGCCGCACCGATAGTGGCTGAAACTGCCACAGCAAGGAAGAAAGTTCCTGCAGATAGTTTTACCATATAGCACACCGCTTTTTTCCCAACGCGATCATACGCAGTACGACAGCAAGAATAAGACCAAGAAAAAGCTCTCTGCCTCACTGTCAATTGGTACCATCAGTGGACGTTCAACAAGACCCGAGCGATACCTGCTCCACCCAAAAATAATCTAATGACCGAATTTTCACTTTTCTGTGTGCACTCCGTTCACGCAATACTCAAATCCCAACGACTTGCCCTTTGAGGTTATATAGAATGTACAAGACTTCCTCTTGCTCCTGTTGACCAACGTCGTTTGCCTTTAGTGCGTTCACGGCGTCATCCAATACTGCGACAAACTCGTCTCCACTGATGTTCATGTGCCGATGCGCGCTAGCCATATCCTTGCCTGCATAGATCTCAGGTCCACCAGAACCAGTAATAAAGAAGTCCCCCGCCATTTGCTTGAGGTGCTTCATATCACTTCCTGCAAATCGAGCAGAGACAACTGGGTTTTTGGAGTGATTGTCCACCAGCGTGTCAACTATTCGCCGAATACCATCCGTCCCTCCCAGACGATCATAAAGTGTCGCAGACATTGTCTATCCTTTTTTATCGGCGTTTCTCAGACGCTAGCACGGTACTCTAATTGGGGCCAAATCTATTGCATTTTGGCTACGCAATTGATCGTAGCTCACCTTGAAAAACGCTGAACACTTTGGGCTCGAAGTGGACGTTCTCAGCGCGCAGGATCAATGACTGCTATCCGGCGATTACCGCGTTTGGCGCGCCAGTGCCCGACAACCAAAACACTCTGACGGCGGGGCCGCGTGGTCCTGCGCTGCTTCAGGATGTCTGGTTTCTTGAGAAGATGGCTCATTTTGATCGCGAAGTGATCCCCGAACGCCGGATGCATGCCAAAGGGTCCGGCGCTTACGGTACGTTCACAGTGACCCACGACATCACACGCTATACACGCGCCAAATTGTTCTCTGATGTTGGCAAGATGACGGATCTCTTCCTGCGCTTTTCGACCGTTGCAGGAGAACGCGGTGCGGCGGACGCGGAACGGGACATTCGCGGCTTTGCAGTCAAGTTTTACACCGAGGAAGGAAACTGGGATCTGGTGGGCAATAACACTCCAGTGTTTTTCCTTCGCGACCCGTTGAAGTTTCCCGATCTTAACCACGCGGTCAAACGCGATCCGCGGACCAACATGCGCAGTGCGGATAACAACTGGGATTTCTGGACCAGCCTTCCCGAAGCATTGCTTCAGGTGACGATTGTTATGTCTGATCGCGGCATTCCCGCAACCTACCGGCACATGCACGGCTTTGGCAGCCACACATTCAGCCTTATCAACTCGGATAACGAACGTTTCTGGGTCAAATTCCATTTCAAAACCCAGCAGGGGATCAAAAACCTTACCGACGAAGAAGCCGCGCAAATCATCTCTGGTGACCGTGAAAGCCATCAGCGTGATCTTTACGATGCTATCGAAGACGGTGATTTTCCCAAATGGACGCTCTACGTCCAAGTTATGCCAGAGAAGGATGCGGGTACATATCACCTCAACCCATTTGATCTGACCAAGGTTTGGCCGCATGGGGACTATCCGCTGATTGAGGTTGGCGAACTGGAATTGAACCGCAACCCCGAGAACTACTTTGCCGAAGTGGAACAGGCCGCCTTTGCGCCTTCTACAATTGTACCTGGTATCAGCTTTTCGCCGGACAAAATGTTGCAGGGACGTCTGTTTTCCTATGGCGACACTCAGCGGTATCGGTTGGGTGTCAACCATTCCCAGATCCCGGTGAATGCGCCGCGTTGCCCGTATCATTCCTACCATCGTGATGGAGCGATGAGGGTCGACGGCAATGCCGGATCTCGGATTGGCTATGAACCCAATATGCATGGCGAATGGTCCGAGCAACCGGATTTCTCTGAACCACCTTTGTCCATCGAAGGTGCTGCGGATCACTGGAACCACCGCGAGGATGATGACTATTTCTCGCAACCCGGTGATTTGTTCCGCCTGATGACGCCGGAGCAGCAAAAAGTGTTGTTCGCAAACACTGCCCGCGCGATTGGCGCTGCAAGGAAGGAAATTCAGATCCGTCACATATCGAACTGTCTCAAGGCCGATCCTGGTTATGGTGCCGGTGTGGCAAGCGCGCTTGGTTTGAGCATCGAGTGTGTAGACCTGGCATAAAAACAATTGGCAAGTCCCCCGATCTTTTAGGACTTGCCAGACGCTGTGGGTTGTTGGGTAGCGAGCACTGTTTGGTGTTTTTGGGCTTTTCGTCGCCGTGTAAGACAAAACTACGGTTTGGCGATGGCGCTTGGAAAAAACGATTTCCATATGTGGGCACCTTGGCCCGATCACACATTGCAGCTACCTGGTTTGCATTCGCTTTGATCAACAGTGACGGTGCCGCATTTGGTCGACACGACCTCCTGTGTCAGAAGACTGCCAATCTCGGACCCCAATTGAAGTTCCGAAACCTGACCAAGGTGATGCGCAACGATCTGCCCCGCCTGATCTAAAAGGACAAGGCTTGGTGTGCCGCGCATGCCAAAGCGAGACATCGTGTTTGGCAACGGTCCTGCGCCCTGTTTGTCCACGCCGACAGGGAACGTGATGCGATATTCCTGCAGGAAAGCTTGCAAAGACACCGGTGTCATAGCGTTGTGATGCTCGAACACGGTGTGCAGGCCAATTACGGCTACCTTCTCTTCAGGAAACGTCCTCTGAATCGACTGCGCCAGGGGAATACCGTGCAGGACACATCCTGGGCAAAGCATTTGAAAGGCCTCAATGACGACAACCTGTCCTTTTAGGTTATCTAGGGTTAGGGGCGTGTCTGTGTTGAACCATTCCGTGACGTCTAACTCTGGTGCTTGCATTTTCTTTGTCCTCAGTAGCAGGCAGCCGCCGTGGGTTCGGCGGCTGGGCGATCGAATGTTAGTAAATCTTGCCCGGCAGGCTCAGTTCGCCAGATGCGACGTCAAAAACATCTGTGACGCACAGCAAGGGAGCATGGATATTAGCGTTCACACGCAAGGCCGAAGTGACGCCATCGTAAGCGACACCTTCCAGTTCGACGTCGCTGGCGAAGCCTGCGTTCACCGAGATTTCAGGGCCGTCGAACAAAGGCGTAAACCCAGGGCTATCCAGAAAGATCGGAAACCCAGGCCATGTCGCAGGTAACTTGGGTGACGAACCTTCGGGGATGTCACGTACGGCAAGCGCGTCGGGTCCGCACGCTTCGGTCGGAGTCAACACTACCCAGTGGCTGTGCCATTCGATGCCGTCATTGGCCGGGTCTCCGTCGCCGTTTTCGTCAAAAAGCGGTGTGTCATCAAAATCTGGATGACTGGTTGCGGCCATTGCAAGGATGCCTGTGCCGCCTTCGAACCCAACGGCCGAAGGGTCCAAAGACGTAGGCCAGACATATGACCAGACGTCTGAACCACCGACCTCTCCGGTTGCCGCCGGAACCGAGACACCAGCCGATCCATTCGTGGTCATGTGGAAAGTGACCGTGTTTCCATTGCGGTGCGCGTGCGCGGCCAGAATGTCAAAATCCGCGACTTTACTGGCGTCAGCAGAAGATATGATCGCGCCATCCTGATGAATGGCATGGTTCCCATCAGCAAGAGCTGTGCTGCCGATGAGCAGAGCCAAAGTAGAAGTGAGCGTTGAAAGTTTCATGGGTGCCTCCAATAAAAAGATAGCGAGTCGCTACTATTATTAGAAATACATTGCAACGATAATTTCGAGTCGCTACTAAAAGTGTTATGAACACAGATCATCGCATACGCACACTGATCAACCGTCTGGCCCGGATTGATGCTTCCGAAGGATGGGCGGGAGATCTGAACCCGACTCAGAGGATGGCGCTCGAGTACCTCTCTGAGGCGAACATGTTCTCGCGCTCGCCGTCGCATGTCGCAGAATACATCGGTACAACCCGTGGAACGATGTCACAGACGCTCAAGGCTTTGGCGCGCAAAGGCTATGTAGAAGAGCACCGCAAAGAACACGATCAGCGGTCGATTTCCTACGAACTCACAAAAGAAGGGGCCGAGATCGTACGTCAGCCAAATCCTGTTGCTCAGGCAATTGGAGATATGCCCTTAGAAAACCAAGCCATGCTTGAGCAGGGGCTGATGCAAGGCCTCAGTCTGGCTTTGGCCATAAATGGAGGCCGGTCCTTCGGACAATGCAAATCCTGCGCCCATCATGATGTCACGACGGAAAACGGTTTTTGCAAATTGTTGGGTGTTTCATTGGAGCCCGGCGAAAAAGACAAGATCTGCATTGAGCACGAGGAAGCTAAATGAACCGTCCAGAACTGTCGGCAATCGTCGACGGCCTCTTTTTTGGAGCCATCAGAGATCGATGGGAGGGAAAGCCGCCATCTGCCATTCAGAAAGACCGGATGGACGGGCGGCAAGCCATTACCTCGCTTGGATTTTCCGGGGACGCTCAGGCGGACCTGATCGTGCATGGCGGCAAAGACAAAGCCATCCATCATTATGATTTCGGTCACTATTCAGCTTGGCAAGTAGAGAACCTAATGGCACGCGGCACAATGCCCGCGGCGTTTGGCGAGAACATTTCTACCACGGGACTGAATGAGGAAAACCTCTGCATCGGCGACATCCTGTTACTCGGGACGGCGGTAGTTCAAATTAGCCAGGGGCGGCAGCCGTGCTGGAAACTTGGGCTACATACGGGGCGCAAAGAAATGCCTTACCAGTTCCAGAAGACGGGCCGGACCGGATGGTATTACCGCGTGCTCCAACCTGGCGGAGTTGGCGCCGGTGATCGGATCACCTTGGCTGAAAGGCCAAATCCCAATTGGTCTGTATTGGCTGTTACACGCGCACGGCTGACTCGTCGCATTCTGCCGGAAGATGCCGAGGTTTTGTCTCAGATGGAAGAACTTGCTGAAGGTTGGCGACAAGCTTTTAGCCGAATGGCTGATGGCAATGCCAAGGAGGATACATCGGCAAGGCTTGGAGACACCGGCTAAGACACCCAACGCGGCGTTCAGTCGTGACATAGTTTCCTCGAACTTAGTAACCTTCTCAACTCCATGATGGTCAAATCCGCGTTTGTCAGTCGCTGGGTGGAACAGGCAAGAAATGAGACATCAACTTCAGCATCGATGAAATGCCATTAATCGCCTTGGGCCAGAAATGCTTGATGTTTGGGTCAAAATTGAATGACGTGATTCACTCATTTGCTGAGGTTTTAGCTGTCGGCTGAGGCAAATTTTAGTGACGTTCCACAGTGCTCGTATAATGCGACACATAGTTCTGTTACCAGCGACAGAACCCTGCCATTTTCGCCTCACTTCCTTCATCCAGCACCTATACATTTCATTGAACCTGACTTCCTTTTAGGAAAATCAGGGCTGATTTGCAGATCAGACGCCGAAGGCGCCTGTTCTTGCTGATCTGCCACGTGGCGAACACGGATGGGGGCGAGGCAATGCTATTCGACAATGGTGGTGCGGCCTGCGGGCGGAGCTGAGGACACGGTGTTGTCTAATAGGGTTACCCGACGGGGAAGGCAGCGTCTTACCCCTGACGGCCAGAGGCGTTTGGCTTGTCCAAATCCCGCGACCCCAAAAACAAATGCGGCGGTGCTAGCCGCGCCGGTTCTTTTTGCGCCAGAACGCGTTGTTATTCTAATGAATCGGGCGGGAAGCGGTCCTTCGCTGCGAGCGTGGGATTGAATTGACGTTATCGCTGAAAGCGGACATTCATCGTCAATATTGCTCCTGCTAAGTTGCTAGGGTCAGGACCCGTTCTTGTTGCATAGCCAGAACATGACGGTCTCGGTGAGCGCGATGGCTGAGAGGAATACCTTTGCGCACCTGTCGTATCGGGTTGCGACACGCCGCCCGTCCTTGAGTCTACTGAACATGATCTCGATCTTGTTGCGGCGTTTGTATCGGCGCTTGTCGTAATTGACGGTGGTTCTGCGCTGCTTTTGACCTGGGATACAGGCGCGTATCCCTTTTGCGATACATCCCTTTGGACATTGTGTGCCATTAAAAGAACTCATGACCAGGCATTCGACCTTGAGTTACGGTGAGTCATCGGATTGCTTTATCGATGCGGGACAATGGTTTAATTTTTTGCAACCAAACCCTCAGTCTGCACTAGCGATTCAAAATTGAATCTGCCTCCCAAGGAACCTCAAGGTCATAAAATCTTATAGCAGTTTCGCTGAATACCGCCGAATGCGATTCAGCGGGAACCAGATCGCGGTAAACCTCCGCCAAAGTGGCATAGTCGCCATAGAGTTTATCTACTGGAAAATTGGAGCCAAACATGACCCTCTTAGGCCCAAATTGTTCAAGGCATTCATCCACGATCGGTCGAATGCTATCTAGGGTCCAGTTGTGATCGAACATTCCCAAACCTGAGAGTTTACACGAAACATTAGGCAGATTGGACAGCGCGCGTAGATTTTGAGCCCATTCCTTCAGGCCCGCGGGGCTGCGGTCATGCGGCGATCCGGCGTGGCATAGTGCAACACGAATATCCGGCGCCAGCGCCAGCACTCGGGCGGTCTTTTTCATGAGTTCGGGAACGAGTTGCAGATCAAAACTGAGATTGCATATTCCGGCTTCTTTTAAACCGATCAGGAATTGTGGATCGTCCAGTAGTGCATTGGTGCCTGTCTGTGCGTCCTCTCCGGGTGCGCGGCCAACGATCTGGCGCACGCCACGCACAGTCGGAAGGGTCTGAAACGTGTCGAGCTGGGCGGATAGTTCGGTTGAAGTCAGATCACAATACACAACCTGCGCCATCGGCCAGTCTGAATTGGCATCGGCGACAGATTGAACCCATCTAGCTTCGTCAAGGCCGTTTTCTGCTCCCACCTGAATATGGATCGACGCACCGATGCCGCAGGGCGCGGCTTCGGACTGGAACTCGCTCAGCTGGTAATTCCGTTGAATCGGCGTTGGGTCGCCGAAGAACCTTTCCACCCCGCGTGCCATCAGCCAAGGGTAGTGTACTGCCTCGAGGTCCCAAAGGTGGTGATGTGCGTCGATCCAATGAGTCATGTTCGCGGCACCTCTGCCATTCGGGCCAGAATATCGACACCTTGTTGTTTCCAAAAGTGGAGGAGGTCAATGAAGATCCAGTTTTCGGCCAGTTTGTCCCCGGAACGCCGGTAGATATCGATCACCCTGAATTCGCCGGTTTTACCGGTGGCGGGCATGCCCATGAAACCTCCCGTGGGACGCGCGGTGAAGTTCGGCCACCCAAAGAAACCACCATAGTGACCTTCGGCCATGCGGCAGATGTGTTTGGTTTTTGAGCGATCCGCAAACGAGGACCGGAAAGGCCCGGCATGTTGTTTTGCATAGCGTTCAATTGTGTAAGTCGCCCCGATGCCCGATGGGCCCCACCAGATCATATCCTCACACCAGGTACGGCGCAGTTCGTCCACAAGACTCAAACCGCTGTCCCAGCGACCGAGATCGGAAATCATTGCGTTAATGGCCGCTAAGGTTTTCTCGCCTTCTACGGCAGGCTGTGGGCCGAACATCAACCCATCGTGAGTCATCGGTCCGGGCTGAACCAGCTGCGCGGCCGTCTGAGGAGGGAAGGGTTGTAATCCCGCCTGCATCATCAGGTGCGGGATGTCAAAATACATCGCGGTCTCGGTGATTTTGCCGTTCTCGATCTTGTTGAACTCGCAATATCGCAGGAAGACCATCTTGTGTGTCGGGGGAATGCCCAGCCAGTTTTTGTCGAACAAACCCATCAAATGACCCATCGACACAACCCAGACCGAGCTGTGCCCTTCGATCTCATTCGCGCCCGCCATGAACACATCCATCCGGCGCTGCAAACCTGTTAGGCTCGACCACAGAGGGAGCCAGAATTTTTGGACTACATCATCGATTCCGGTCAGTTCGTTGAAGGGATGGAATCCTCGCCATAAAAGCCCTTTCTCGCAATAGCTCGAGAGTGTTTCTGCGATGGCCGGGTCCTTGGATCGACTCAGCGCGTCGTAGAAGCCGAGGACAACCTTCTTCTCGGGTTCATAGGACATATTGTTAACTTTCAGTATGTTAGGAGATAGTGCGCATCGGCTTCCGACACGTTTGCATTCGCATGCAAAAAAAACTTGCCATAAGCTTTACTGAATGTCTATGCTTCTGCATGCGTATGCATAAGTTTGCGCGCCAGGGAGGAAAGAATGGCCGAAATTCAACTTCGCAATGTCGGTAAGCGTTGGGGTTCATTTGTCGGCGTAGACAATTTTGACCTCACAATCGCCGACAAGGAATTTCTGGTGCTCCTTGGCCCATCAGGATGTGGCAAAACCACGACCATGCGCATGATCGCGGGCCTGGAAGACGCCAGTGAAGGCGATATTCTGATCGATGGCGCACGTGTTAACGACATGGAGCCCAAGGACCGGGACGTCGCGATGGTGTTCCAGTCCTACGCCCTGTATCCGAACATGAATGTTTACGAGAATATACGGTTCCCACTGAAGGTTCGCGGCATTGATCCCGCAACACATGACGAAAAAGTGCGTCGTGCGTCGGCGATGGTCGAACTGGATGACTTCTTGCATCGCAAACCGGCAGAGCTGTCGGGTGGGCAGCGTCAGCGGGTCGCGCTGGCGCGTGCCATTGTTCGGGAACCCAACGTGTTCTTGATGGACGAGCCACTGTCCAATCTTGATGCAAAACTGCGCGTTTCTACCCGCGCCCAGATCAAGAACCTTAGCCACGAACTGGCGGTGACAACCATTTACGTGACCCATGACCAAATCGAGGCGATGACGTTGGCCGATCGCGTGGTGATCATGAAACAGGGTGTGGTGCAGCAGGTCGGCTCTCCAACCGACATTTACGATGAGCCCGCTAACACATTTGTGGCGAGTTTTATTGGCAACCCGGCGATGAACCTTGTTGATGGCGATGTCAAAGGTGGTGTGTTCCGCGCTCGAAACACCGAAGTGCAGGGGCTGAACGCACCAGACGGTCCCATCACGCTGGGATTTCGCGCCGAGGACGCCAATGTTGTGGAAAGCGGTGGCGAGATCAACGCGCCGATATACACGCAAGAGCTTTTGGGCGACAGCACGATGGTCTCGGTTCGGATTGGCGGAGCGCTTGTCTCAGTTAAGGCCGACAAAACCTATCGGGCCGAGATCGATGATCAGGTTTCGATCCATATCCACACCGATCACTGCCACTTGTTTGATGCGCAAACAGGTGCACGCTTGAATGGCTAAACGTTAAAATCCGTACCCGTCACAACGGATTCATACAAGGGTGCAGACTTCGAAGATGCACCCAAACATCCAGGGAGGAATACTTATGTTTCTAAAGAGAATCGCATTGGCTGGCTCGTTGGCCGCCTTTGCCGCGAGCGCAGGATATGCCTGTGAAATCGACGGTCGGGTCAATATTGTTGGCAACGAATTTGCGGCCATTCAGGCCGTCGCGGCCGGTGCCAAGGAATGCACCGGGGCGTCAGTAGAATCTAACCTGACATCGGAGCACCAAACCATCAACGTGGCTGGTTTGTCCGGAAACCCGTCTGAGTATACCAGTGCCATCATCGCCAACAGCTCGATAGTGGCGCTGATGAACGAAGACGTCATTCGCCCGCTAAACGATCTTGTGGAACAACATGGTCAGGACCTGCAGCCAGGACAGCTGATCAAAATTGGCGACAATATCATGGCCATCGCGTTCATGGCCAATGCGCAGCACCTGATGTACCGCAAGGATGTTCTGGAGCAGGCTGGTGTTGAAGTGCCAACCACGTATGAGGAACTGCTCGAAGTGGCCAGCGCCATTCGCGAGCAGGGGATCATGCAAAATCCGGTGGGCGGCGCCTACGCATCGGGTTGGAATCTGGCACAAGAATTCAACAATATGTTCCTTGGCTATGGTGGCCAGCACTTCAAGCCCGGCACGGCCGAACCCAACGTTAATTCTGAAGCCGGCGTAAACGCGCTGAACATGATGAAAGCGTTGTCGGAATACATGAATCCCGACTTCCTGACCCATGACTCGAACGCCACCAACGCTGAATACCGCGCGGGCAACGTTGCAATTATGAATATGTGGGGGTCGCGTGCGTCACAGCAGACCACCACCGAGGGCGTGTTGCAAGAGGTGATCGACGGTCACGCGATTGGCGCACCGCTGACAGTTGGTGGCGGGGATACCCCGGCATCGACCCTGTGGTGGGACGGCTGGACTGTCGGAAAAAACATCTCGGATGAAGAGGCCGAGGCCACATTCATCGCCATGAAACACGGTATCCGCCCGGACATGTTGAACGATGAGACCACGCCGCTAGCGGTTTGGCTGATCGAAGGCTACGAGCCCGCTGCAGATGCCGAAGGCGTTTTTGCCGCGGCGAAAATGGGCACGCCCGCTTATCCGATGCTGCCCTACATGGGTCTGATGCACAGCGCGCTTGGCAACGAACTTGCGGACTTCATGCAAGGCAAGGAAAGCGCTGATCAGGCACTTGCCGATGTCGAGGCCGCCTATCGCGCCGCCGCCATCGAGCAAGGCTATTTGCAATAACAAGCCCATTGCGCGGGCGCCTTCGATATCCGCCCGCGCAAACCCACTGACGCGAGGATTGCAACATGCGCCATAAGACATTCCTTTGGTTCTTCCTGCCCACAGGACTTGCGATGTTGCTGTTCATCGCGATGCCAATCGTGTCGATCGTGACGCAATCGATCTTTGCACCTCACCCAGCTGTTCTGCTAGAGGTCGAAAGCTGTACCCCTCTGATCGGCTGCACCACAGAGACGACCATTGACCAAGAGGCTACCGCAGCTCTGCGAGAAGCACAGCCTTTGGGGCGGTTTGTTGGGCTGGGTATTTACTTTGACCGCGGTCATTTGGCGATCCAGGAAATCAGCCAGATGTGGGCGTCCAACGAGACGTGGGACGGGTTCTTCTCGGAATTGGGAAATCTGCCTTTTTACCGGGCAATGGCGTTCACGCTTACATTCACTTTCATTGTTACGCCTCTCACGATCCTCTTGGGGCTGGTAATCGCTCTGGCAGTTAACTCACTGCACCGGCACCTCAAAGGTCTGATGATCTTCTTTTCGCTTCTGCCCATGATCGTCACCCCGCTTATCGGGTCTCTTATCCTGTTCTGGATGATCGACAGCCGCGGTGTCATTGGTAACGCTCTTGTATACATGGCCGGAGATCCGAATTTCAGCCTTAAGGCCTCAACCGGGCTGATGTGGGTTGCCTTGATGGTTTACGGTGTCTGGAGCTCGGCCCCATTTGCCTTCGTCGTGTTCTATGCTGGGCTACAAACGCTGCCTCAGGACCAGATTGAGGCGGCGCAGATCGACGGCGCAACGCGCTGGCAACAAGTCAAGTTTGTTGTCGTCCCGCATCTCATGCCACTTGTGACATTTGTTGCGCTGATCCAACTGATGGACAATTTCAAAGTGCTTGAGCCGATCATCGGGTTCAGCGCCGGAGCGCATGCACAATCCCTCAGCACCTTCATTTTGAACGACATGAGTGGTGAAACCCGGCAACTTTCATCCGCTGCTGCAACTTCTGTGATGACAATTATCGGGGTCGCCATTCTTCTGTCGCCCGTGCTTGTCCGCACATGGCGTGACTTCAAAGGAGCAAGATAAGATGGCCAGTCGCGCACAAAGAATGCCCAAAAGCCTTCGGATAGCCTCTTCTTTATTCGTGCTCCTTTGGTTCTTCCTGGCTGCTTTCCCATTCTTCTGGACGGTATGGGGCTCGTTCAAAGTCGAGTTGGATTTCTTCTCTATCGCGGACTGGACCAATGCGTTGACCGGTGCCCGAACCGAAGCAGTCTATGGCTCGCCATTCACCACCACCGGCTATGAGGGCGCATGGATACAGGAAGAATTCTGGCGCAATGTTCTCAATACCGGAATCGTGTGTTTCTTCGTGGTCACTATTTCATTGACTATCGGAACGCTGGGAGGCTACGCGCTTTCACGGTCAACCTATAATTACACGTTCTGGCTGTTGATCACGGCGTTGATATTCCGTGCGATGCCACCGATTGCGCTGGTTTCAGGATATCTGCTGCCCTTCTTTGAATGGAATATCTGGGGAATCCTCCCAACCACCATCATCGTGCTTGTGGCGATCAACCAGCCCTTTACCCTGTGGATGCTGCATTCCTTCTTCAAGAACATCCCAAGCGAATTGGACGAAAGCGCCAAAGTCGATGGCTGCAACCAGTTTCAAGCCTTCCGCCGCGTGATCATTCCGGTGATGTGGCCGGGTGTCATCACCACCGGGCTGTTCTCATTCCTGCTGGCCTATAACGACTTTGCCGTGGGGGCGATGCTGCTGTCAGAAAGCAACCGTACCATGGTGCCCGCCATTGCCGCGTTCCTCGGTACAACGCAAACCGAGGGCAACGTGATGTTCGCCGTTGCGGCCGTGGTTTCGGCCACAGTTCCACTGTTCATTCTAGTGATGTTCTTCCAGCGTCAGATTGTGGGCGGTCTGACCGCCGGGGCTGTGAAAGGCTGACTCTGATGGGACGTACGCATCCTCAGTCCGTATCTGCCCATGCGCGCGCAGCCAGCCTGAACATGGCTGCGTGCCGGGCACGACGACCCGGGCGAATTCCCTTTGCTTTGATGCGCGCAGGACCATGCGAGACGCTTCTCCGCAGACGCCTTGAACAGATCCCATAGAGACAAAGACAATGGAAAGCCTCGACCGCAAACCCTTTCTGAAATTCACCGCCGCACAACGTCATCCTGGCAACTTCCGGCCGGCCTTTGACGCCTTCTTCGCCCCCAGTGCGCAAGTCAACGTGGTGCATCCCTTCAACGAGGTCGCGGGCGGCCTCGGACTGCACGATCACGTCATCGCCCCGCTTGCCAATTCCTTCGACGGGCTGTTTCGACGCGACGACATTGTCATGGCCGGCGAATTTAACGGACAAGGCTGGATCAGCGCCACGGGCTATTTCGTTGGTCGGTTCTCACGCGATTGGCTTGGCATTCGCGCCACAGACGAGCTTGCCTATCTGCGCTTCGGCGAGTTCCACTGTATGCAGGATGGCAAGGCCGTGGAGAGTTTTGTTTTTCTGGACATCCCAGAGCTGATGCTGGCCGCTGGGCAATGGCCGATTACCGACAGCCCGGGCAAGACCCGCGGTTTCACTGGCATGATTCAGGGCCCAGCCAGCCATGATGGCATCTTGACCACCCCTCAAGACCCTGCCGAGGGTGCCAGGAGTTATCGTATGGTCACAGAAATGCTGGCCGGACTTGCCACTGAGAATGAGGCTTGGCGCCCCTACTGGCATAACAACATGGTCTGGTATGGCCCCGGCGCCTTCGGTTCTTTCGTCGGAATCGAGAGTTTTGCCAGCTTCCAGTTACCTTTCGAAGCCACCTTTGAAGGCTGGTCCGGAGGCAGTGCGGGCAACGGCATGACTGCGCATTTCACCCGCTACGGCGACGGCAACTACGTATGCTCGGGTGGCTGGCCCTCGTTGACTGGCGTGCAGATGAAATCCTTTCTCGACCAGCCCGCAAGCGGTAAACGCGTCTTCATGCGGGTCTGTGACTGGTGGCGCCGCGAGGGCGACCTGCTGGTCGAAAACTGGGTTTTTGTCGACATCCCGCATGTGCTGTTGCAGCTGGGTTACGACCTTTTTGCCGAAATCGCTGAACCAGCCGCATGAGCTGTTCCGCCAGACATAACGCCGCTGCGCGCCACCCGGCGCTCAACCGAATGCCAAGGGATTTTCTGACGGCCGATTAACCCTCCCCGTCTGTACAGAAAATCTCTTGGCAACCACATAAGGACGAGACACATGAAGGGCTCCCGCCCCGAACAGGCCGTGCTGACACGTGACACGGACATGAGCAAAACCGACGAGACCCGCGCCGTGATCGAGGGGATGGTCGATGGTTTGAACGACCACCGCATCGACGATATCGGCGAATTCTTTGCAGAAGGATTCCGCTGGATCGGCAATCAGGGCTGCGGCACCAAGACCGGGTTGCAGGAGTTTCAGGAAAACTGGCAGCGCCCGTTTCAGGCTGCCTTTTCGGATAAGACCTGCATCGACGAAGCGCGCCTCTACATGGGCGAATGGGCTGCGGCCTTTGGCCGTCAGGAAGCGACCCATTCGGGCGAGTTTCTGGGCATCGCCCCGACCGGCAAGCGGGTCGAGATCCGCTACATGGATTTCTGGAAAGTCGTCGACGGTAAGATCGTCGACAACTGGGTAAATGTCGATTTTGCCCATGTCGCCGCGCAGCTTGGCGTTGATCTGTTCAATGGCGAAGGCTGGGAAACATTCGACCGGGGAGAGAAGGTTCCGCCCCGGCCCGACAATTGAGGATTAGGACAATGGCAATTGAATATCTGAAACACGGCAAACCCGAGGCCGACCGGGCCGAAGATGACGCCAAAACACGCGCTGTCGTCGAGGCGACGCTGAAAGATATCGAAGCTCGCGGTGACGCGGCAGTGCGCGAGTTATCGGAGAAATTCGACAACTATTCGCCTGAGAGTTTCCGCCTGAGCCAGCAGCAGATCGACGACCTGATCGCGTCGCTGACCGAACGCGAACTGGCGGATATCAGGTTTGCGCAGGCACAGGTGACGAACTTTGCGCAGGCGCAGCGCGACTCGATGCTGGATATCGAGGTTGAGACGCAGCCTGGCGTGATACTGGGCCACAAGAACATCCCCGTGCAATCCGTGGGTTGCTATGTGCCCGGCGGCAAGTTCCCGATGGTGGCTTCGGCGCATATGTCGGTTGCAACAGCGAAGGTCGCCGGTGTGCCTCGCATCATCGCATGTACCCCGCCGTTTCAGGGCGAACCAAACGCTGCGGTGATCGCGGCCATGCATCTGGGCGGCGCGCATGAGATCTATGTCATGGGTGGTATCCAAGCCATCGGCGCCATGGCAATCGGGACCGAGACCATCGATCCGGTTCACATGCTGGTTGGCCCCGGCAACGCCTTTGTAGCCGAAGCCAAGCGCCAGCTCTTTGGTCGCGTCGGTATCGACCTTTTTGCTGGCCCGACCGAGACCATGGTGATCGCCGATGAAACCGCAGCCGATGCCGAGCTTTGCGCAACCGATCTGCTGGGTCAGGCAGAACATGGCTATAACAGTCCCTGCGTTCTGCTGACCAACTCGCACAAACTGGCTGCGGAAACTTTGTCGGAAGTCGACCGCCTGCTGGGCATTCTTCCGACCGCGGGCACCGCGAAAGTGTCGTGGGACGAGTATGGCGAGGTGATCGTCTGCGACAGTTATGATGAGATGCTGCAGGTCGCTGATGATATCGCATCCGAGCACGTTCAGGTCATGACCAACCGCGACGATTGGTTCTTGGAAAACATGACCTGCTACGGCGCGTTGTTCCTTGGGCCACGCACCAATGTGGCAAACGGCGATAAGGTGATCGGGACAAACCACACCCTGCCGACCAAGAAGGCCGGTCGCTATACAGGCGGTCTCTGGGTGGGTAAGTTCATGAAAACCCACAGCTACCAGAAGGTCGTCACCGACGAGGCTGCGACGCTGATCGGCGAATACGGCTCGCGCCTGTGCATGCTGGAAGGCTTTGTCGGCCATGCCGAGCAATGCAATATCCGCGTCCGCCGCTATGGTGGGATCAACGTTCCTTACGGTGAAGGCGCCCCTTACCGAGAGGCTGCGGAATGACCGACGTCCATTCAGCGAACAAGGCGCTGATCGCCCCGTTGCGGGCGGCAATGTACGGTTTTGACGAAGCAGGGGTGCGCGCCGCGCTGGATGGGCTGATCGCACCGGGCGCGGTCGTGCATATGCCGCATCCTTTCGGTGATCTGATCGGTCCGCAGGACCTCTACGACACCTGCTATGCGCCGCTGCTGAAAGCCATGCCCGATCTGGAACGCCGGGACTGGATCGTGATGGGTGGGCCAACGGAACATGGCGATGATTGGGTCGGTTGTGGCGGGCATTACATTGGCACTTTCGTCGCCCCGTGGTTGGACATCCCGCCAACCGGGCACCTGACCCATATGCGGTTCCACGAATTCTACCGCATCACCGATGGCAAGGTTGTCGAGATCCAGACACTCTGGGACATCCCCGAGGTGATGATGCAGGCCAAGGCCTGGCCCATGGCCCCGTCGCTGGGGCTGGAATTTTACATTCCCGGTCCGGCAACGCTGGACGGCATCGTGCCCGGACCGTGGGATGAGGCGACATCGCAGGCCTCGTGCACTCACATTGTCTCAATGCTCGAACACCTTAAGAAACACCCCAGCCAGGGCGGTCCCGCAGTGATGGAGATGGAGAAGTTCTGGCATCCGCGCATGAATTGGTACGGTCCTGCAGGGATCGGCACGGGTCGCGGTATCGCGGGGTTCCGCAACTGGCACCAGATTCCGTTCCTGAACGGTATGCCCGATCGTGGCCAGTACGTTGAGGATATCACCTATCACTTCTTCGGTGACGGCGACTATGCCGCCGTTACCGGCTGGCCCGACATGATTCAGACCGTCACGCATGATGGCTGGATGGGTATCGCGCCGTCCGGCAAGCGGATTACCATGCGCAGCCTCGATTTCTGGCGGCTCGAAGATGGTCTGATCCGCGAGAACTGGGTCATGGTCGATCTGCTGGACGCCTACCGCCAACTGGGCGTAGATGTCTTTGCCCGCCTGCGCGAGTTTAATAAGGCACGTGTTCCGGGCAAAATTCCATTCCCGGTCGGCGAGGTCTGATATGCCCCAATTCCCCAGCACCCCCAGTTTCAGCCTCAGCGGCAAGCGCGCACTTGTCGCCGGAGCTTCCTCGGGCATCGGCATGGCCTGCGCGGTTGCGCTGGCCGAACATGGTGCCGAGGTCACACTGGCTGCGCGCCGCGCAGATGCGTTGCGCGATATCGCCGAGGAAATGAGCGCCCGGGGCTGGGCTGCCCATGTGCTTGAACTGGATGTCTCGGACGTGGCGGAAACGGCTGAGTCTGTGGCGCAGAACGGACCGTTTGATGTATTGCTGAATTCGGCAGGGCTGGCCCGGCACGGTAAGGCTGTGGACACGCGACCGGATGATTTCGATGCCGTGATGGGGGTGAATGTCCGGGGCGCCTATTTCCTGACGCAAGCTGTGGCCAGGGGGCTGTTGGAGGCCGGTTGTGCCGGGTCGCTGATTAACATCTCAAGCCAGATGGGTCATGTCGGTGGCAGGGAACGCGCGGTGTACTGCGCGTCGAAATTCGCGGTCGAAGGGTTCACCAAGGCGATGGCGTTGGAGTTCGGACCCGCAAAGATCCGCGTCAACACGATATGCCCCACATTCATCTTGACCGACCTGACTAGATCGACCTTCGATGACCCGGACAAACGCGCCTGGATTCTGGACAAGATCAAGCTGGGCCGACCGGGCGAGATTGAGGATATCATGGGGGCTGTGGTCTATCTGGCCTCGGATGCGTCGGCGCTTGTGACCGGCACAGCAATTTTGATCGACGGAGGTTGGACAGCGGACTGATGGCAGCACACAAGGTTACATCCATGGACGTTGCACGGATGGCTGGGGTCAGCCAATCCGCAGTCAGCCGGGTGTTTACACCGGGCGCCTCGGCTTCGCCCAAGACGGTTGCTAAGGTACGCAAGGTGGCTGAGGCATTGGGATATCGGCCCAACGTGCTGGCCCGCGCCATGGTCTCGGGCAAAAGCGGCATCATCGGTCTGGTTGTGGCCTACCTGAACAATCAGTTCTATCCAGAGGCGCTGGAAAAACTGTCGAACGCCTTACAGGAGCGCGGGTATCATGTGCTGATATTCATGGCCTCTAATACGGCCCAGAACATCGACAAGATTGTTGGCGAAATCCTAGATTTTCAGGTTGATGGGATCGTTGCTGCTTCGGTCGCGCTGTCATCCGATCTGTCTGATCGCTGCCGGGCGGCCGGGGTGCCCATGGTTCTGTTCAACCGGGGGCAGGATGATCCCACGATGTCATCGGTCACTTCGGACAACCTGGCCGGAGGACGTAAGGTCGCCGAATTTCTGCTGGCCGCAGGGCACAAGAAAATCAGCTATGTCGCCGGTTGGGAAGGCGCGTCGACCCAGCGGGACCGCGAGGCCGGTTTTGTCGCGGCTCTGCACCAAGCGGGCTTGACGCTACACAGCCGCGAGGTTGGCAACTTTGGAACGGAAGATGCGCGGGACGCAACCCGCAGGATGTTTGCCTTGGACCCGCCTGATGCTGTCTTCGTTGCCAACGATCATATGGCGATCGCGGTGATGGACACGCTCCGGTTCGAGCTGGGCCTGAAGATCCCTGAAGACGTTTCGGTGGTGGGGTATGATGATGTCGCCGTTGCGGCCTGGCCCAGCTATGACCTGACAACAGTCCGACAGCCCGCCAACCGCATGGTGGCGGAAACGGTGGACATTCTGCTCAGTAAAATCGACGACCCGCAGATAGAGCCCAAGCAGCTTGAGATCGACGGACCACTGATCATTCGCGGCTCGGCCCGCATTCCTGAAGGATGGCAAACATGAAGGGATTTGATCCCAAATTCAAAGACTTTCCCGACTATATTATCGGGATTACCAAAGAGATATGGGAAGATCGTGGAATTGCCACTTTGCACCACTATTATGCGCCGGATATCGTTGTGCGTTCGCCCGGTTCGGTTGTGGTTGGCAATCAGGGGGTTATCGCCGCCACGATGGCAACCCTTGCCGAGTTTCCGGATCGTACATTGCTTGGCGAGGATGTGATCTGGTCGGGCACACCGGAAGAGGGCATGCTGTCGTCGCATCGCCTGCTGTCCACCGCAACGCATATGGGCGACGGTGTGTATGGCAAAGCGACCGGCAAAAAGCTGGTCTATCGCATCCTCGCCGACTGCCACGCCATCAACAACCAGATCAACGACGAATGGCTGATCCGCGACCAGAGCGCGATTGTGCGGCAGATGGGCTGGGACCCCAAAGAATACGCCCGCGACCTGATCGCCCGCGAGGGCGGGCCGGACGCCTGTGTTCAGCCCTACACTCCCGCAAACGAGCAGCCGGGTCCCTATAAGGGTCGTGGCAATGACAATGAATGGGGCCAGAAATACGCTGACATCCTGACCCGGATCATGAATGCCGATCTGAGCGTGGTTGAGGCGGAATATGATCGCGCCGTCCTGTCGGAATATCCCGGCGGCACCACGGGGCACAGCTGGGGGCCGGTGGACCGGTTCTGGATGGGCCTGCGCGCCTCTTTCCCGAATGCAGAATTCAAAATCCAGCACCAGATTGGCCGCGACGATCCGATGATGCCACCGCGCGCGGCGATCCGCTGGACGCTGCACGGCAAGCATGACGGCTGGGGCGTTTTCGGCGTGCCGACCGGGGCCGAGGTTTTTGTTCTGGGCATCAGCCAGGCCGAGTTTGGTCCCTGGGGTCTGCGCAAGGAATATACCCTGTTTGACGAAACCTCGATCTGGAAACAAATCCTGATGAAAACCGGCGATCTCTAATATGTCGCTCCGTGTCTCAAATCTGGATGCCGGGCAGGCGTTGCGGCGGTTCCACGCCCACCGCGCCAGCTTGCGCGCCCGGCGGCTTAACAATCGCCCGCCGGGAGGTTTGGTTTGATCCCAACAAAACCAAATCAAATGGAGACAAGATATGAGTACCATCGAAAGCCGCATCGTCCGTTATGGCGAACTGAAGCCGTGTAAAACCGCGTTCATCGACGCGCACACGCCGGGCTCGGACCAGAAAGAGAACTTTACCATTATTGGTGGCGGCGTTAGCGAAAGCCCCGATCAGCACGTCCATATCACCGACAAGATCGGGTTCAATATTGGCGCAGCGGGACAGCCTCCGAAGTGCCGCAACTCGCTGCACAGCCACACCACCGCCGAGGTCTTCTTTGTTGCCAAAGGCCGCTGGCGGTTCTTCTGGGGCCGCTATGGCACTGCAGGCGAATTCATCGCCGAAGAAGGCGACATCTTCAACATCCCGACCGGCATCTTCCGCGGGTTCGAGAATGTCGGCCAGGACTACGGCATGATCATGTCGATGCTGGGCGGCGACGACGCTGGTGGCGGTGTGATCTGGGCTCCGCAAGTCATTCAGGACGCGCAGGCCCATGGCCTGGTTCTGGGCAATAACGGCGTACTCTATGACAGCAAAAAGGGCGAGGAATTGCCGCACAACGTCCAGCCCATGCCGCTGCTGACCGAGGAAGAGCTGAAAGCTTTCCCCGAGGTTCCCGTTGATGCGGTGATCGGCAAATATGTCGCGCGGTACTGGGACCTGATGGCGCTGTCGGTGGACAAGCCGACAATGGTGATCGGTGAGAATGGCCTGATCAAGGACAAGCCCGGTTTCGAGGTCGATTTCCTGACACGCGGTTCGGCCGTTTCTGATAAGGTCAAGGCGGACAAGCCTGTGGTTCTGATGCCGGCCAGCGGCCATTGGCGCATCAAGATGAATGAGGTCGAAACCACTCTGTCGAACGGCGATACCGCACTGGTTCTGCCCGGTGAAAGCTACAGCGCCGAGCCGTCGATGACCGGGCAAGCGGGTCTGTACCGCATCACCGCAACCGACGATCCGGCCGGGGCGACCTGGACGGGCGCATAACGTCAAAACTGCGTGTCCCGATTCCAATCGGGGCATGCTCAGCGCATCCTGCACCGGGTTTCCGGCCCGGCGCAGGAACAAGATTTGAAGGGAGATGAAGACATGACCCGCATTTCAACTACCCATGTGGGAAGCCTGCCGCGCAGTCAGGAGGTCGTGGACTTCATCTTCGCGCGCGAGCGGGAGGAACCGTTCGATCAGGCCGCGTTCGATGCCTGCATGACCGCTGCGGTGTCCGAGACGGTGCGCAAACAAGCCGAGGCCGGGGTTGATATTGTCTCGGACGGTGAGACCTCAAAAATCTCTTATGCCACTTATGTGAAGGATCGCTATACCGGCTTTGATGGGGACAGCCCACGCAACGCGCCGGCGGACCTCAAAATGTTTCCGGGCTTTCTGCAACGATTGGCCGATGACGGCGGAACGCCGCAATATGCGCGGCCCATGTGTGTGGGTGAGGTGCGCTCGAAAGGGCAGGGTGAGCTGCAGAAAGACATAGACAATCTCAAGGCGGCGATGGCCGAACACGAGGTCGAGCGCGGTTTTATGAACGCGGCCAGCCCCGGGGTGATTTCCCTGTTTCTGCAAAATGATTTTTACCCGACGCGCGAGGCGTATCTGGCCGCGCTGGCCGATGCGATGAAGGCAGAGTACGAAACCATCGTCGCTGCTGGTCTGGATCTGCAGCTGGATTGCCCGGATCTCGCCCTGTCGCGACACATGTTGTTCACCGATCTGTCCGACGACGAGTTCGTGAAAATCGCCGATATGCATGTCGAGGCGCTGAACCACGCGTTGCAAAACGTCCCTTCAGAAAAAGTACGTGTCCATATTTGCTGGGGCAATTACGAGGGTCCGCACTGCTGTGACATCGGCATGGACAAGGTATTTTCGACGCTGATGTCCACCAAATCTCGCTATGTTCTGTTCGAAACCTCGAACCCCCGACACGCGCATGAATGGACGGTGTTCCGTGACCGCAAGGATGAGATTCCGGATGACAAGGTTCTGGTGCCCGGTGTAGTCGACACCACGACCAATTTTGTCGAACATCCCGAGGTGGTCGCCCAACGCACCCAACGCTTTGTCGATATTGTCGATGCTGAACGCGTGGTTGCCGGGTCGGATTGCGGCTTTGGCACCTTTGCAGGCTTTGGCGCGGTCGACCCGGATATCGCCTATGCCAAGCTGGGCGCGCTGGCCGAAGGGGCTGCCCTGGTCAAATGACGCCGCTTATCCTCCTGCCCGGAATGATGTGCGATGCGCGGTTGTTCACCCCGCAGGTTAACGCGCTATCAGGCAATTACCCGATCCTGTCCGCGCCCATCGGTGGCTATGACACGATGCAGGCTCTGGCCGCCGAGGTTTTGACCTATGCGCCCGATCGTTTTGCTATGGCGGGGCTCTCGATGGGCGGTATCGTGGCGATGGAAATTCTGCGGCAGGCTCCGGATCGCGTGGCTGGTTTAGCGTTGATGGACACGAACCCACTTGCTGAATTGGACGAGGTCAAGGCCAGACGCGGTCCTCAGATCAATGCCGTCGAACGGGGCAACCTGCGCAAGGTGATGGCCGAAGAGATGAAGCCGAACTACCTGACGGATGGCCCTCGCCGCGCCGCAATTTTGGATTTGTGCATGGATATGGCCATGGATCTTGGGCCGGAGGTTTTCATCAATCAATCCAAAGCCCTGCGTGATCGCCCTGAACAGAGCAATACCCTGCGGGACTTCACCGGCGCAGCGCTGGTTCTCTGTGGGCGCGACGATGCCCTGTGCCCCGTCTCAAGGCATGAGTTGATGCACGATCTGATGCCGCAGAGCCGGTTGGAGATCATCGGAAACGCTGGCCATCTGCCGACTCTGGAACAACCGCAACAAACCACGGCGGCCCTGACCCGCTGGCTGGAGATGATATGAACCAATCCCTGCTGGACCTGCTGAAAAAGGTCGACACGCCAACCGTTTGCAACGCTATCGAAGTGGCTCAGGGCAAGCGCGGTTTCAATGATTTTACCCGGGGCACAATGTTATGCTCTGATCCCGATGCGGGCGCGATGGTGGGATATGCTCGCACCGCGAAGATTGCCGCCGTGAACCCACCGGCCGAGGCACCTGACGTGATCCGCGCGCGTCGTATGGATTACTACCGGCACATGGCCGCAGGCACCGGTCCCGCCGTGACCGTGGTGGAAGACTTGGATTACCCCGACTGCATTGGCGCCTACTGGGGTGAGATCAATACGACTGTCCACAAGGGTTTTGGCATCAGCGGTGCGCTGACCAACGGCGTGATGCGGGACCTCGGCGACCTGCCGGATAAATTTCCGGTGGTTGCCGGGTCTGTCGGGCCAAGCCACGGGTTCGTGCACGTGAAAGAGGTTGGAACGCCGGTTACGATCTTCGGCCTGTCGATCAAGGACGGTGACCTAGTTCATGCCGACCGGCATGGCGCTCTGGTGATCCCGCCCGAGGTGGTGGACGAGCTTGAACGGGCGATCATCAAGCTGCTTGAAACCGAAAAACTGATCCTTGATCCCGCCCGCGCATCAGGGTTCGATTTCGACGCCTTCGAAAAAGCATGGGCGGCGTTCGAAGCCTCGAGGACTTAAACTTGCGATCGGCTCTGGTGCTAAACCTTAGAAGAAGATAACTTATCCGTTCGACAGTTGTTGTCGCATTTGCGGCTGTGGTCATTCTGGTCACTATTGTTCTGCCCGTCGAATATAGCCGTATGCTGTTCGTTCTTGGCCAGTTCGGATATCTGGCACCTCCCGGCGGCGACGCTGGGAATGATCACGTCCGCCTGCACAATTTTGAGATACCCCAGAGTCTTGATCAACGCCTTGCTGTTCCCATCGTCGCGTTTCATGACCAAAGCCCTCCACTCGCCGCTATCCGGGTAAGGCTTGAGTAGCTCGTCGCCTCACTGGGCGCGCGCACGATTTTTCGAAGCAAGGCATACTTCACGAACGCAAGTAATTTGTTTGGCGTGATTGCAATGGTCAGTCTTCAATTCAATCGAAGACGCCGAAGTCCGACGCCCCAATGTCGCAAATTCTAACAAGATGTGCGCTCTGACCGACAGTCTCACAACGCCAAACTTGGTTTCTTCCGCAGATCATCACGGTTCTGGACCATTCCAAAGGAGGAGACCCATATGTCTGGGAATGAAGACAACATACGGCAGCCCGGTTTGGTGCTGGCCCTCGTGCCAATAGTGCTGACCCTGTGTGTGCTTGGGCTGCAACTATTCTATTTCGGTGACTTTACTCCACACATCCCACTGGCATTCGGAATCGCAATTACAGGCATCGTTGGCCTCATGTTGGGTCACAAATGGCCCAATATCGAAGAAGGCGTGTTCCACGTTATCAATATCTCCCTTCCGTCGGTCTCGATACTGATCACAGTGGGGATGATCATCGGAGTGTGGATCGCAAGCGGCACCGTCCCGACGCTGATCTACTATGGTCTCAGGATTTTGTCGCCCGAGCTTTTCCTCGCCGCAGGAATGGTCCTTTGCTCTATTGTCTCTGTTTCATTGGGCACCTCATGGGGAACGACAGGCACCGTCGGATTAGCGCTGATGGGGATTGGAGCCGGGTTCGGCATTCCAATGTACTGGACAGCAGGGGCGGTGGTCTCTGGTGCATTCTTTGGAGACAAGATCTCGCCTTTATCAGATACGACAAACCTGGCACCTGCTGTGACGGGGACTAATCTGTTCGATCACATTCGGAATATGCTTCCAACCACAGTTCCGTCCATGCTGATTGCACTGGTAACTTATTTTGTCGTCGGCTTCACTCTGATCGACACGTCCCAAGTATCGTTTGACCGTATTCACGCGATCACCACCGCGCTGGACGACGCTTTCTGGATTTCGCCGATCATGCTTTTTCCGGCAATTCTAGTCATCGTGCTGGCGGTCATGAAACAACCTCCGATCCCGTCACTTTTCGCAGGCGCCGTTGCGGGCGGCATCATGGCTATCTTCTGTCAGGGGGCTGGACTGCATGAGACGTTCACCTTCGCCAACAGCGGCTATTCGATCGATACTGGAGTTCCGGAGATCGATCCCCTGCTGAACCGCGGCGGTATTCAGTCTATGATGTGGACGATTTCACTGGTGCTGCTGGCTTTGGGGTTTGGCGGAGCGTTTGAACGCGTAGGCTGCCTTCAGGCCATCATCAAAGTTGTCATCTCGAAGGTGAAAACGTTTGCCGGTATTCAAACCTCAGCCATCTTAACCTCTGTCGCGACCAACACCGTCGCAGGTGACCCCTATCTGTCAATTGCACTGCCAGGGCGGATGTATGCACCGGTCTATCGCGCGATGGGCTATTCCCCACTGAACCTATCCCGGGCGGTCGAGGAAGGCGGAACTCTGGTGTCCCCTCTGATCCCTTGGAACGCGGGTGGTGCGTTTGTCATCACGGCGCTTGGCTTGGGTATCGCGGACGGTAACTTCGAAAATCTGCTGTATATTCCGCTTGCATTCGCTTGCTGGCTGTCACCGGTCATCGGTATCTTCTATGCCATGACAGGGCTGTTTTCGCCTAAAGCCAGCGAAAAAGAAATCCGCTCCTGGGAGGAAAGCGGCGAACCTGTTGCACAAATGAGTGCCTAATCTTTCTGCGCCAACACCAAATGAGGTGTTGGTGCCCTTCACCCGCCTCGATCGATACTGGGAGGAGAGCATATGGACCCGAAAAACTTTGTCCCAAAGGGCGCGGCCAGCTATCGCATTGACTATGATGGATCGGCCAAGGAAATCTATTTTCTGCTGCTGCCAAAGCTGACTATGCTGGCCTTCAGCGCCGCAGTGGAACCTCTGAGGATCGCCAACCAGGTTACTAACAAAGAACTGTATAAATGGTTTCTAATCACTGAAGATGGAATTCCGGTTTCTTGCTCGAATGGGGTTGAAATTACGCCGGATTTTGCGTTGCACAACTTGCCGCGATCGTCGCGGCTGTTTGTCTGCTCGGGTATTGAGCCGGCGGAAAGTACAAACCCCAAGGTGCTGTCGTGGATCCGCCGCCAAAGAACCTTTGGATGTAAACTGGGTGGTATTTGCACAGGGGCTTTCGCCCTTGCCAAGGCTGGAGTTCTTTCAGGGAAAAGGTTCACATTACATTGGGAAAACCACCCTGCTTTTGTCGAACATTTTGATGACTTGGAGCCATCGTCAAACCTGTATGAGATCGACAATGGGCTTATGACATGTGGCGGCGGAAATGCTGCAACCGACATGATGTTGGACATGATCGAATCCAATTTCGGAAATGACCTCGCGGTCATTGTTTCGGACATGTGCATTCACTTTCGATCCAACAATAGTAAAACGCTCCAGAAATCAGCCTTTTCGGTAGCTTTAGGTAGTCGCAACCAGTACCTGATCAACGCAATGCAGATCATGCAAGAAAACCTGGAAGAGCCGTTAGATATCTCTGAAATAGCAGAAGCCGTGCAGATATCTCGTCGCCAGTTAGAGCGTCTCTTCCAAAAGTATGTCGAAACTTCGCCTGTTCAGTTTTATCTAGAACTGCGCGTTTCGAGGGCTTACGCATTGCTCAGCGAAACCGAGATGGCGGTCGCGGAAATCGCGGCAGCCACAGGCTTTAGCAGCGCTACACAACTTACGGTACGATTCAAGAAACGCTACGGCGAAGCACCAACTTTATTCAGAAGGGGGTGGTCTGAAAGACGTGAATAATTCACGTCTGAACTGGCAGGAATTGAAGCATCTAAACGTGCTCCAGTGCTTTCTCTGCAGGGACCCTGTTGCATGGATCAGAGCTAGGGCGAACTGACCCCAGACCCAACACTTCAGAAAATGCGTTCATGTTCTGCATGACCGAGAGATGTCATGTGGTTCAGCGCTTTTGATGTAATTTTTGCTTCAACTACTTAAGTGGCAAGATCACGCGCTTGCAGGCGACGGGCATGATTGAACTTGTATGGCATCCACGGCAACTCACGAAAATGAAAGCACCAGAGCTAAACTGGGAAGCCGATCCGTTCAACAAGGTCGCGCAGGACAACATTCCAGATGAAGTAATCCTGCGTGATAATGATCCTCGCCGCTGTCTGCCGGATTACCCTTCAGCCATTGGGTAGGCTACATCCCAGAAAGCCCCGCATTGGTATTCAATAGAAACTGGCGGAAGATCGGGCTGCTTGCTGCTCCAATGCCTCGGGCGTTGTCGCCAACTGCTGCAGCTTCTACGACCGGAGGAATCAATCCACGCTTGTCTTGGTTGAGGAGGTAACGACGAACCCGGGCAACTAACTCTTCCCGCACTTCCGATGGGAACGCGCCGTCTATGAAAATCGCCTCAAAGTCGATGACCGCGCAAATAGACAAGGCAGCCTTGGCAAGTTCTTGTGCCGTGGTACCAATCCAAGGCTCGACATATCGCGAAATGCTGCTCCAATCTTGTGGCTTCGTCCAGAGTATTTGGGGATCGACACCGGCTTCGATCAACCTGTCTTCGAGCAGGAACAGTGATGCAGTGTCGATCAACTGCTGGCTTTCGCCTAATGGCCCGGTCGTTCGCATCGCGCCCAAGGCACCTGCATTTCCCTGATTGCCCTCAAACACGGTGCCGTTCAGCGCGACTCCGCCGCCGATCATTGACCCGATGAAGAAATAAAAATAGTCGCGATATTCGGCCCCGCGCCCATAAAGATGCTCGGCGTGACAGGCAGCCGTCGCATCGTTGACCACAAAAACTGGCAGGTCGCTGAACTTGGCGACCTCGGAAAAGAAATTCACGTTTTTCCAAGACCTGAATTTTTTGGCCGCAAGCCCAGACAGGTCGTGCCATTTCCACAGTTCGAAGGGAGTTCCGATTCCAATCCCGCATACACGGTCGCGAAGTTTCTGGGGTTCATGGACCAGAAGTTCCTCCAATCCTTTCTCCAGAAACCCGAACACCGCTTCGGGCAGCGGATAGTCATAAGTCGTCGAGATTTGATGGCGCGGCTTGCCGGTGAAGTCGATCAAAAGAAGATCAGCGCTGCGGCGACCGATCTTCATCCCCACCGACAGGATGCCTTCGGGATTGAGTTCCATCGGGGTCGAAGGTTTCCCCACCTTGCCCCTTAGCGGCGTCCCACGCTTGAGGATCTCGTCCTTTTCGAGCTTACGCAGAATGATCGACACGGTCTGCGGAGACAGGCCTGTGAGCCGCGCGATTTCGGCCCCGGCAGCAGGTCCATGCCGTTGTAAAACCGTCAGAATCAGGCGTTCGTTATGATCACGAACACCGCTTTGGCTTACCCCGCCAGTTAGTATTTTCAACGCTTCTCTTTCCATAGTTTTAACATAAACACCTTGTTTTCTTATGAAAAGATACGTGGGTAAATTAATAAATAAACTTTATTTATTTATTGACACAAGGGCTAGAATCACGGTTTCTTGAGCAGGACCTTCATTGGAGGATGGAGGCGCGTCTTGTCGCTATTCCGCGCGGGGCCACAACAATTTTCTGGGAGGACAAAATGAGAAATCTACTCAAGCTCGCCGCATCCGCGACTGCGCTGACTTTTGCCGCTGCATCCGCGCAAGCGGCTGGTGAAACCGTCTGCCTGATTACTAAGACCGACACCAACCCCTTTTTCGTCAAGATGAAGGAAGGCGCAACCGCCAAGGCAGAAGAGCTGGGCATGACGCTCAAGGCGTTTGCCGGCAAGGTTGATGGCGACCATGAAACTCAGGTCCAGGCCATTGAAACCTGCATCCTCGATGGCGCAAAAGGGATTCTACTGACGGCATCTGACACCAGCTCGATCGTTCCTGCGGTCAAACAGGCGCGGGATGCGGGGGTTTTGGTCATTGCGCTGGATACACCGCTTAGCCCGATTGACTCAGCAGACGCGACATTCGCGACGGACAACTACAAGGCCGGTTTGCTGATCGGTCAATGGGCCAAGGCCAAAATGGGCGACGCCGCGGCCGATGCCAAGATCGCGACACTGGATCTGAATGTCAGCCAGCCGACAGTGGACGTTCTGCGCAATCAGGGCTTCCTCGACGGGTTTGGCGTGGACTTGGCGGACCCGAATGTCATCGGTGACGAAACCGATGCGCGTCTGGTCGGCAGTGACGTGACCGACGGCAACGAAGAAGGCGGTCGCCGAGCGATGGAAAACCTTCTGGCCAAGGATTCATCGATCAACGTTGTTCACACGATCAACGAACCGGCTGCTGCGGGTGCATATGAGGCACTGAAATCCATCGGGCGTGAAAACGACGTGCTGATCGTGTCGGTCGACGGCGGGTGCCCCGGTGTCCAAAACGTAGAAGCCGGTGTGATCGGGGCGACAAGCCAGCAGTACCCGCTGTTGATGGCCTCGCTTGGTGTTGAGGCCGTAAAAAAATGGGCCGAAGAGGGCGTGAAGCCCGAAAACACACCCGGCAAAGACTTCTATGACACGGGCGTCGCGCTCATCACCGACCAGCCGGTTGATGGGGTCGAGTCGCTGTCGGTCGCAGAAGGCCTGGATCTCTGCTGGGGCTAAAGACAGCCATATTGGGTGAGGCGCGCCACAGCGCCTCATCAATCCTTTCACCAGCAAACCGAAACTTCCTGTACACTGATTTCGTGGGCGCGATGCCAGCCACGAAAAGGGGGAGATATGTCTGAAGCAAACCAAAACACTCAGGAATTCGAAACCGCCGCCAGCGCTTCAGAAGCCGTGGCGGAGTTTGAAGATAACCGGCGTGGTGTTCTGGGGAAGTTGCAGCATCTTCTTCACGTCAATCCATCCTTTGTACCATTGATCGTTCTGGTTGGCGCGATCGTGATTTTCGGCCTGCTGCTGGGGTCCAAATTCTTCTCACCCTTTGCGATGACGCTGATCCTGCAGCAGGTCCAGATTGTGGGCATCGTGGCCGCGGCACAAAGCCTTGTCATTCTAACCGCCGGCATCGACCTGAGCGTCGGTGCAATCATGGTGTTTTCATCCGTCATTATGGGTCAGTTCACCTTCCGCTACGGCATCCCCGTGCCCATTGCGGTGATGTGCGGGCTGGCAATGGGAACGCTAATCGGGGCTCTCAATGGCTGGCTGGTTAGTCGCGTAAAGCTGCCGCCCTTTATTGTTACGCTCGGCATGTGGCAGATCGTTCTGGCGACAAACTTCCTGTATTCCGCAAACGAAACAATTCGCAGTCAGGATATCGAGGCCAACGCCCCGTTCCTGCAATTCTTTGGCACAAAATTCAGCATCGGTGGCGCGACTTTCACGGTTGGCGTGATCTTCATGCTCGTTCTGATATTCGTGCTGGCTTATGCGCTCAAACACACGGCCTGGGGCCGGCATGTCTACGCGGTGGGGGACGACCCCGAGGCGGCCGAGCTATCCGGTGTGAACGTCCACAAAACATTGATGTCCGTCTACATGCTGTCCGGTTTGATCTGTGCTTTTGCGGGCTGGGCTTTGATCGGGCGCATCGGATCGGTCTCGCCGACCTCCGGCCAATTGGCCAATATTGAGAGCATTACCGCTGTTGTGATCGGGGGTATCTCGCTGTTTGGCGGGCGAGGCTCCATTCTGGGATCGTTGTTCGGAGCACTGATTGTCGGCGTCTTTACTCTGGGGCTCAGGCTTCTGGGCGCGGACGCACAGTGGACCTTCCTGCTTATCGGACTTCTCATCATCGCAGCGGTCGCAGTCGACCAGTGGATCAGAAAGGTATCGGGCTAATGTCAGACACAACTCCAGTCGTCCAGGGCCGCGGGATCGTGAAACGCTATGGCCACGTCACCGCCATCGACCATTCTGACTTTGAACTGCGCCAGGGGGAAATCCTTGCGGTTATTGGCGACAACGGCGCAGGCAAGTCGTCCATCGTCAAGGCGATTTGCGGCGCCACTATCCCAGACGAGGGCGAGATTCTGATCGAAGGGGAAAAGGTCAACTTCTCTTCTCCGATCGACGCCCGAAATATGGGGATTGAGATTGTCTATCAGCAGCTCGCCATGTCGCCTGCTCTGTCGATAGCCGACAACATGTTCATGGGGCGCGAGATCCGCAAACAAGGGTTCATGGGCAAATACATGCGTCAGCTTGACCGTCCAGCCATGGAGAAGTTCGCCCGTGAAAAACTGACCGAGCTTGGGCTGATGACAGTGCAGTCGATCAATCAGGCGGTCGAAACTCTCTCTGGCGGCCAGCGCCAAGGCGTAGCCGTTGCGCGTGCTGCCGCCTTTGCGACGAAGTTCATCATCATGGACGAACCCACGGCTGCTTTGGGGGTCAAGGAAAGCCGCAAAGTGCTTGAGCTTATCCAAGACGTGCGGGCACGCGGTATTCCGATCATTCTGATCAGCCACAACATGCCGCATGTTTTTGAGGTTGCTGACCGCATTCATGTGCATCGGCTGGGCAAAAGGCTCTGCACCATTGATCCCAAGGATTACACGATGTCCGACGCGGTGGCCTTCATGACCGGCGCCAAGGAACCCCCAAAAGAGGACGCCGCGTGATCGATCAGGATGCAAAGCGCGTTTGTGACCTGATTACCTCCCGGAGGCAGGTTGGGGTTCGGTCGATTGTCGCAATCGCCGGCCCCCCTGCATCCGGAAAGTCGACTTTGGCAGAAAACGTGGTGCAATCGCTGAACGCGCAACAAAGCTCTGCGGTTCCTTTAGCCACGCTGGTGCCCATGGACGGTTATCATCTGGACAATCGCGTGCTGGAAACGCGAGGCTTGCTGTCCCGAAAGGGCGCGCCGGAAACCTTCGATGCAGTTGGGTTCTGCTCTGCAATCAGAGGGCTGCAATCCGCGCAGCATGAGTCCTTTCATCCTAAATTTGACCGCCAAATGGACCTGGCCATTGCGAATGCGATTGCCGTTCACCCGGAAACTCAGACTGTAGTCGTAGAAGGGAACTACCTTTTGATGAATAGCGACCCGTGGAGGACGTTGGCAGATGTGTACGCCGTAACGGTTTTTGTCAGCTCCACATTGGAGGAACTTGAAAACCGATTACAGCATCGCTGGATCAAGCATGGCTTTGACCCGCAAACCGCGCTGCAACGCGCAAAAACGAACGATCTGCCGAACGCGGAACACGTCATCCGTGATAGCAGGAAAGCGGATCTCACACTGCATCAGAATTACACCGAATTCGGGATGCGCTACGCGTTCTGACCCTGCGAAACGAAAGCTGAAACGATCCGTTGATGCAAACGCCTCTGGGCGATTTCAAATGCAATCAAAATCACCCTATACACGATGAGGAAAGCTCATGAAATTCTTCGTGGACACTGCAGAAGTAAACGACATAAAAGATCTGATAAACTTTGGATTGTTGGATGGCGTTACTACCAATCCAAGCCTGATAGCCAAGTCCGGCCGGGATTTCAAAGAAGTCGTTGCCGAACTTTGTACACTGACGGATACGCCCGTGTCGGCAGAAGTTGCAGCATTGGACACAGCTGGCATGATTGCAGAGGGAGAGCACCTTGCCGCGATTGCCGACAACGTCGTCGTCAAACTGCCTTTGACACTAGATGGCCTCAGAGCCTGTGCACATTTCAAAAGAGAAGGCATCAAAACAAACGTCACACTCTGCTTTTCACCCAATCAAGCGCTTTTAGCGGCGAAAGTCGGAGCGACCTATGTATCTCCTTTCATTGGCAGATTGGACGACATTAATCTGGACGGAGCCGATCTGATCCGTGATATCCGTACCATTTACGAAAACTATGGTATTGAAACGGAAATCATTGCTGCATCCGTCAGAAGCCCCAATCATATTACAGAGGTGGCATTGGCCGGATCAGACATAGCCACAATCCCTCCGTCCGTTATCCGCAAATTGGTCATGCATCCATTGACCGATACCGGCATCGAGAAGTTTCTCAATGATTGGAACTCGACTGGGCAATCGATCCTTTGATGGATTGCCATTTTGTCTGGGAGGGAACGGCCTGTACCAAATGTTTTACAGCTGAGCGGCGAGGCTGCGCTTTGAGGAAGTAAACGCTAAAGGAGAGTCTTTCGGCATTGTCAAGCAGGTCAATCTTAGTGGGAATTTGTCGGAACTCCTCTTAATGGCGGCATGAACACTACGGCCCAAAGCAGACATCCGCTTCGTCGTCAGCGCCGCTGTGCAGCTTCACCAGTTCGGCCATTCACTGCAGTTTCAGAAACTAATTGTAGACGAACCTGACATTCACCTAACTTGTGTGGTCGACTTTTGAGTGCGCGCGTGGGCTAGAGAGGCATCATCCTCGACAGGCGTCAAGATAGCGGAAACAAGCAGGCTTGCAGCGAGTGGTAAATGTTGGGGTTCCCATCAAAGATGGATGTCACGACATTCCCATTCTCAGCCACCGCTGGAAACCAACCGCCATGTTATGATTCAAGAACGTAGCACTCGCATAGGTCTAGCGCTTCCGGTACCAGATCTCGTCTTCCGGCATTTTGTCCAGAGTAATCAGCGCGGCGACTGCTCCAATTGCTTCGGCGATCGACCACCAAAACCGGGAGCCGTTGGCAGCCTGGCCATCAAAGTCCAGCGGGTAGGCCAATCCACCTCCGGGTAATCAGGCATCATTCAATGCCTGTTCAATCAAGTGGCGCGCTGTGCCGGGCGCATTGGCTTCCGGCCGAACCGACAAGTCCCAATGCTGAAGCTGAAGCCGACCGAGTTCAAGCGAATGAACAGGAGCCGTTCCGGCAGGCCTGAACATCGGATTACCCGCATAGTTATGATCAATCTGCCATTCAGACGTGTAATGCTCAGGCAACCGCCGGTTTTCCCCAGCCGCGATCTTGTTGATGAAGAAGTCCAAAATGCGACCGGCTCGGGAGAGGTAAAATTCATCTCCGAACGCCTCATAGGCAGACAACATCGCTTCAACACCATGCATATTCGCATTCATTCCACGATAGGTGGAAATAGGTGTCCAATCCCTATTCCACTCGTCGCAGTACAATCCCGCTTCTTTATCCCAGAAATGCTGGTCCAAGACCTCGCGGGCATCCGCCATCAGGCGGCCAGCCTCCGGGTGACCCGCCAGCTTCGCGCTTGCAGAGGCAAGAAGAACGAGGACATGTCCGTAGGCGAGCTTGCGATCATCCTTGATCTGATCACCCTCCAGCGCCCAGAAATATCCGCCATAGTCACGATCTCTGTGGTGGCGTTCGAGATATGTCATGCCATGATCAATGATCTGATCAGCACCCTGAAAACCTGCAAGATGTCTCAAAGCATATGAATGGAACATACGCGCGGTCGTGTGCAATTCCTGAAACTCACCGGGCTGTGAGCTGCCATCGTGACCAAGAATGAAGAGCCCAAGCCCGTTTCGGCAACTGGCGCTGAAGAACTCAAACTGTCGCATGGCCTGATCCATCAACCAGTTACGGTGATTGAAGGTTTCAAGCCAAAACCCCGGTTCGGAATGCGCGCCGGGTGGCAGAGGTTGGTCTTTGATCATCTCTTTCATCCCGCAAGAGGAGTAATGTAGCGCGCCCCGCGCCCCGACAACAACGCTCGCGTCGCGTGCAGAATTGCGTTCGCGCCAATTCCATGCAGATGATAGGTGTCTTCAACCGTACCAGCCTGTCCAAAGTGTTCCACCCCAAGGGATTCTGCTCCTTCAGCCCACCACTAAGACGTTGGATAACAGCCCAAACCTTGCGTTTTGGAACAATTGGCGAACCCAGCTCTACGAGGTCTTTCTCTGTTAACTCCGGAAGAGTCTCAAAATCGATTTCGACGCCGTCGAAATCCTTTGCGTACTTTTCTAAGCCGAATTCAGCCAGCCAGCTTGCGACATCAGGCATGCACAATTCTCCACGGACTCAGCTTGCCTAAATTTGATATTTTCACAAAGCTTTTTGGAACTGTTTCAAAGTTATTGGGAAGTAAGACACTTTATCCAAGCTCGAGTAGAGTTGCCTTCGGAAGGTGACCCTCCATGGGCTTTGGTCCAACAATGGTGCTTATCAACGCCAATGCAGTTCTAGCCATCAATCCCGGCCGGAATATTGCCTTTGTCACGCAAACACTCTCGCCTGTGGCTTTCTATTACCCGTTTCCCGCGATCTATCTAACGGCCCAAAGGAAACATCGATCAATCTGAGCAACTCTGCAGTTCAGTTTCCTGAAAACGAATGTTTAAACCTGAGAGTGGCATTCAGGTCAGGCGCAGGACTGCATCGCGTAAGAAACTGCGTCGGCCCTGCAGCGATCAATGTCTTGAGTCGGCGGACTGCTCCCTTTAGGAAACGCCCTGCCTGCTAGCCGGCTGGCTGGACGCCCTTTCCATAGCGCTCTGAGACGAGTGTTAGTAACCGACCGTAAACGCAGCACGCGGGAACTTGGCTGATTGTGCCTCATCTACCAGCGCAACAGCAAAATCTTCCATCGATATCTCTGATTTGCCAGCTTCATCAACGAGCAGCGTGTCCGTACCGGTTCTGAACGCGCCTAGGCGTTGACCGGGCTGCAAGAGTGCCGACGGGCTGGCATAGGTCCAGTTCGCCGATGTTTCAGTGGCGCAGAGTTCCCATTGCGCCATCGATGCGCGGGCAATCGGAACGATGTTTTCAGGTAAAAAATCGGGGTCTGACAAAACCGTATGTGGACTTCCGTTTGGAAGATGGAGTCGCGCGGCGCCGCCAACGATGATCACCCGAAGGCCCGTGCGTGACGCAGCATTGAGGATCGAACGTGTCAGAGCGACAATCTCGCCTTCGCGCCCGGGCGGAGAGCGCAACGCGCTGATCGCCATTTCCTGCGATACCATGGCGGTGGCGAGGGCTGCGGGGTCTGTCGCATCCGCGATGACTGGCCTGATGCCTTCCGGCAACTTGGCAAACGCTGCCTCGTTTCGGACAGCTGCTGTTACGTCATGCCCGCGTGCGAGCGCTTCTGTTACGACGCGAGAACCGACATCACCGGTGGCACCAAATACTATGAGTTTCATGGAAGTTTTCCTTTATACTGGATTACGGATGGGATGTTTCGGAAGGTTGGGCGAGTGGACGCGCCCCGCCCTTTGTCCAAGCCAAATTGCGGCAAAAACAAGCGCGGCCCCAGTGATCTGCATCTGTGTCAGCGCCTGACCCAGCAATGCCCAGCCGATCAGGACGGCGGAAAGCGGGCTCAGAAAACCAAGTACGGAGACGGCATCTGGCTCTATCCGAGAGATGCCGCGGAACCACAGGATATAGGTGAGCGCAGCCCCGATGAGAGCAAGGTAAAAGATGCCGGAGAGGTTTCGTGCATCCAGTGGAGGAAGAGGCGGCTCGATGAAGACGGCCAGAAGCACCAGCAACAGACCGCCAGCGGTCAGTTGCCACGCGGTGAAGGTAAGTAGCGACACGGGAGGCTGCCATTTCCGGGTCAGGACTGTACCTGCGGCCATTGAGGCCGCTCCGCAAATCCCGGCTATCAAACCGATTGGATCAAGCGATATGCCGGACCCCAAGACGAGCAGTCCAACACCTAGGATGCCGATCAAGGCGGCCAGCGCCGACGCTGCTCGGATTGCGGTCCCGAGCAGCGGTGCGGCAAGGAATACGACGATCAGCGGCTGAACAGCACCGACGGTAGCCGCGACTCCCCCCGGTAACCGGTAGGCTGCGATAAAAAGAAAGACCCAGAAAAGCGTGAAGTTCAGCGCGCCAAGAATAAAGATGCGCAGCCACCAATTACCTTTCGGCAATCGAGGAGCCAAAACAAGCAGCAGCAGGCCAGCAGGCAGAGCGCGCAGGGCGGCCATCGTCACCGGATACCCGGCAGGAAGAAACTCCGTCGTCACATAGTAGGTGCTGCCCCATACCAATGGCGCAATGGCTGTGATTCCAATGTCGAGATGTCTCATCGCAGATCTCCATTATCTTGACGTCAAGATATACTGCTTTATCTTGACGTCAAGATATAATCCCGCAATATGTATGCATGGACCACGTAGACCGCATCATTGCTCAATGGAACAAGGCCCGGCCCGACCTTGATGTCGGACCGATGGAAATCATCGGCCGGCTATCTCGTATGGCTACCAAGCTCCGAAGTGAAATGGATAAAACCTGGAAGGCACATGGGTTAAACGCCGCCAGCTTTGATGTCCTGGCGACCCTGCGCAGATCGGGTAAACCTGATGGCTTATCCCCTGGCGAGTTGCTGGACCTGACCATGGTGACCTCTGGAACAATGACCAATCGTATCGACCAACTCGTCAAACGCGGCCTTGTCGAGCGAGTGCCAAACCCCGAAGACAAGCGCGGGTTTCTGATCCGCTTGACCGAGACCGGTTTTGCGACAATCGAGGATGCCGTTGGCGATCATGTCGAAACACAGCATCACCTTTTGCGGGGGCTATCTCCGGCGGAAGTCGAAGATTTGAACAAGCTATTAAAGACGCTGGACGAAAGAATGAACTCAGATAGTGGGACGAATTCACGCGAATGATCGTATCTCTGGGTGCAACACATAACCGCGACCTGTTGGCCTTATGTCGCTCCGATGCGGACGGCCCTAAGCAGACCTTGAACAGAAATCTGAAATGCCGCGTTAGCAGCCCGCGTTGCCGACTTTCGCGGCAAGCGCACAGATTTGATACAGTTCTTAAAGTTACCTGGGGCGGTCTGGCTCGTTGGGATTGCGCGAAATCAAGCTTTCTATTTCGTTCATTGCTTCAACTGGCAAGGCACCAAAGGTCAGTGCTCCCGAAATGCCTTCAATTTGTTCTTCTGTCCGAGCGCCCGGAATCGGTACGTATGTTTCAGATTGGCCCCATATCCACCCGAGAGCCCCTTGCACAAGCGTTCGGCCATTGGTGATCAGCAGATCCCGAACCGCTTCGAGTTTTTGCATGAAATCAGGGTTTACCCTTCCATCCGAATAGTACTCCATCCAGCTTTCACCGGATGCGCGCACGTCGTTTGGTGCCATGACACTGTTCCGATTGTACTTGCCCGAGAGCAACCCCATCGCAAGAGGTGAGCGTATTAGGGATAATAGCCCTTCCTTTTGGACAACCTGTTGCATGCGGGGCGCATCGAAAAAGACGTTCAACACGTATTCCACCGCCTCAAAACCATCACGTGTTGAGGTCGCTCGGGCACTCTCGGAATGGTCAGTGCTCCAACCATAGGCGCGCAACTTGCCAGCCTCTTTAAGCCGGTCCAGTTCGTCAAACACCGCCTCCGCCTGGGCAATTGGCATATCGTTCACATGCAACAGCAAGAGATCGATCCGATCCCGTTCCAGCCGCGACAGGCACCCATCTACGGCGGGGCCCACCTGATCCGGGGTGAAGGGGTCAAACGAAATCTGCCTGCTTGCCTCATCGATCCCAACCCCGATCTTTGTGACAATCAGGGCGTCGGGCCGGTGCCTTAACGCTTTGCCTAACAAACGTTCAGAATGCCCCGCGCCATAGGCGGCAGCGGTGTCAAAAAGTGTGATTCCACCATCCAGTGCGGCGTGGATCGCACGTATAGAGGTTTCGTCGTCCGATCGGGTGTAACCCAGCGACTGTTCGCCCCAATACATCTTGCCGCCGATCGGCCAGCATCCCATACCAAGGGGTGAGATTTTGGTGTCGAGAAAGTTCATCTGTGGCCCTCTTGACTGATCCTCCAGAAATAAAGCCGCGACTCTCTTTTCATCAATAACACAGAATGCAATCTTCATTTCATGGATGAAGGTAACTTTGACTGGGACAACTTGCGGCTTTTCCTTGCGGTTGCCAGAGCGGGCGGGCTTGGACCAGCCGCTGAACAGACCGGCAAGAGCGCACCCACCCTGGGTCGGCGCATGATCGAGCTTGAGCGCAATCTGGGAAGCGAACTGTTTCACCGCAAACCGCGAGGGTATGACCTGACCGAAGACGGGCAAGCGCTTTTGAGGAAGGTCGAAGGAATCGAAGCGCGTGTCATACCTGTCACGGAAAGCAGCCTTGCCACCGCGCCACCTTTGGTCAAAATCTCGGCCGGGAGTTGGGTGACAAAGGTTTTGATCGGCGCGGTCGGAAGGCTTACCCGTTCAATGCCGGTTCGGCTGCGATTCATCTCGTCAGAAGAGGTGTTAAAGATCGGACACCGGGAAGCCGCGATCGGCATTCGAAACCGCCGACCAGAAGAGATTGGCCTGGCGGGTCGCAAGATTGGGCGAGTTCGTTTTGCGGTCTATGCTGCGGATGAGAGCATTTCGACCTGGGCGCGCGTGATGTCCAAAACACCCTCGTCCAGATGGCTGCGGGCGCACGCGCAAGAGGACGACGCAATCGAAGTGACGGCGCCGCAAAATGCGCTTGAGCTTGCAAATGCAGGTCTTGCCCGGGCGGTTCTGCCAACTTTCATTGGAAACACCCAGCCGGGCCTGAAACCGGTCTCACCTTTGATTGACGATCTGGAACATGATCAGTGGCTGGTCACCCATCATGAAGATCGGTTTCTTGCAGAGGTGCGGCATGTCATAGATCGCACCCATGCAGTGATGTCGGAAGCTTGTGAAAACGGATGAACAGATGCTGCAAATGCCTATTCACCCAACCGTTCCATCAACCAAGCACACCCGCATCAGCCCTAAGTGTCGTAAGGGCGAAGTTGTTAATCTTCGGTTAAAAATAACAACTCTGGGAAGCCGGAAAACTGCCGTAATCTGAACTCATTCCACCGACAATCTTGGTTAATCCGGTGGCAATAGCGCTTTGGTTTAGATGATGAGAGCGAGAAGGAATTTTGTTTTGTTGAACTTTCTGAGAGTAAGCGTTTCCGCACTCGCGTTATCTGCTTTCGTAGCCGCACCCATCGCGACCGTTCTCACAGCCGATTACGCCTATGCGAAAAACGGCAACGGAAATGGTGGAGGCAAAGGTGGTGAAAAAGGCGGAAATGGAGGCGGCAAAGGCGGCGACAAGGGCGCTAAGAGTGGGGCGGGCTCAGACAGCAAGCTGAACCGGAAAAGCAGAAAGTCCGCTAACAAAGGTGATAAGTCAAAACGCAGCGGTCGTTTGGGCCGGGCTGTCAAAGAAGATTTTCAAACGCTAGGCCGCAATCTACAGAAGAACGGGATCAAGGGCCTATTCAAAGGTAATAAAACCAAACCGGTAGCAACGAGCGCAAACAAGTCTACTGTTAAGCCAATACAGAAGCCGCAAAGCAAGAAAACAAAAATTGTCGACGATGGCACTCTCGCCCCACGCAATCTTGGCAAACTGGATGGTGCGATTAATTCCAGCATCAATGCAAAGCTCGCGCATATTGCGAACGGTCAGTATGCGAAGGGTACAGGGCCAGTCAGCCTAGCCGCTGGCCTGGCCGTTGCCGACGCGAATTTCAATCATGTCATGGGTGAAGATTACGCTTTAAGCCCAGCAGACGTTAAGGATATTGCTGCAGCTTACGATTACTTGGACACTGCCTCTATGACGCTGGAAGAAGCTGAGAAGGTTCTTGCCGATGAGATGGCAAACCCGGGTGTGACTGACCCTGAAGATTTGGCAGACGCTCAAGCGGTTAAAGATGCGCACGACGCAATATTGAAAGATGATGGGAATGCGATTGAGCGCCCAACCGAGGATCAATTGGCTGCCGCAGAGGCAGTATATGAAGCAGAGGCAAGCCTCCTGGGGAGTTACAAGGGTGACTTTTCTGAAGACGATGTTTTGGCTGCGGAGCAACAAGACCGCGTCCTAGACGCAGTACGATCCTCTAATCCCGACGAAGAAGCAGTAAAAGCTACGCTCGGCGCAACCGATAGCGAAGCTGCCCATGCCGACAGCGAAGACAATGAAGAAGTCATTGATCAAACTGTGGGAGAGGATCAAACCTCCAACGAGGATACCCAAGAAGAACTTGCAAATAATGGCTGAAGAACAGTTGGTGTGCCGTAGAAAGGAATGCACTGGCAAAATTCGCTTCTGACGATAACCATCTGTCACCAGTGTGTGGAAATGAGAGGTGGTGCGAGGGGCTGGCTGAGGGGGTAGAAGCCGGCCCCTCTCCTTAGACTCGAGGGGGTGAGTGGTATTTTTGAACCCAAAATACGGGTTTTGCGAGTTGGACGATATTCCGGGGTTTCCCGTAAAGCCGCAAGTTTGTGCGAAACGGTTTGTTTCCACAGCACGAACTATAAGTTTCTCAATGAATTGTAGGTACTATTTTGCCGTAATGCGATATTCACGATGTGGGCGGCAAGTCTTGATTTTAGCACATTCTAGTTTTTCATTGGGATTTGAGGGGGTTACCTAGTACGGCGTGTCGCCAAGCGACCAACACGCCAAATTCTCAAAACTGCAAACTGCGTTTTTAAAATGTCAGGATGTGTGCGTATATTTCTTTTAACGGTCGCAATCAGAACACGTCACTCAAGTATCAAGTTGGTGCGGCGCGCCTTGATGGGGTTTGCTGCGCTGGAGAGTTGCTGCTTTCGGGTCATAGTGGCTACTTCAATGCCATCCAGCGTAGCGGACGCGGATGCGAAGGATTTGAACCCACACATATGTCGAACGCGCCGTTTTATGAACCAATGATCCCGCTCGATCATGTTATTCAAAAATTTGGACCTGATTGTCTAAACCTTAGCTTGGCAACCTAACCACTTCAGAATCCTGTTCACTTCTCGAATGCCGGCTGCGTTGGCTGCGTTCTTATCGATGACGACTTTGTCTGGGATTCCGTTTGATGACAGCGCTTTGGCAAAGAACCTGGTTGCTGCGGGACCGTTCCTTCGCTCAGACAACATAAAATCAAGGGTGTTCCCTGCTTTGTCGACAGCCCGATAGAGATACACCCACTTATCGCGCACACGGAGATAGGTTTTGTCCATTCTCCAGGATTTCTGTGTTGGGCGCTTTTTCGATTGCGCGCGCGCAGCGATCATCGGCGAAATTTTTACAACCCATCTATTCAATGTGGCGCGATCGACGGAAACGCCCCGTTCAGCCATGATTTCCTCAAGGTCGCGATAGGAAACAGTGTAGCGCAAATAGAAAAGCACAGCGTACAAAACCAAATCCTTTGGGAAGTGGCAGCCTTTCAAAGAAATCATTCTAAAACTTGCCCGTGATTGATTTGAAAGCAACAAGCACCAGGGCACGCAATTTCGTCAACCTCGGTCAAAAGATTGCGACACAACCAGATCCCGCCCCTTTCGACCTTCTTCGAACGTGATCAACTCGTGCGATCTGTTAGACTAACATACCATCCCGCCGCAAAGGGTCTAACTATCAGCATCCGCAAGTTCGGCGACCGAGTCAGCAAAGAAATTGGTCCATATCAGAACACCTGAGCTGACAGCTCGCGCCACTGCCTGTTCTGTTGTCCGGCACTTGGGCTTCGTGACGATCGAAGATGGCAGAGCATGCACTACTCTATCCTTAGTCATCTAGCGAACAAAGGTACGTCGGCTGCGTCAATTGCGAAGTTCGAGACTCAAAAACACCAATGTGCGATTGATTTGGCCCTTGTCTTTTTGGGCGACGCGATAAAGACGGTCCGAGGTGATAAATTCCTTCTGCACGTAGCTGTCAGGGTGGTTAACGGAACTACCGTGTTGTTTCTGAGTTCCGTCTTTGCAACGTGTTACTTCGGTCCATAGGTCGTTGAATGTGCGATTGGCTTCGGCGTCTCGGAACGGAAACTCCCATCGGCATGAAATGCCTTGTACATTGACCAGGCCGACATACGGTTCGCACATTGCTCCTTTGGGCGAGAAACCGGTGGTGTTGTAGTTTTCAAGTGCGATAACCCTGTCACATAATCCTGCGAAGCCGGATTCGGGCGAAGTAGCCATGACAATTCCCAGAAAACAAACGACCGCAACTTTGGCCGTTTGCTTGGTTGTCAATTTATCATTCAGCCGCATCCGGGAAATCGTTTCTTAGGTAAACACCCTTCACACGCTCTTTTGCTGGATCAAAATGCGGGAACGGAACAATTTTTGCCTTCAAGCGCTTTTGCTGCCCATCCAGTTGGCCGATCTCAATATCGTGCCCCTCGAGTGCATGGGTTGATGCAACCCGCCCGAGGGCGATGACCTTGCCTAAGATGGGTGATTTCATCGCGCTCGTGATTTCACCGACCTGCGCTTTTCCGATACGTACACAATCGCCTGGAGAAGGAACTGTTCCACCTTCTATATCAAACCCGACCAGTTTGCGGTGAGGGTGAGCCTTGCGTTCCTCAATTGCGCTGCGCCCTATGAAGTTATCGGTCTTAGATTTCAATGGGACGGTAAAACCGACCCCAGCCTCGAACGGATCGGTTTGGTCGTCAAATTCGGACCCGGCAAAGATTAAGCCGCCTTCGATCCGCAACATGTCGAGGGCGGCAAGGCCAAGAGGGGCAATTCCATAATCCTGACCAACTTCCCAGACACGGTCGAAAATCTCGACAGCGTCCTTAGGGTGACAGAAGATTTCGTACCCTAACTCGCCAGAATATCCGGTTCGGGAAATCACGACCGAGGTGCCGCGCACATCCCCGACCCGGGCCACTGTAAGCCGGAACCAAGGCAATTCTTCAATGGTCGGCTGCTGCGGCGGCGTCCAGAATATCTGTGAGAGGATGTCGCGGCTATATCGCCCCTGGACCGCGATGTTGTGCAACTGATCTGTAGAGTTTCGAACCCAGACATTCATGTTGTGCTTGCGCGCTTGTTCCTGCAGCCACAAACCGCTGGTGTCGTTGCCACCAATCCATCGGAAGTTGGTCTCACCCAGCCGATAGATAGTGCCATCGTCGATCATACCGCCATGTTCATAGCACATTGCCGTATAGACAACTTGACCGACGCTCAGCTTCTTCATGTTGCGGGTCACGCAAAGCTGCATCAGTTCTTCGGCATCCGGGCCAACAACCTCGTATTTGCGCAGTGGACTCAGATCCATTACGGCGACTTTGTCTCGACAGGCCCAATACTCTGCGATTGCGCCATGATTGGTCATCGTATTAGGCAGCCAATATCCATTATATTCGACAAAATCACGGGTATGACGTGCAAAGCAGTCGTGAAATGCTGTTTTCTTGGTTTCTTCCACATCCGCCTCCGCAGATTTTCTGTAGCCGTAGGACCGTTTAAAATCCTCGGTCGCTTTATAAGTTCGCACCTGAATGTCGGTTGGATTCCAGCCATTGGCCGGGTCGATGTCGCAGGGGCAGCCGGTACTGACGCAGACAAGATCCGTCAGTGCGCGCAGCAGCACGAAATCTCCGGGTCGCGACCAAGGATCATCCATACCGATGGCATTGCTATCGTCCAGCATTGTATTGAAGAAAAAGTTGATCGCGGACCAACCTGCGCGGGGACGGATGCCATATTGGCTCAGGTCCTTGTTGATATTGTCCGAGCAATTGACATGGCCAGGATAGCCCAGATCTTCATAGTACCTTGCTGTGCAGGCCAGCCCGAACGTGTCGTGACGACCGCACGTATCCTGCACGATCTCAACCAGGGGTTCCTGATCGACTGACCAGTATTTCGAGAATATACCCGGTTGCGGATACAAGCTGCCCATCAGGCTGCGTGTCGTGGTGGGATCAATCTCGCGCTCGATCCCCTGATCCAATGCACGTCGGCTGAACGCCTGAAAGTCTGAGCATTCGCGGCCCCTGATATCCACGATCTGGATGAACTCTCCGGCTTTGACCTCATAAGATTTGGCGTTGCCAGGCTGAATGTTGATATCCTTAAGTGGGTCGGCCAGCGGATCGGGCGGGCCCACGTCGGGTTTTTCCAAGCCGGGAGCAGCACGCTGAATGTACAGGATAATGTCGGTCGGTGGGTTATTGTCTTCAGGGCGCATCGCTTCGCCTGGTGCGGCGACGATCAGAAGACCGTCACTTTCCGCCACGAAGTGCACCATGTCGCCGGGGCGTGATCCATCTGAGAAAGCCCTGACTGCATCCCCGCGTCCGATGTCGAAACCAGCAACCTCTAACGCGCGCAGCACTTTCTTGCCCGAAGCCGAGCCATTCGCCAGAGTTGCAATCAGCCCCTCTGGTCGCCCGTGCCCCTGCGCGCCAAGCATGGCAGCGTCCGAGCTTCGATCCGGGGCAAAGAACACCATCTCGGCGGGTTGCATCCCATCGCGATCCAACAATGTGATCGTGTCGCCTTTGGACACCGGAACCGCACGCGATCCTGTGCCAGGGACGGGATGACGTTCCGTGCCATGGGGCAGGATTGGAAGGCCAGGAGCCAGAACCCCGCTGCGTTCATACGGCACTTCGAAGACCGGCTTCACATTCATAATGCACCTTCCTGAATAGCTTCGGTCGCGCCGCGGTGCATGACCACCAAAAGGCATCCTGTTTCGGTGCGCGAAAAGTGGCTAGACCCGGCGGGAAAGCTGACAAAATCTCCGCTGTGATAACGAAACCCGTCGTGATCGGTCAGGTCACCTTCGAGGACAAAGAACTCTTCCGGACCGCGATGGATGTGGGGGTTCGAGCGTGCGCCCGGCGCCATCTTCATCAGATAGCTGCCTTGCCCGGTATCCTCGTCAAAGCTGACATTCTTCCACCAGACCTGTGCGTCGGGCCGGTCTTTCATCTGCATTCTGATAAAGCCGGTATCGTCGAAACGGGTGACCGTACGCATGTTTTGCTGTTGTGACATCCTAATCGAGCCCCAATCGCTTCTTGCGCTGTTCCGTCCAGCTGCTGATGGCCATGTCAAAGGTCAGAGCCATCAGCGACACGTTCAGGCCGAGGACAAAGTTTTTGCCCAACTCGGTACCGGCCAGCGTTCGCTGCAGCTCTTGTCCCAGATCCTGAGTGCCGATGAAGGCCGCGATGATGACCATGAAGAAGGCAAACATGATGGCCTGATTGAACCCAACTGCCATTGTCGGTAGTGCCAGCGGGAACTGGACTGACATCAGCTTTTGCCGCCGCGTTGATCCAGACATGTCTGCCGCTTCGGTCATTTCTGAAGGTACGCTGCTAAGGCCAATAATGGTGTACCGGATCAATGGTACCGCGGCGAAGATTAGGATCGAGAACACAACAGCTACGTCATTAACGCCGAACAGCATGATTGCCGGGATCAGATAGATGAAGCTGGGGAAAGTTTGTGCTGTGTCGCAGGCCAGAAGGATGCTTTTTGACCAACGTTCTGATCGGGCTGCGATTACGCCGAGCGGTATGCCAATCAAGGTGGCCAGAGCAACAGCCGAAATAACTGTGTATAGAGTGATCACAGATCGGTCCCACCAACCCGAGAATGCGACGATGGTAAAGAAAACCGCCGCATATATACCTGGGCGGCGACCACCGATCCAATATGCAAAGGCAACGACTATTAGGATGAAGGCGGGGGTCGGGATCGCCAGCAATGTGTCCCGGAACGGGATCAAAACCTTGACGTTCAGGAACCAGCGCAACCATTCAGTTGTTTCCTTGATAGCCTCGATCGCCAGGAACGACTTGATCACCACATCAATTTCCTTGCCTTGGCTCAGGTGCTGTTTGCGACCAACTTCGGCCAGGATCGGAAACAGCTGCGACAGCAGAATAAAACCAATGAATAGACCCAGTGCGACCAGTGAAATCTTATACCGCTTCCACCAGGGTGTCCCACGTTCAAAGTGAACAGGTTGCTTGACCACCCATGCCTTGGACATCCGATCCAGCGTTACGGCTAGAAGAACAATCGTAACACCGATCTCGAACGATCTTCCAAGTTTGAAGCTGCCCATCATAGCCAACAGCTTGGCACCGAGACCGGGCATGCCAATAAAGGCGGTCAGAACAACCATGGCTAGACACAGCATGATCACCTGGTTTACGCCGACTAGGATTTCGGTGCGTGCTGCCGGAACATAGACATGGCGCAACATCTGCCAGCGAGTGCAGCCGGACATTTGGCCCGCCTCGATCACTTCAGGGCTGACCTTTTTTAGCCCCAGCGTTGTCATCAAGATCATAGGCGGGATGGCAAAGGTAATTGTTGCAACGGCTCCAGCGGTTGGCCCCACCTTGAAGAAAATCACAGCGGGTAGCAGATAGGTAAAGAAGGGCAGGGTTTGAAGCACAGACAGAATGGGCTTCAACATCCGCTCGAACCAGCCATATTTCCACGCGGCGATACCAAGCGCCAGACCCAGCAGGAACGCCAAAGGCGCCGCGACGACGATCACGGACATTGTTTGCATGGCGATCTTCCACTGACCGATCGCAGCCGTCCAGATAAAGGTTCCAGCGCCCAGGGCAGCCAACCGCCATCCACCGACAGCGTATCCAACAACCCCAGCGACGGCGGCAATCGCAGACCATGGGATTGGTCCCAGATAGGGCCAGCGACGCTTGCCTTCCAAAAGGTTTGCTGACGTGTCCAGCAGAAACTCTAGAGGACCTTCCGCGATAAAGCGGGTTACATAAATCAAGCCAAGGTCATTTTGGATGAAGCTGAAAACTGCGTCCAGAACCTGCGCTGTGGGTGGGATGGCGGCTTCGGGGATGCGGTTTAGCCATTCAGGCAGAATACCAACTGCCTTGGCAAGGATCAGTGCGAAGGCCACGGCAAGCAGCACAGTAAGTACACGGGAACGTCCCCATGGCGTGTCTGATGTCTCTGTCAGATCTGTCGACAGCGTCGCCATTATTCGGCTCCGAGCAGGACATTCAGTGCGGTGTCGCGCTCCAGTACACCGGTGACAACGCCTTTGTCATTTGCAACCGGCAAAAGGATGCGGTTGTCATTGACCAGAACCCGCGCAAGTTCGTGGATCGTTGCGCCACCATTGATTGGTGCGCCTTCCAAAGCGTGTCCGTTGACTGGTTTCGCAAGCCCTTTCGCATGCACTACGCGGGCTTTGTCGATGTCCTCGGTGAATTTCGCCACGTATTCCGTGGCGGGGTTCATGACGATCTGGTCCGGCGTATCGCATTGTTCCACCGCGCCATTGCGCATGATCGCGATCCGGTCCGCCAGACGCAGCGCTTCGTCAAAATCATGGGTGATAAAGACAATGGTTTTACCCAACATCTCTTGTAGCCGCAGGAATTCATCCTGCATTTCGCGGCGGATCAACGGATCAAGGGCCGAGAACGGCTCGTCCAGAAACCAAATATCCGGTTCAATCGCCAGGGACCGGGCGATGCCGACCCGCTGCTGTTGCCCACCGCTAAGCTCGCGTGGGAAGTATTCCTCGCGGCCCTCAAGGCCGACCAGCTTGATGACTTCCAGCGCACGTTCGCGCCGGTCGTGACGATCCTGACCGCGCATTTCCAGCGGGAAGGCAACGTTATCCAAGACCGTACGGTGCGGCAGCAGGCCGAAAGACTGAAATACCATGCCCATTTTGTTGCGTCGCAATTCGATCAGGTCACGCTCGCTCAGGCCCATGATATCCTGACCATCAACCTTGATCGTACCGCCGGTGATGTCGTGCAGGCGCGAAAAGCACCGCACCAGAGTTGATTTGCCTGATCCGGACAGTCCCATGATGACCAGCATTTCGCCCCGGCCAACCTCAATCGAGACGTCTTTGACCCCAGCAATGTAGCCGTCCGCACGAATCTCGTCGAAGCTACGGCCAGCCGGCATGGACTTCAGATAGCTCTCGGGCGAAGGCCCAAACAATTTCCAGACATTTTGGGCTGAGATTACAGGCGCTGTGGCTGACATGGCTGCCTTTCTTTCTTGTTAAGCGCGGCCTTGCTTCAATGAGATCAGCAAGGCCGCGCCAGTTTCGTTGCGTATGACCGGATTATCCGCTGCAGGCACTGATCCAGGGATCAACAACAGAGCGGTTTGCGTCCAGCCATTCGGCCGCTGCATCTTCCGGTTCCAGCTCGTCCGTATCGACCAGCTTGGCCATCTCCGCGATCTGCGGATTTGTGAAAGAAATTTCAGTCAATACACAGTAGGCAGCAGGCCATTTGTCTTTCATACCATCCCAAGCGGCCTTTTTCAGGTAACCGGTTGCCGGGTTACCACAATCATACAGCGCATCCGGGTTCGGACCTTTGGATGGGTCTTTGTCGCATCCATCTTCCCAGGCAGGAAATTCGACAAACTCACCGGGCCAGACAGCTTCGGCAAAGTTGGGTGTCCAGTTGAAGACCAGAACCGGCTTCTTGTCCGCTTCTGCTGCGCCAATTTCAGCCCACAGGGCCGCCGCCGAACCCGCATTGATAACGGTGAAGTTCAGATCCAGCGCTTCGGCACGCTCTTTACCATGCTTCAACCAGTCAACCGGACCGTCCAGATATCGGCCTTTGTCGCCGGTTTCCGCTGTTGCAAACAGATGCGCACAGTCGTTCAGAGCTTTCCAGTCGGGCAGGCCGGGGCAGGACTCTTTGGTCCACATCGGATACCACCAGTCCTCGCGGGTGACGGCATCGTGGTCGCCTGCATCATGCAGACCGCCCTTTTCCAGAGCTGCGCGGAAAGATGCGCCAAATGCGCCTTCCCAGACTTCCATCTCAAGCGTGACGTCGCCCAGACGCACCGACTCGTAGACCGCCTGACTGTCGGTCGTGACGTATTCGACATTATCGCCGATCTCTTCGAACAACTGGCCGACCACGTAAGACATCACGATCTGGCTGGACCAGTTGTGAATTGGGATGACGATCGGATCGCTGCTGTCTTCTGCGATCGCACCGGTGCCCGCTACCGCTGCCAAGGTTGCAGCAGAAAGTAGGTTTGAAAGTTTCATGATTGCTCCCTGAGTGACGTTCGATATTGGATTGAGGGCTCTTCCGGCCCCGAATTTGCGTATTCTGCCCAAATTTGCACGAAACGCAGAACAGAAATTTGAGAGGCGTTGCCCATAAAATCTTGAGGCTAATTCAGTTTTTTACTATCTTAACAGTCAGTTGCCTGATCGGTTTCCAGTCGACGCAGGCGAATACTCTTTGATTGCAATCCGCTTCAGATTGGGGTTCCGCCGTCAGATGCCAAAGAAAGCACCAGTTACCGGGAAGGTTCTTCCACCGCTCGACTACCTTTTGGCTTTTGAAGCGGCCGCCAAGGCCCAGAGTTTCGCGCAGGCCAGCAAGGTGCTCAACATTTCGGAAACAGCAATCAGCCGCAAAGTACGTCTGTTGGAGCAACATTATGACGTACCCTTGTTTGTCAGAGGTCATCGGTCGGTTTCGTTGACACAGCAAGGGGCCATATTGCTGGCGACAGTTGAAAAGTCGTTGGATCTGATGCGAGACGTCAGCCGTGATATGTTGGCCAAACATCAGGCCAATACGGTGTCTATCTCTGCGACCAACTCTGTCGCGTCGCTCTGGTTGATGCCGCAACTGCGTAAGTTCAACAAATCCAATGGCCGCATCCGTATTTCGCTGGTGTCTTCGGACAGCGACGCGGAGTGCCTGTCTGATTCTATGGATCTGACGATATTGCGCGGGGAAGGGGATTGGCCCGGATATGAAGCGCAGCTTTTGTTCGGGGAAACCGTTTTCCCGGTGTGTAGCCCTGATTATCTCAAAAGTAATCCGAAGGCGGCAGTACTATCCGCGCTGCCGGAATTGGATCTGATTGAGGTGACCAGCAGCCATGCGGAATGGATGACCTGGCATACTTGGCTTGGAAGCAATGGAATTTCCACCTCATTGATGGAACGCGCTGTGGCCTTCAACACCTATCCTCTCTCTATACAAGCAGCTGTTGATGGTTTGGGCATCGCACTGGGTTGGGCCCATCTTGTTGACCCTCTGCTTGAAAGCGGTGCGTTGGTCAGACCAATCCAGGACATATCGGTACGAACGCAGTCGGGATATTTTCTTCTGAAGAGCCCAACGCAAAAATCATTTCCCGAGCGACGCATCGTCGAGGATTGGTTGTTAGGGCTCAGCGCGGGGCGCAAACGTTACGCGTGATCCGATGGTGCCATCGCGCGATAAATGTTCTTTCCTTCAATGTCTCTGAAATTCAAAGGTTGACCGAAATGAATAAATATTTACCGTAAAGAAAGTACCTGATTCCGCCCCGGGTCGCATATGCGGACGGGTCTGAATTCGTTCGGCCTACTTTTGCAGGGAGTCCAAAGCCCAATGAGCTATAAATCCGATATTGAGATTGCCCGTGAGGCAAACAAGAAGCCGATTCAGGAGATCGGTGCCAAGC
>NZ_JBXWNK010000016.1:0-112283 GCF_059610325.1 Ruegeria sp. YTSA064
GAGATAGCCCTTTAAAGCTGAAGAAGGAGCGCGACAGCTGCCATCAATTGAGAGCGTTTTTCGAACCGCGCAAATTTATGGGCAAATCGTGCAAGCTTATGCGCAAATACCGCGCAGAATTATGGGCGAACACAGCCGAATTTCCTGAATGTCTTCAATGAAGACAATGCAGCGTTATGAGAACACCTACACTAGATCAGAAATCCAGATTCTCGACGCTTAGCGCATTCTTCTGAATGAATTCTCGACGTGGTTCCACAACGTCGCCCATAAGCTTGGTGAACAGGTCATCGGCCTCCACCATATCGTCAACTCGAACCTGTAATAGTGTCCGGGCATCTGGATCGAGTGTGGTTTCCCACAATTGGTCCGGATTCATCTCACCCAGACCCTTGTAGCGTTGCAGCGACAGGCCCTTTTCGCCTTCTTCCAGAATCGCGCGCAGCAAATCCAGCGGGCCGTGGATGACTTGGGACCGATCGCGGCGGATCAGGGTCGCTGGAGTGTTATAAACCTCTTGCAGGCTTTGGGTGAAGCTGCCGGTTTTGCGCGCTTCGCCCGAGCGGAGCATGGGGCCGTCCAGGGTGCGAACCTCTTCCACGCCGCGCAGGATACGAGCCAGGCGGATGCCGTGATCTTGTGTGATCCTGCCTTGCCATCCGCGTTCATATTCCAGTGCGATCAGATCCAAACGGGCCGCAACCTTGTCAGCCACACCTTGCAGGTCAGCATCCACAGCACCTGGCACAAATGCACCGGCGACGGCGGCTTGCTCAAGGATATGACGCGGGTAATGGGTTGGGAACGCATCCAGCACACGTTTCAGTTGACGCGCTTCATCGACGACGCGGGTCAGGTCCTGGCCAACTAATTCTTCACCGGAACCAAGCTTTAGGACCGCACCTTCGACACCTTGATTAACTAGATATTCATCAAGCGCAGCCTGGTCCTTCAGGTAAACCTCAGATTTACCTCGAGAAACTTTATAGAGTGGCGGTTGCGCGATGTAGAGATACCCCCCTTCGATCAATTCCGGCATCTGCCGATAGAAGAAGGTCAGCAGCAGGGTCCGGATGTGCGCACCATCGACATCCGCATCGGTCATAATGACAATTTTGTGGTAGCGCAGCTTTTCGATGTTGAACTCATCGCGACCAATGCCGGTGCCTAGCGCCATCACAAGGTTCCCGATTTCCTGAGATGACAGCATCCGGTCAAACCGGGCGCGTTCAACGTTCAGGATTTTCCCGCGCAGGGGCAAAACTGCCTGAGTCAGACGGTCCCGGCCCGTCTGGGCAGAGCCTCCTGCCGAGTCCCCCTCGACCAGAAAGACCTCGGTCTTTGATGGGTCTTTCTCGGAACAGTCTTTCAGCTTACCGGCCAAGTAGTTTACATCCATTGCCGTCTTGCGGCGGGTTAAATCACGGGCTTTACGGGCCGCTTCGCGGGCCAAGGCGGCCTCGATGATCTTGCCAACGATCCCCTTGGCCTCGGTCGGATTTTCCTCGAACCACTCGGCTAGTTTTTCGTTCATCAAACCTTCAACCGCCGGGCGCACTTCGGACGACACCAGCTTATCTTTGGTCTGGGATGAGAATTTGGGGTCAGGTACTTTCACCGACAGCACACAGGTCAGGCCTTCACGCGCATCATCGCCGGTAAAGCTCACCTTCTCCTTCTTCGCGATCCCACTGGACTGCGCATAGTTGTTGATTGTTCGGGTCAGAGCGCCCCGGAATCCGGCCACGTGGGTACCGCCGTCCCGCTGTGGGATGTTGTTGGTGAACGGCAGAACCGTCTCGTGATAGCTGTCATTCCACCACATGGCGATTTCAACACCGATATCGTCGCGCTCACCCTTGATATAGATCGGCTCGGGCATCGCCGGGGTCTTGGATCGATCGAGGTATTTGACGAATTCCTTGACGCCGCCTTCATAAAACAGCTCGGTTTCCAGCCGTTCGGCGGGACGTTCGTCGATCAGAATGATCCGCACGCCCGAATTCAGAAAGGCCAGCTCGCGTAGACGTTTTTCCAGCGTTTCGAACGAGTATTCAAGATTCGAAAATGTGCTTGTCGAGGCTAGAAAGCGTACCTCGGTCCCGGTGCGGTCGCCGCATTCGCCCACGACTTTCAGGTGCTCGGCGGTCTCACCACCCTCAAATCTCGCCAAATGCTCCTTGCCAGCGCGCCAGATGCGCAGTTCCAGCCAATCGGATAGTGCGTTCACCACCGATACACCCACACCGTGCAGACCACCCGACACTTTGTACGAGTTGCTGTCGAACTTACCGCCCGCGTGCAGCTGGGTCATGATGACCTCGGCGGCCGAAACGCCTTCTTCGGGGTGAATATCGACCGGAATACCGCGACCGTTGTCGCTGACCGAAACGCTGGAATCGGCGTGGATTTTCACGGTCACATGGTCGGCATGACCGGCCAACGCCTCGTCAATTCCGTTGTCCACGACTTCGTACACCATGTGGTGCAAACCCGAGCCATCATCCGTGTCCCCGATGTACATGCCAGGGCGCTTGCGAACCGCCTCTAACCCTTTGAGAACTTTAATGGAATCAGCGCCGTATTCCTGGGGTGCCTGTGCGTCTTCGGACATGCCGTTAGTACCTATATTATTTTGGTAACTTATACGTTTTCTGGTGGGGAATGTCACGCGATCCCCCAACATTTTGTGGTTCTGATCCGCTTTATTTGCAGATCAAAGCCGATCGAGGTCCGCTGCAATATCTTCGGCGATCTCTGTTGCATTCACATCGTCGCGTTCGGCCGATAATCGCAGCCCTAAAAGGTCAGATTGATAGCGCGAGGCAAGGCGGTCCGGGTCGTGATCAGGGGCGATTTCTCCGGCATCCTGCGCGCGGCGAAACAGGTCTGCAAAACAAGTCTTCATCGAAACCATATGACTACGTGCCTGAGCGGCCAGATCGTGATCCTTTGCCTGCAACTCGGCAAAAGTTTTCGCCAACATGCAGGCTTTGGTCGGCAGCTCTGATGCCTCGATTACGCGACGTGGCTGCGCCTTGAGCGCGCCGAGCGGACCCAGTTCCTCGGCCAAGGTCCCCATGCTGGCAACCCCATCCTGCGCATACCGCTCTAACGCCAGGGCGTAGAGCGTATCTTTCGACCCAAACGCCGCGTAGAAGCTGCCCGGTTTCAGCTTCAGCTCGCGCTCAAGGTCTTTCAGCGACGTTCCTGCCCAGCCGTGACGCCAAAAAATATCACGAGCCTGCGCGATTAGTGCGTCTCGGTCGTATGAGGGCTTGCGAGGCATGGTCTCACCAATACTTGAACGTTCGCTCAAATATATACTTGAGCGATCGCTCAAGAAACCCTAAATACGACCCATCTCGCCAGAAACAGGAGTTTGACATGGCCAATTTCCCGTCCCACGACCTCGAATCTGCCCCAGAAGGATCCAAGCCGCTGCTTGAGAAATCTCAGGCTGCATTCGGGCGCCTGCCCGGTCTGCACAAAGTAATGGCCGAAAGCCCACAGCACCTGGAAGGCTATCAGGTTCTGCACGGCCTTTTCCTGCAGACCGACTTCGACAATGACGAAAAGACCGTTGTCTGGCAGACAATCAACGTAGAAAACGAATGCCATTACTGCGTGCCCGCCCACACTGGAATCGCTAAGATGATGAAAGTCTCGGACGAGATCACAGAGGCACTGCGCAACGAGACTCCGCTTCCCTCGGAAAAGCTTGAGGCACTGCGCACTTTCACCCTGCAGGTTATGGAAACCCGTGGCAACCCGACCGAAGAACAACTGCAGGCGTTCTTCGACGCAGGTTATTCCCACCGCGCGGTTTTGGACGTGGTTCTGGGACTGGCGCAGAAAACCATGTCGAACTACGTCAACCACATGGCCAAAACACCGGTCGACCAGGTTATGCGCGGCTTCCTGTGGGAGCGTAAAGTCAGCGAGCCTGCCTAAGCAGTTACAACCGAGCCTTCGTCGCCCTCGGTTACAATCAATGTTTGGGCCCGGTCGCCCAATTCCGCAAATAGCTCAGGCCCGGTGCCCGTCATCCAGGCCTGAGCGCCCAGCGCACAAATCTCATCGTAAAGCGCGGCGCGACGGTCCGCGTCCAGATGAGCAGCGACCTCATCCAACAGCACAATCGGTGGCGCCCCGACCATGCCCGCCAACGCCCGCGCGTTCGATAGGATCAGCGAAACCAACAGCGCCTTTTGCTCTCCGGTGGAACAGTCTTTGGCGGGCACACCCTTGGCCGCAAACACTCCATAAAGATCTGAACGATGCGGCCCAACCAACGTACGGCCCGCAGCCAAATCCCGAAACCAGCTTTCATTCAACGCTTCGCGCAAATCTTCTGTAGTTTCAGGCATCGCTCCTTCGGTCTGGACAAGTTCCAACTCCGCCGAAGGAAACGCCGTTTCCGCTTGATGCTGTGCCGCCCGTAAATGCTCCAGAGCCGCCTTTCGTGCCGCGTGGATGCGGTGCCCCGTCTCTGCCATCTGTCCCTCCAGCGCCGCATACCAATGGGCGTCTCGAACCTGCTCTTTCAGCAATCGGTTCCGCTCGCGCATCGACTTTTCATAGATCAGTGAGGCTTCGGCGTGAGACGGATCAAAACTCAGCGCAATCCGGTCCAAAAACCGCCGCCGACCCTCGGCACCCTCAATCCACAAGCGATCCATTGAGGGGATCAACCAAACAACGCGCGCCAACTTGCCCAGATCAATCTGACTGGCCGCCTTGTTATCAATCCGAACCTGCCGAGCTGCGCCACCTTCGGACCATGTCTCAATTTCGTAGTTCTGGCCCTGTACGTTCATCAATCCGGACAGCTTCCAACCCAACGCCTCAGGCCTCCGGGTCATCTCAGCCGCACTCGCCCGCCGCATACCGCGTCCGGGCGAGAACAGTGACACTGCTTCCAGAATGTTGGTCTTTCCGGCCCCGTTCGGCCCGTGGATCGCCACCGGTCGCCCGTCCAAGGACAACCGCGCCAGCTTATGAGACCGAAAATGCGAAACGGTAAGCTCGGTCAGGGCCAATCCCATGACCCCTCCCTTTCGTTAGAGATCACCCGATCGGGGCAATCAGACGCGCATCGGCATTACGACGTAAACAGCGCTTTGGTCGTTGCCTTCGCGCATCAGTGTCGGATCACCAGCGGAATTGAACATGAAGACAGCGTTCTCGCGGTCCACTTGAGAAGCGATCTCGAGCAGGTATTTCGCGTTAAAACCAATTTCGAGACGTTCATCCCCATACGCGACAGCCAACTCTTCCTCAGCCGCACCACTGTCGGGTGCATTGACCGACAGGACCAGCTTGTCCGCATCCAGTTGCAGTTTTACAGCTCGTGACCGTTCGGACGAAACGGTCGCCACACGATCCACGGCCTGCGCGAATTCGGCAGCGTCAACCTCTAGCTTGCGCGTATTTCCCTGAGGGATGACGCGCGTGTAGTCAGGGAAAGTCCCATCAATCACTTTCGAGGTGAGCGTGATGTCTGGCGTTGCAAACCGCACCTTGGTTTCGCTGACCGAGACGGCGATGTCCATTTCATCATCATCCAACAGCTTGCGCAGTTCACCCACGGTCTTTCGGGGAACAATTACACCCGGCATATCCGCCGCTCCGTCCGGCAGGTCCGCATCAATACGCGCCAGACGGTGGCCATCGGTCGCCACGCAGCGCAGCACCTTGCCGCCCTCAGAACCATCAGCGACATGCATGTAGACACCGTTCAGATAATAACGGGTCTCTTCGGTAGAAATGGCGAACTTCGATTTGTCGAACAACCGCCGCAGCAGCGCAGCCGACGCCGTAAAGTTCGATTGGTATTCCGAGGACGCCATAACCGGAAAATCCTCTTTCGGCAGCGTCGCCAGCGAGAAGTTCGACCGACCGGCCTCAACCGTCAATCGGCCAGCAGCACTGTCGGCGGTTAAAGTCACCAGCGCCCCATCGGGCAGCTTGCGCACAATCTCATGCAGCGTGGTGGCGGCGACAGTTGTCGCGCCCGCTTTCTCAACCTGCGCAGGAGCCTTGTCGACAACCTCGATATCCAGATCAGTCGCTCGGAACAGCGCCTGATCCCCTTCGGCTTCGATCAGCACATTGGCCAGGATCGGAATGGTGTTGCGACGTTCAACAACAGATTGGGCCTGCGAAACGGCCTTTAGAAGGGTGCCGCGTTCGATGCTGATCTTCATACCCTCAGTTCCTCTGACTTGAGTGCGTACATGGGCGGGACTGGCAAGTTACCGGTTCCGCCCTGAGGCACAAGGATTTTTTGTGAATTTCTGGGTTGGAATGATCAAACCGTCAAGGCCAACCGGCCATCCCACCGCCAGTTCGCGCGCAATCGTGGATTATTGCGCACATGAAAATACCCCGGCCAGACGGGCGCGGGGCATTTCCAGTACGGTCGCAGATTAGGCTTCCAAAGCCCGGCGCAGCATCTCGACGTCTTCGGCGATCTGGCCATCGGTCAGCTTCAGCTCTTCGATGCGCTTGACGCCGTGCATGACTGTGGTGTGGTCGCGCCCACCGAAACGACGGCCGATTTCCGGCAAAGACCGGCTGGTCAGTTGCTTACACAGATACATCGCCACCTGACGCGGGCGAGCATAAGACCGGAGACGCTTGGGGCCAATGATGTCGCTGAGGCGAATGTTGTAATAGTCCGAGACTTTGCGCTGAATCTCTTCGACAGTGATCTTGCGCTCGGATGCGCGTAGCACATCGGCCAGACAATCCTGCGTCAGCTCCATATCGATCTCACGCCCAACCAGCGAGGCAAACGCGAACAGGCGGGTCAGCGCCCCTTCCAACACGCGCACATTGGTCGATATGCGGTGTGCAAGGAATTCCAATACACCATCAGCAATGGTGAGATCGGGATAAGTGCTGCTGTATTGCTGCACTTTGTTCTGCAGGATTCCCAGACGCAGCTCATAGTCCGTTGGATGAAGATCGACGACAAGGCCGCATTGCAGACGCGATTTCACGCGATCCTCAAGATCCTTGATCTCACCCGGCGCGCGGTCTGCCGAAATGATGATCTGCTTATTCTGGTCCACCAGCGCATTGAAGGTATGAAAGAACTCTTCCTGCGTCGAATCCTTACCCGCGATGAACTGCACGTCATCAACCATAAGCACGTCGACCGAGCGGAACAGATGCTTGAAATCCATCATCCGGCGCTCACGCAGGGCCTGCACAAAACGGTACATGAACTGTTCTGCCGACAGGTACAGAACGTTTAGTTCGGGATGCTTGGTTTTCAGCTCCCAAGCAATGGCGTGCATCAGGTGCGTCTTACCAAGGCCGACACCCCCGTAGAGCACCAGCGGATTGAATGTTACGGGCCCGCCTTCGGAAACGCGGCGCGCGGCGGCGTGAGCCAGCTCATTCGGCTTACCAACAACAAAACTGTCAAAGGTAAAGCGCGCATCCAGCGGTGCCGCCTGTAACGCCTCAAGCGCATCATGCGAGGCCTCAACAACAACGGGCTGCGGAACGGCTTGGGGTTTTGGGGTCTCAGCCTGCGCAGGACGGGTCGGAGAATTAGCAGCGGTGCGGAATGCAAGGCGCTGAACAGGCTCGCCCGCCGTGTTTAGTTCATAAAGAATGAGGTCAGCAAAATTTTGACTTACGTAGTTTCCCATGAAGTTGGTCGGCACAGAAAATACCGCGACGCCATCTTGCAATCCCTGAAACTCTAAAGGTTCGATCCAGGTCGTGAAGTTGTTCTTACCAACAGCCTTCATCAACTTGTTCCGCAACTGTCCCCATTTCTCTTGTGTCATTCGGCGCCTCACGCATCCCATTCTTTATTGGCCTGTCAGCCTTATCAAAATAGTCCGGTATACCGGTTTATTGCGTCCACCCACAAGGATACCCATGCGCCAGACCACAAGGTCTGGCGGGTCATTTTAACGTTCAGCGCAATCCGATACCGCATTGTCCAACAGTCGGTACAACCCCGAAAACAGGGTGGCGCGTCACAATCCAATTTTTCGACAGGGCCAAGATCATCGGAAAACCCGAGACCCAGAGCAGATCGTCCAACCGACCGAAGCCGATTTTCGAACATTCGTTCCGGATTCCTACTGATGCCCGTCAGTCAGATACCCAGAACAGCCTGTCCCCCCAAGCGAGTGAATCGCTGACTCAGTCGTAGCAAGAGCCCATGGGTCCGGGCAACGAAACTCTGATATTGACTCGGGGTTCAGGACGAAAGAATCTCTCGACTTCGTGAAGGCGCGGCTTTCCGGCAACAATGAAAAAGGCGCCGCTATGCGCGACGCCTTTTTCGCAAATCAACGCTTGACGCGTTTTCCCAAAGAATCAGCCCAGCGCTTTGACGCGTGCCGACAGGCGCGACATTTTGCGGGCTGCGGTGTTCTTGTGGAAGACACCTTTGGTGACGCCACGCATCAGTTCTGGCTGAGCGGCGCGCAGGGCAGCGGTAGCCGCGTCCTTGTCACCGGATGCGATTGCTTCTTCAACTTTGCGCAGATGTGTGCGGATGCGCGAACGGCGTGCTTTGTTTACAGCAAAACGCTTTTCGTTCTGACGAGCGCGTTTCTTTGCCTGGGGCGAATTTGCCATGTGTCTCTGACCTTTTGTTCGGTACGGTTATCTAGGGTTGCGCGCCACGGACATATCCGCACCGGATCAGAAATCACGAGTGTGAGTCGGGCCAAGCGGGCCGCACGCGCATGTATGACGGCGGTCTCTACCCAAGTTTAAAGGTTTTGCCAAGCTGATTCTTCACAAGAGCTTCAGTAGCAAAAAGGCGAGACCAAGCCCGCCTGAATTCACTGAATGTCCGTTATCGTTACTTGTCGCGGAACTGAGCCGCACGTTTTTCCAGAAACGCGGCCATGCCCTCTTTCTGATCTTCAGTTGCAAACATCGAATGGAACACCCGGCGCTCAAACAGCATACCCTCGCTCAGCGGCAACTCATAGCTGCGGTTCACGGCTTCCTTGGCCGCGATTGCCGTGATCTGCGACTTCTCAGCGATCTTCTGCGCTGCGCCGGTTGCTTCTTCGATCAGCTTCTTGGCAGGCACGACGCGGCTGACCAGCCCCGCACGCTCGGCCTCTTCCGCGTCCATGAACCGACCGGTCAAGTTCATGTCCATCGATTTGGACTTGCCTACAAACCGTGTCAAACGCTGGCTGCCGCCGAGTCCTGCGATGACGCCCAGATTGATCTCGGGCTGGCCGAACTTGGCTGTATCCGCTGCGATGATGAAATCACACAGCATTGCCAGCTCACAACCTCCGCCCAGCGCATAACCTGCAACGGCGGCGATGATCGGTTTGCGGATTGCCGATACCCGGTCATTCGCGTCGCCAAAAAGGTTGATGTTGAAGACATCGACATAGCTCATCTCGGACATCTCTTTGATGTCCGCACCAGCCGCAAAAGCTTTGTCCGAGCCGGTGATGACGATGCAGCGCACCTTGTCGTTGCTGTCTGCTTCTTCCAGCGCATCACACAACTCACCCAGTAACTGGGTGTTCAGCGCATTCATCGCATCTGGTCTGTTGAGCTTGATTAGGGCGACGTGGTCTTCGATTTCGACGATGATCGTCTCAAAAGCCATGAGGTGTAAGCTTCCGGTTGTTCCGTTCAAGTACGATTCCTTACCACGCGAATTCGCTGGATCAAGTTATCTTTGGCATTGCGCACAGTAGAAGGATGAGCGACCAGACTGAGTGATTCTCTTGATTTCACCACTACATCCTTTGGTTCTGCAGGGCCTTCCCTCACGCCCATAAACATCAAAACTATGCTGAAAATATCCAAGTTCTCCATCGGCTTGGCGGAAATCACGTAAGGATGAACCACCCGCTTCAATCGCGTCCTGCAACACCTGGCGGATGATCGGAACCAGCGCTCCAACACGCGACGCAGAAATTTGTCCGGCTTTGCGACGTGGCGACACCTTGCCGCGATAAAGCGCTTCGCAGACGTAGATATTTCCCAATCCGGCAACGATTCCCTGATCCAGCAACGCGGATTTGACCGGGCTATTCTTACCTTTGAACGCCTCAATGAGGTGCTGTTCGTGGAAATCGTTACCCAATGGTTCAGGTCCCAGAACTGACAGCAGCTTGTGATCCTCTGCCGTGGCTGTCGGCAGCAGGTCCATGGCTCCGAACCGACGCGGATCGTTAAAAGTGATACGGGTGCCGTTGGCCATATGAAAGACTACGTGATCATGCTTTTCCGGCATCGGGTGTTTGTGGGCAAATTGCCCTAGAGGATCACCAGATACGGTCATACGCCCGGACATACCAAGATGAATCAGCAGTGTTTCTCCACTGTTCAGATCGGCCAGAATGTATTTCGATCGTCTACGCAATCGGTCGACGCGCTGCCCAGTCAGTCGTTCAGCCATCCGCTCGGGGAAAGGCCAGCGCAAATCGGGGCGGTTTACGTCCGCCCTTTGGATTACGACGCCTTCCATCGCCGGGGATAGACCGCGTCTTACTGTCTCGACCTCGGGCAATTCGGGCATTAGATGGCTCCTATTCCAAAGGGCCGCATTGTGCCCGCCTCTTATGGCCCTATAACAGAGGCGAAATTCGACGAACGGCAAGGCAAATGTCCAACAACAGCGACAAGACCACTCATTTCGGGTTTGAAACCGTGCGCGAGGCCGACAAGGCCGGGCGCGTACAGGGCGTGTTCAACTCGGTCGCCTCGAAATACGATGTGATGAACGATGTCATGTCGATGGGCATTCACCGGGTCTGGAAAGACGCAATGATGGATTGGCTTGCCCCGCGCCCCGGTCAACGGTTGCTGGACGTTGCAGGTGGGACCGGAGATATCTCTTTTCGTTTCCTGAGACGCGCGGGCCACGGCCATGCCACGGTTCTGGACCTGACAGAGCCTATGCTGGTCGAAGGCCGCCAGCGCGCCGAGGCCGACCAGATGTCCGACAGCCTGAACTGGGTGGTGGGCGATGCGATGTCCCTGCCGTTCGAGGACAATACGTTCGACGTCTATACAATTTCCTTCGGCATCCGGAATGTTACCCGCCCGCAAGAGGCATTGAACGAGGCCTATCGCGTGCTGAAACCCGGTGGCCGCCTAATGGTGCTTGAATTCAGCCAACTGCCCAATGACGGACTGCAAAAGCTTTATGACCTCTACAGCTTCAACGTCATTCCACGCATGGGCAAACTAATCGCCAATGACTACGACAGCTATCAATACCTGGTGGAATCGATCCGCAAGTTCCCGGATCAGGAGACATTCCTGAGCATAGTCCGCGCCGCCGGGTTCGAAAACGCCAAGTACCGCAATCTCAGCATGGGTATCGCGGCACTGCATTCCGGCTGGAAGATCTAGATGCGCGGCCCACATAACATTATCCGCCTGATCCGCACAGGCGCAACGCTCGAGCGCACGGGTGCCATGAACGTGGTATTAGACGCGTTCGAGGCTCCTCGGGCTATCCGCATCCTCGCACATGTTCTGGGCAAACCATTTCAGTGGCTGGGGTACAAAGGGGATCCCCAGATGCCGCCCGCAACCCGCGCCTTAACTGCTCTTGGGCCCGCCTATATCAAGTTCGGACAAGTCCTTTCGACGCGCCCCGACGTGGTTGGAAATGAACTGGCTGAACAACTGCGTGTCTTGCAGGATAAGCTTCCGCCATTCTCTAAGGCCGAAGCCATGGCCGAGGTCGAGAAAGAGCTGGGCCAACCCCTTTCAGAAATGTTCAGCGATTTCAGCGAGCCTATCGCCGCAGCCTCAATCGCTCAGGTCCACAAAGCTAAGCTGGCCAGCACGGGTGAAGATGTTGCCGTCAAAGTCCTTCGCCCCGGAATTGAACGCGCCTTCCGTAAAGATGTAGACGCCTTTTATTTCGCCGCCCGAATTGTCGACCTGTTTGCCCCCGGTGCTCGTCGCTTGCGCCCTATGGAGGTGATCGAGCATTTTGACGGAGTTGTCCGCGGCGAGTTGGACCTGCGCCTGGAAAGCGCTGCTGCTTCGGAATACGCCGCCAACACCAAGGATGATTCCGGGTTCTGGCTGCCTCCGGTCGTCTGGTCCTTGTCCGCACGCCGGGTGATGACACTCAGCTGGGCCGATGGAATCCCGCTGGGCGACAATGACGCGCTGGACGCTGCAGGCCACAATCGCAGCGATCTGGCAGAACGTGTGTTGCGCCTTTTCCTGCTGCACGCCCTTCGCGATGGCTATTTCCATGCGGATATGCACCAAGGGAACCTGAAGGTCGCCGCGAATGGAGACATTATTGCCTATGACTACGGCATCATGGGGCATATCGACGAATACACCCGTCGGGTCTATGCCGAAATCCTCTTCGGCTTCATCCGCCGCGACTACAAACGCGTAGCCGAAGTCCATTTCGAGGCCGGCTATGTCCCTGCCAACCAGGACGTCGACGAATTCGCCCGCGCCTTGCGCGCAGTCGGAGAACCCATCTTCGGCATGGACGCGACCCATATCTCCATGGGCCGACTGCTCAGCTATCTGTTTGAGGTCACAGAGCGCTTCGGCATGGAAACCCGAACCGAACTGATTCTTCTGCAGCGCACCATGGTCGTGGTCGAAGGCGTTGCCCGATCACTCGACGATCATATGAATATCTGGGAAGTCGCGCGCCCGGTCGTCGAGGATTATATCAAAAGCTCCATCGGCCCCCGGGCCGCCCTGAGAGATTTTGGTAAGACCGCAATGGTGCTGGCCCGTTTCGGCCCACGCTTACCTGCGCTGGTAGAAAACGCCCTGATTGCGCAAACCACGAAAGATGACCAGCAAACTTCCGGCAAGACAACCTTGCTGCTACCCGCCGCCCTTGGCGCAGCCGTTGGGATCGCAGCCACACTTGTCGTGATGACATTCGGCTAACAACAACCCGCCTGCTTCATCTGGCCACAAATCTTCGGGGGGAATCGCGCCACCGGCGCGATTGGGGGGCAGACAGCCCCCTCCGCTCGACCTCAATCAGAGCCGCTCGATGGCAAGGGCAATCCCCTGCCCACCACCAATACACATGGTGATAAGCGCCTTGGAACCACCAACACGCTCCAGTTCATACAGCGCTTTTAGGGTGATAATCGCCCCAGTTGCCCCCACAGGGTGCCCCAACGCAATCGCACCGCCATTCGGATTGACCTTAGCGGCATCCAACCCAAGCTCTTGATTGACGGCCAGGGCCTGTGCGGCAAAGGCCTCATTACTCTCGATCATATCGAAATCAACTGCCGACAGCCCTGTCTTCTTGAACAAGTTCTGCACTGCAGGAACCGGTCCAATTCCCATTACTTCGGGCCGCACTCCGGCATGCGCATATCCCAATATCCGTGCCTTTGGTTTCAATCCGGCCTTTTCAGCAGCATCTGACGTCGCCAGAACCATCGCCGCAGCCCCATCGTTGATACCCGATGCATTCCCGGCCGTGACGCGTCCTTCTTTCTTGAACACTGGACGAAGGCCCGCCAACGCCTCAGCTGTGGTGGCCTTGGGATGCTCATCCACCTTAAAGTCAACCATCTCGCGTTTGACTTTCACCTGCACAGGCGTGATCTGGCTTTCGAAATATCCAGCGTCGATCGCTGTTGCCGCTCGGCTCTGGCTGGTTAAGGCAAACGCATCCATCTGTTCACGACTGATCTGATGTTCGTCGGCCACATTCTCAGCCGTCACACCCATATGACCGGTTCCGAAAGGACAGTTCAGCGCGCCCAACATCATGTCCAGTGAGGTGACGTCGCCCATCTTAGCGCCCCATCTGGCCTGAGGCACGATGTAGGGGCTGCGTGACATGCTCTCGGCTCCTCCAGCCACTGCGAAATCGGCATCTCCCAGCATCAGAGATTGTACTGCCGACACAATCGCCTGCGCGCCGGAGCCACACAAACGATTTACGTTCATTGCCGGTGTCCCGTTCGGAATGCCCGCCTGCATCGCTGCTACGCGCGACAGGTACATATCGCGGGGTTCAGTGTTGATCACATGACCGAATACCACATGTCCGATTTGCCCGCCTTCGACACCCGACCGTTCAAGCGCGGCTTCGGTCGCCACTGTCGCTAAATCAATCGGCGCTGTCGAAGCCAGCGCACCGCCAAAAGTACCGATGGCAGTACGTGCGCCATCCAGAATAACGATATCGGTCATGGATCACTCCTCCTGAGGTTGGCCGTAGTATGCACCCGCAGTAACTCTCTGTCGCCTGAGACGTCCCGTCACAGACGGAATTGACATCTATTGATTCAAGGCGCATCAAATTCCGCCATGACGGACAAGACAGACGATATCCTGACACGCCTTCCGACACGCCTTAAAGAGGCGCGCCGGGCCCAGGGCCTTTCCCTTGAAGCGGTTGCGAATCTCAGTGGCGTATCGCGATCCATGGTCAGCCAGATCGAGAGGGGAGAGAGCAGCCCCACAATTTCGACCTTGTGGAACCTGACCCGAGCTCTGCAGGTGGATTTTGCCGGGTTGTTGGAAGACACGAAGACAACCGACCAGATCGAGATTCTCAAAAACTCCGAAGTGCCCAGCATCGATAACATGGGAGAGAACTGCCGCATCCGGATCCTCTCACCGCCAGAAGAAGCCGGCGGTCACGAGGTCTATGACATTCAGCTCGACAAAAATGGCGCCCTGAACAGCCAACCCCATGCGCGCGGTGCACGGGAACAATTGACCGTGTTGGAAGGGTCAGTTCGAGTTACTTCGGGCGTGGCAGTGAGCGAACTCAGGCAAGGTGATACAGCCCGATATGCCGCTGACGTCGCGCATTCCATTTCTGCCGACAGCCCTGCGCGTGTTTTCCTAATTGTAAAGAACGCCTGACTCAGCAATAATCCGCCTTCACGGATATTTTTCCGTAATTTCGTAAATCCCCTATTTGGGATATTCGTCCGTTATGTTAGAAGCGCGACTCAGATGAACGGAGGTCGCCATGGCAAATGCATTCCTGTCCCACATCACGGACACCCTTAAGCAGATCGAATCCGAAGGTCTGTACAAGCGTGAACGAATGATCACCTCGCCTCAGGGCGGTGAGATTACTGTGGGCGGAAAGCAGGTCATCAACCTGTGCGCCAATAACTATCTGGGCCTGGCCGATCACCCCGCCCTGATCGACGCCGCCAAAAACGCCATGGAACCGAAAGGGTTCGGCATGGCCTCTGTCCGCTTTATCTGCGGCACGCAGGATATTCACCGCGAGCTTGAGCAACGGCTGGCCAAGTTCCTGAACAAAGATGATTCAATTCTGTTCGCTGCCTGTTTCGATGCCAATGGCGGGCTGTTTGAGCCTTTGTTAGGGCCTGAAGACGCCATCATCTCGGACAGCCTGAACCACGCGTCAATCATCGATGGCGTAAGGCTCTGCAAGGCCAAACGCTATCGCTATCTAAACAATGACATGAATGACCTCGAGGCTTGGTTGAAACAGGCGCGCGAGGACGGGGCGCGGCATATCATGATCGCCACCGACGGCGTTTTTTCGATGGATGGCTATCTGGCCAATCTGCCAAAAATACGCGAGCTGGCCGACAAGTACGACGCCATCGTCATGGTCGATGATTGCCACGCCACGGGCTTCATGGGGCCAAACGGTGCGGGCACGCCGGATCACTTCGGCGTCGACGTGGACATTCTGACGGGAACTCTGGGCAAGGCACTTGGGGGGGCAATCGGCGGCTACATCGCCGGGCCGCAGCCAGTGATCGACCTGCTGCGGCAGCGGGCGCGGCCCTATCTGTTCTCAAACTCGCTGCCGCCGTCCATCGTCGCTGCCGGTATGGAAGCAATCCGTCTGGTTGAAGAGGGCGACATGCTGCGCGCGCAACTGTTCGGCAACGCCAAATACTGGCGCGCCGGTTTGGAGAAACTGGGCTTTGATCTGTTGCCCGGTGAGCACCCAATCATCCCGGTGATGCTCGGGGACGCAACGCTTGCGCAAGACATGGCGTCGCGGTTGTTTGATGAAGGCGTCTATGTCTCGGGCTTCTTCTTCCCCGTCGTTCCGCGCGGTCAGGCCCGGATCAGAACGCAGATGAATGCGGCTCTAACAAAGGATGAATTGGATCGCGCGCTCGCGGCCTTTGGCAAGGTCGGCAAGGAATTGGGGGTGATCTGATGCGACCCAACACGATGAAAGCACTGGAAAAATCCAAGCCCGAGGAAGGCCTTTGGATGGTTCAGGCCCCAGTGCCCGAGATTGGACCGGACGAGGTACTGATCCGCATAAACAAAACCGGCATCTGCGGCACAGATATCCATATCTGGAATTGGGATGACTGGGCCGCAGCCACAGTACCAGTGCCGATGATCACCGGCCACGAGTTCGCTGGCGAAATAGTCGAGATTGGTCGTAATGTTACCGGGCTTGAGATCGGCCAGCGCTGCTCGGGCGAAGGGCACCTGATCGGAACCGAAAGTCGCCAGAGTCGCGCTGGCAAGTTCCATCTGGACCCCGGAACGCGAGGCATCGGCGTAAACGAACAAGGTGCCTTTGCGCAATTTTTGAAACTGCCCGCCTTCAACGTGATACCTTTGCCAGATGATGTGCCGGATGAGATTGGTGCGATCCTCGACCCGCTGGGCAATGCGGTTCATACCGCGCTGAGCTTTGATCTGCTGGGTGAGGATGTTCTGATAACAGGCGCAGGCCCGATCGGCATAATGGCAGCAGCTGTCGCACGCCATGCAGGTGCGCGAAACGTCGTAATCACCGATATCAATGCAGATCGGCTGAAACTGGCGGAACATGTGGTGCAGTCGGTACGTACGGTCGATGTAACCATAGAAGAGTTGTCCGATGTCATCACCGAACTGGGGATGAAAGAAGGTTTTGACGTGGGTTTGGAGATGTCGGGCTCGCAGGCAGCTTTGGATCAGATGGTCGAAGCGCTGGTCATGGGCGGTAAGATCGCCCTGCTGGGCATCCCACCGGGCCAATCTCCGGTCGACTGGAGCCGAATTGTCTTTAAAGCCATCACCATCAAGGGCGTCTACGGCCGTGAGATGTTTGAGACATGGTACAAGATGATTGCTATGCTGCAGAACGGTTTGGACGTAAGCCGCGTGATCACCCATCAGTTTGGTGTTGACGATTTTGCCGAAGGTTTCGCAGCAATGAAGTCGGGCCTGTCCGGCAAAGTTGTTCTGGACTGGACCTGACCCTCTGGATAGTTGCAAAACTGGCCCATACACAGGGATCGAGCAACCAACCGGAGGAGCAAGATGGGCAGCACGAAAGATGACCGACTGCTGGAACGCGGAATCGAGGATTCTCTGGTCACCGATTTCGCTGAGACGCATCGCAAAAGCTATGGCGACTTTCTGCAACTCAAAACCCTGTTGAATCTGCAAAAAACCTTTCAGGATCCTGCTCAGCCCGATGAGATGTTATTCATCATCATCCATCAGGTCAGCGAGCTATGGCTGAAGTTGATGCATCACCAGCTGGTCGAAGTGCGGCGCTTCCTGCAGCAAGATGATTTCGGCCCGGCGATGAAAAATCTCGACCGGATCAAGGCGATCCAGCGGCAGTTGATCACCGCTTGGGAAACGCTGCTGACCATGACGCCCGCCGACTACATGACGTTTCGCGATGCGTTAGGTAGTTCGTCAGGCTTTCAGAGTTACGGTTATCGCCAGATCGAGTTCATATTGGGCAACAAGGATGCTTCGACCCTCAAGGTGCATGAACACGATCCGGAGGTCATGGAGATGCTGAGCGCAGCGCTAACCAAGCCGTCCCTTTATGACGAAGTGCTGCACATGCTGGCACGGCAAGGGTTTGACGTACCGCAAGACCTGATCGAACGTGACTATTCACAATCCTATTCCGGCGACCCGCGCGTCGTGAAAATCTGGTGCGAGATTTTCCAGGATACCGGCAAGTATTGGGACCTCTATGCTCTGGCTGAAAAGCTGATGGACGTCGAATCGCTGTTCCAGCGCTGGCGTTTCGACCACGCTACGGCAGTCGAACGGGTCATCGGGATGCAACCCGGAACAGGTGGCTCGAGCGGTGTGGCCTTTCTGCGCAAGGCGCTGGAATTGCGCTTCTTCCACGACCTCTACGATATGCGCACCGAGCTGATGTATTCGGGAGACTGAGGCATGCTATATCGCGGGTTCACCCAAGATCAACTTGAACAGGAATACTCCCCCAGTTCGATGATTGGTGGCGATCTGACGCCATATCTGGACAGTTATGTTGCGCTCAGCGCTCAGGCCCGGACACGGATGGATGTGCGCGAAAACCTTGCTTATGGCGACAGTCCGGCGCAGGTTCTGGATTTCTTCCCCTCCTCAGACGCAAACGCACCTTTGCATGTGTTCATTCACGGAGGGTATTGGCAGGCGCTCAGCCAGCGCGAATCCGCCCCGATGGCACCGGTGCTACACGAAAACGGGCAGGCCTTTGCGACCCTGAATTACACACTCGCCCCTGAAGCTAGGTTGGGGCAGATGGTCGAAGAATGTCGCGATGCCTTGCTGTGGCTTGCATCACAGGCCGAGTTATTGGGCTTCGATCCATCAAACATCACCCTGTCAGGTCATAGCGCAGGTGCGCATCTGGTAGCGATGGTCATGGCCACCTCATCCAGCGCGTTGGCGCAGGCGGGTCTAAGAGTGCGTAACGTAATTCTGATCAGTGGCGTTTACGATTTGGAGCCGATTAGCCTAACTTCGGTAAATGATCCCTTGCAACTGACTAAGGTCGAGATTCACGATCTTTCCCCATGCCTCAATCTGCCCGCGCCGGGGCCGCGCTACAGGGTAACGGTTGCTGAAAGAGATACACCAGAATTTGTTCGACAAAGCCGTGACTATGCGGAGTTGCTACGAAAAGCAGGGCATTCGGTCAGTTTCGACCTTCAACAGGGTAAACATCACTTCGACATCATCATGCCCTCGGGCTCGTTTTTGTCGTCGCGCGGCGAATAGCCCCAAAAAGAAAACAGCGGCCCAATTGAGCCGCTGTCTTAAATCTCTCGCTGGAAGCCAGATCAGTCGAGCGTCCGGGTCACTTCTTCGCGCTCGAAAATCTCGATCACGTCGCCTGCGCGGATATCGTCGTAGTTCTCGAATGCCATACCGCATTCCTGACCCGACTGAACCTCAGTCACTTCGTCCTTGAAACGCTTCAGCGTCTTCAGCGTGCCTTCGTGAATCACCACGTTGTCGCGCAGCAGACGAACACCTGCGGAACGACGCGCCACGCCTTCGGTGACCAGACAGCCGGCAACTTTGCCAACGCCGGTAACCTTGAAGACTTCGCGGATCTCGGCGTAACCAATGAACTTCTCGCGGATTTCAGCGCTCAGCAGGCCGGATGCGGCTGCTTTCACGTCATCCACGAGGTCATAGATCACCGAATAATACCGGATCTCGACGCCTTTCTGGTTCGCGGTGTTTCGCGCTGACGCATTGGCACGAACGTTGAAGCCAAAGATCGGAGCGCCCGAAGCTTCGGCCAGACCGACATCCGTTTCGGTAATCGCGCCAACACCTGAGTGCAGAACGCGTACGCGCACTTCCTCATTGCCGATCTTCTCCATCGCCTGAACGATGGCTTCGGCAGAACCCTGCACGTCAGCTTTCATCAAGATCGGCAGCTCGGTGACGTTCTCGTCTTCCTTGGCCTTCTGCATCAGCTGCTCAAGGGTGGTCGCGGCACCAGCTGCGGCGCGCTTGTCCTTGGCTGCTTGCTCACGATAGGCAGCAATCTCACGGGCCTGCGCTTCGGTCTCGGTCACGTTCAGAACGTCGCCCGCTTCAGGCGTACCGTTCAGACCAAGAACCTCAACGGGAACCGACGGGCCGGCTTCTTTGACGCGGTCGCCTTTGTCGTTGATCAACGCGCGGACCTTACCATACTGCTCACCCACGACGAAGATATCGCCCTGACGCAAAGTGCCGTTCTGAACCAGAACGGTGGCAACGGGACCACGGCCCACATCAAGCTGCGCCTCGATCACGGCACCTTGGGCGGCGCGGTCGGGGTTGGCTTTCAGTTCCAGAATCTCGGCCTGCAGCGCGATGGCTTCCAGCAGTTCATCGAGACCTTGACCGGTGATGGCGGACACTTCGACGTCCTGAACCTCACCTGACATCTTTTCGACGATGACTTCGTGCTGCAGCAGATCGGTCCGCACCTTGTCCGGGTTCGCATCCGGCTTATCGACCTTGTTGATCGCCACGATCATCGGCACTTCGGCCGCCTTGGCGTGGTTGATCGCCTCGATCGTCTGCGGCATCACCGCATCATCGGCAGCCACAACCAGGACCACGATATCTGTGACCTGAGCACCGCGCGACCGCATTGAAGTAAAGGCCGCGTGGCCCGGCGTATCAAGGAAGGTCAGCGTGGTGCCACCATCGGTTTTCACCTGATAGGCGCCGATATGCTGGGTAATGCCACCGGCTTCGCCCGCCACAACGCGCGCGTCACGAATCGCATCCAGCAATGATGTCTTACCATGGTCAACGTGGCCCATGATGGTGATGACCGGCGGACGCGGCTGCAGATCGTCATCGCTGTCTTCGACTTCTTTGATGACGTCTTCAACATCCGAATCAGAGACGCGGGTCACCTTGTGCCCAAACTCTTCGATGATCAGCTCAGCGGTATCAGCGTCGATGGTCTGGTTCTGCGTGACCATCATGCCCATCTGCATCAGCGATTTGACAACGTCAGCCACGCGCTCGGCCATACGGTTGGCCAGTTCCGAAACCATGATCGCCTCGGGCAACTGAACGTCGCGGATCACCTTTTCCCGCTCGACCGGGCCGCCCATGGCTTTCTGGCGCGCACGCTCCTGCTTGCGCTTCATCGCAGCCATTGAACGCTGACGATTACCTTCACCACCGGTAGCCTGACCCAGTGTCAGCTTGCCCGAACGGCGGTTGTCGTCACGGCCTTTGCCGCGGCCACGCTGCTCGCGCTCGCGGTCTTGCTTGCGGGGTGTAGCCGCTGGCGCCGGTTTGTTGGCCGGACCGCGTGCCGTACGCGGTTGTTCTTCGGGCGCGGGTGCCGCAGCAGCGCGCTTGGCAGCTTCTTCCGCCTCTTTGCGCTTGCGTTCTTCTTCCTCGGCCTTGGCACGAGCACGCTCTTCAGCCTCACGCTGTTCGCGTTCCTTGGCTTCCTGTTCGGCCCGGCGGCGCGCACGTTCTTCTTCACGCGCCTTCTCTTGTGCCTCGCGCGCAGCGGCCTCTTCAGCCTCGCGCGCTTTGGCAGCTTGCAACGCCTTCATTCGGCGCGCCATTTCCGCATCGGAAATACCCGCCGGACGACGCGAAGGATCACCCGAAGGTGCCGCACCACCACTTGGTTTGGTCGCGCCCGGCTTGGGTACGACCACGCGTTTGCGTTTGGTCTCCACCACGACATTCTTGGTGCGTCCGTGGCTGAAACTCTGTTTCACATTTCCGGGGCGTGCCCCGCCACGAAGACCCAATGTCTTTTTGCCGTCACTATCGCTCATTAAGCTTCTTACCCTTCCGAGCGGCCCTTGCCGCCGTCATCCTTTTCGCGCAAGCCACGCAGGCGCTGCGCTTCCTCTACAACACGTTTGGCGAGTCCGCCAGAGGCCATGGCCGCATGAATCACGGTTTGGCGCCCAAATGCCGCCCCAAGCTCATCCGCAGTCAGCCAGCCGATGTATTTTCCAAAGTGCGGCGTGCTGAGTTTCGACTTACCGCGCCCCGATCCGTCGGAGGCTTGAATCAATACCTGGGCATCTTCCCGGTCCAGCCACGATTTGACCTTTTCATACCCGGCGACCGCATCTCCGGACTTGCGCGCCAAACTGATCAGCTCGATCACCCGGCGCGCCACCTGTTTTTCGACCTCATCTGTTAGATCCTTGGCCGCACTCACCTGCGCCTTGAACCCACGCGAGAACAGTTTCTTACTCACTGCTTTGTCCAGCGCGGCGCGATCCGCCGCCACATAGACCCCGCGCCCCGGCAATTTAGCCGCAACATCGGGAAAGACCTGACCGTCCGGCCCTGCCACAAAGCGGATCAAGCCATATTTAGGCTGAATCTCGCCAGTGGCGATGCACTTGCGTTCAGGGCCTTCCGACCGATCCTTTTGGACGCCACCGCGACCCATGCCAGCCACCCGAGGCCTGAGATCAGGCCTCGACCTCCTCATCGGTTGCTTCGCCGTCTTCTTCGGCCTGCTCCAATTCAGCCGGATCAACCCAGCCCAACATGATGCGCGCCGTCATGACCAAGTCCTGAGCCTCTTCCAGCGTCACGCCGAAAGGTTCCAGAACACCATCATCCTTGATGCGCTCACCATCAACTGTGGTCCAGCCACCGGCCAGTTCCCAATCGGCACAGGTTGCGAAGTCTTCCAGCGTCTTCACATCGTCCTTAGCCAGCGCCTCTACCATCTGGGGTGTCAGGCCTTCGAATTCAATGAGGCTGTCCTCGGCGCCCAGAGCGCGCGCGGCATCCAAAGCTGCCTTGGCCTGCGCTTCCAGGAATTCACGAGCACGCGTCTGCAGTTCTTGCGCAGTGCCTTCGTCAACACCGTCGATGACCAGCAGTTCCTCGATTTCGACATAGGCCACTTCTTCGAGGTTGGTGAATCCTTCCGAAACCAGCAGTTGCGCGAAGAACTCGTCCAAATCCAGCGTTTCCATGAACAGCTGTGTACGGGCTTCGAACTCTTTCTGACGGCGGGCCGATTCTTCGGCTTCGGTCATGATGTCGATGTCCAGATTGGTCAATTGGCTGGCCAGACGCACGTTCTGACCGCGGCGACCGATGGCGAGGCTCAGTTGTTCCTCAGGCACCACAACTTCGATCTTTCCGGCTTCTTCGTCCAGAACCACCTTGGAGACCTCAGCAGGCTGCAGAGCGTTCACCAGGAAAGTCGGCTGATCTTCGTTCCACGGGATGATGTCGATCTTTTCACCCTGCAGCTCGTTCACAACGGCCTGTACCCGGCTGCCGCGCATACCAACGCAGGCACCAACAGGGTCAATCGAGCCATCATAGGAAATCACGGCGATCTTCGCGCGTGAGCCGGGGTCACGAGCCACCGCCTTGACCTCAATGATGCCATCATAAATCTCCGGCACTTCCATCTTGAACAACTCAGCCATAAATTCCGGCGCGGTACGCGACAGGAAGATCTGGTGACCACGAACTTCGCGGCGCACTTCCTTGATATAGGCGCGCACGCGGTCATTCGGGCGATAGCTTTCGCGGCCGATCTTGTCATTGCGGCGCAGAACAGCCTCGGCCCCACCCAGATCGACGATGACATTGCCAAACTCTTCGCGTTTGACGGCACCGTTGATGATGGTGCCAGCGCGATCCTTGAATTCTTCGTACTGACGGTCACGCTCAGCTTCGCGAACCTTTTGCAGGATCACCTGCTTGGCGGACTGAGCAGCAATACGACCCATTTCAACCGGCGGAACCTCTTCTACGAAGACGTCACCAACCTCGGGGTTTTCCATATATTGTTTGGCCTGCTCGACGGTGAACTCGGCCTGATAGTTTTCAAGCTCTTCATCCTCGACCACAGTACGGACGCGGGTAAAGGTCGCCTTGCCGGTTTTGCGGTCGATGGACACGCGGATGTCCATCTCGGCGCCGTAACGGCTCTTGGCGGCACGGGCGAGCGATTCCTCCATCGCTTCGACAACCAGACCGGGGTCGATCATCTTTTCGCGGGCCACGGCCTCGGCGGTCTGCAGCAGCTCCAGCTGGTTGGCTGAGGTGATTGCCATCAGTTCGTCTCCTCTTCGGACCCTTCGGTCTCAATCTCGTCGAAAGCGTTTTCGTTCAGGGCACCGGCGTCTTTTCGCTGGCGCAGCATTTCCTTGATCAGGTCATCAGTCAGGACCAGCTTGGCGTCGCTCAGCCAGTCGAATTGCAGACCGATGGTGATCGTCTCGTCCCCTTCGGGAATATTGATCAGTACCTCATCCCCTTCGATCCCGGCCAGTTCACCCTTAAAGCGGCGGCGGCCGTCGATCAGTTCAGCGGTCTCAATCTTGGCCTCGTATCCTTCGAAGGTCTCGAAATCCTTGAGACGGGTCAGAGGGCGGTCGATGCCGGGGCTGGACACTTCAAGCGTATAGGCATCAAGAATCGGGTCCTCGACATCCAGCGTGGCACTCACTGCGTTCGAAATCTCGGCGCAGTCATCTACTTCGATGCCGCCATCGGGCTTGTCAGCCATGATCTGCATCGTGGTGGTCTTGCCGCTCATCAGGCGGATGCGCACCAGCTCATACCCCAGATCCTCGATCACGGGTGTGATGATCTCGGCCAGTCGCCGGTCAATGGCTGCTTTGGCTATCAGGTCGTTTGTCATTCAGGTTCTCTACCCTGTCATCGGGCACAAAAAAACGGGCGCGCGGCCCGTCGAAATTCCCGGTGGAGCCCCGGACCAGAAGTCCAACGCGCCGCTGTTGTAACTGCATATACGCAGGCTTTTCCGAGTCTGCAACCCCCGGCGAAAATCGTGATCGGATTTAGGCCAGCCACCACCGCTCGGCGATGCGCCCATCGTCCAGCGACCCCTTGCCAATCTGACGCGGCATGCCGACATGCGCGGCCACCGCCAGCGCCATGTCGGTCTTACCTGGATGGTATCTGAGGCCGCGTTGATCCTTAAGCTCATCACCTTCGGGCAGGGCAGCAATGTCCACATATCCATCCCGCAAAGCCTCGGCCCGCACACGCGCATCAGGGATCACAATGATTTCCAACGCATCAGCCCAACCCGCGTGGCCATTTTTGTAGTGGCCCGCCACCTTGCGCCCAAGGAAATGGCGAGAATCCTCGGCCCGTTCTACACGATAGCACCCCGTGCCCGTTGCCGTGTTCAATGGGGTAACTCCCTGCCCGTCACGTGTCACGACAAACCGACTGTCGGCCAGCAAGAAGGGCAAACCAGGATTGGGCGCGGCCAGTTCCAACCTAACGCGATCAGGGGCCAGGGCCTCCGCGCGTCCGATGTCTGAAAATACCGCAGCTACATCGTCTGCATGCAAGGCGAATCCATCATGGAACATCGCGTCGTCGCGTAGATCAAAGCTCCATAAACGCGCGTGTTCTTCAGCCTGCCAAGCTTTTGCCAGTTCGCCGCGCAAGGTCCCATCTGATGCGACTTCGGTCAGGGTGTCGAACACGGCCCCGCGCGCTAATATTTCCAAACTCTCATCGCGCGGAACCGCAAGCCGCAACTTGCCACCTGTCTTTGGTGTATCCGCCAGCGACCCGCCCGTCGCCGCCAGCAAGGCGGCGGCAGCACCCGAGGCAAACATTGCACGACGGTCGATCCTGGTCATGCCGTACCCTCCGCCACGCGGTCCATAATCCGGACCAGCTCAACGCTTATACCCGGTTCAGACAAGGCGTGCCCTGCCTGGCGCACCATTTTCAAGTCAACGCCGGGCCATCGTTGCGCCAGGTTCCAAGCCGCTTGCGGTGGACAGATCATATCATACCTTCCCTGCACGATATGGCCGGGAATATGCGCGATACGGTCCATCTGGTCCAGAATCTGGCCGTCATACTCGAGAAACGCGCCGTTCCTGAAATAATGATTTTCCAGCCGTGCAAAGGTACGGGCGTATTCCCCGGGGCTTTCCCCAACCGATCCGTTGGTGTGGATTGAGGCCAGAGCGTTCTCCCAATGAGACCAAGCGCGCGCAAAGAGGATCTCGGTCGCACGATCGCCCGAAAAGAGACGCTTGTGATAGGCATTGATCGCGTCAGACTGTTCGGCCTCGGGCAACAGGGATGCAAACTTGGCCCACTGTTCCGGCCAAAACTTGCCCGCACCGCCACCATAAAACCAATCGAGCTCGGCCTGCGTCGCCAGAAACACGCCGCGCAACACCAGACGGTTGACCCGATCCGGGTGTGTCTGCGCGTAAATCAAAGCCAGTGTTGCACCCCAGCTGCCGCCAAACACAATCCAGTCCTCGACATCAAACAGCGTTCGCAACCGTTCGATATCCGCGACCAGATGCCAGGTCGTATTGTCTTCGACCGAGGCCGTGGGCCTTGAGCGGCCACAACCGCGCTGATCAAAGAGAATCACCCGGTAGACTTCTGGATCGAAATAGCGCCGCATCGCGGGGCTGCAACCGCCACCCGGCCCACCATGCAGCACCACGACCGGTATCCCATTGGGATTACCGCATTGTTCGACATAAATACGGTGCCCATCGCCCATATCAACGACGCGCTGATCGAACGGATCGATCGGCGGGTAAAGATATTGGACTGCGCGCTTTTGGTCCGGGTACTTATCCATTACGGCCCTATATAGTCCTTAAGCGTAAAAGAGCACACGGAGACAGGAATGCAAGCGCATCCGAACACGGTCGACCCGTCAGAGATCGCGAAATTCGAGGCGATGGCCGCCGAATGGTGGGACCCGCATGGGAAATTCAAACCTCTGCACATGCTGAATCCGTGCCGTCTGGATTATATCACACAGCAGATCGCGGGCGAATTTGACCGTGATCTGAAGACCCCGCGCCCGTTCGAGGGCCTGCGCCTGTTGGATATCGGATGCGGCGGCGGGTTGCTGAGCGAACCCATGGCCCGCCTTGGGGCTACGGTGGTCGGCGCCGACGCCGCCGAGGGCAACCTGCCCGTCGCCCGCATCCATGCCGAGCAATCTGGCCTGCAGATCGACTATCGCCACACCACCGCCGAGGACATGGCCGCCGCGGGCGAGCAATTCGACGTGGTGCTGAACATGGAGGTGGTCGAACACGTGGCCGATCCGTTGGGTTTCCTGACAGCCTCGCAACAGTTGCTGAAACCGGGCGGGTTGCTGATCTGCTCGACCATCAACCGCAACCCAAAATCCTATGCGATGGCCGTTTTCGGGGCCGAGGTCGTCATGCGCTGGCTGCCCCGCGGCACGCATGAGTGGAGCAAGTTCATCACCCCCGATGAGCTGTTCGACCTGCTGCGCCAGGCCGGACTGGAACCGGTGGACCGCAAAGGGTTCGTGTTCAATCCGATCCTGTGGAGCTGGTCGGTCTCGGACCGGGATTTGAGCGTGAATTATGTGACGGCGAGTGTGAAGTCGGGGTGAGAGTGGGATGGTGGTTTACACCCATCATTCCAACGACAAGACATGCGCGATGGATGCAAGCACCCATCCTACGATTTATCTTCTTTTACAAAATCCCATTTTCCAATTGCATACAGAGGATCAGCATACGGTCGTCGCGGACCTCCAATCGGCGTCGTCAATTCGTTCCACCAGGCCAATACTGTCTCGATTTTTCCGTTACTGATTGGTTCTTTCGTGACCTGAATTGTCACTCGACGGATATTATACCCCGGACCGAAACTCTCAGTAAGATCAACGGGATTCACCAGTTGAATCGATGCTGAGTCATCGATATCTTCAAAGGTCACCAATCGCGGCCATAAGTCCCTCGGCACATCGAGAGGTTCAGTTTGCCGTTTTATTTTGCGGGTGGAAGCCTTGAAACCGGCTACGTCATCAAACTCTCTTAGCATGGTCAGCCAAATCAACGGACCGGCATTTTCCTCAATCAATGCAAAAAGATACCGCCCGCCAAGGTCCGCCACGACCGCTTCGCCTGTAAGGTCTGTATGATTCCCATCCATACTGCCCAGCCATTCGATCGCGCCGGTGAAATCCACCCGGATAACGCTTGACGCAGTCATCGGACCGTCCGGCGTATCAAAATACAGCACCATTTTCTGATGCCAGTCCGCCTTTTTGGCGCAACCTGTCAACAGAACCGCCATGACGGCAAATAGAAGTGTGTAAGCTCTCAATCCATTTCTTCCCGCCGGAGTTGATTCCCCGCTCGATAAAAACAATCAAATGGAAGAAACCCTACTCCCCCTCCAACTGCAACCGCAAATCCCGCAGCACCGGCAGCGTGCTGCGGACGCGCTCCAGCCCCAGCTCTCCGACGACGCGGTTGATCAGCGGGGCTATCGAGGAAATCGCCTGATCGCGCGCGCGGCGGCCGGCGGGGCTGATGGCGACCATTTTGCGGCGGGCATCGTCCCAGTCGGGGCGTATGTGAATGTATCCGGCCCATTCCAGCTTAGCCAAGGTGTTGGTCATAGCCCCTCGGGTCACGTGGAACGTGTTGGCCAGCTGCGCCGGGCTACGCTCGTCTCCGACAAAAACCAGATGGTTCAGCACCGAGAAATGCGAGATTTCCATGCCCTTGGGCAGCACCCGGCTCAGCCGGTTGCGCAATAGCTGGTCCGCGGTCAGTATTTCGCTGAACAGCGTGACCGCCAGGGCATTTTTCTCGTCCGTCATAAGCCAGGTTCTGGATCAGGGACCTGTGAAAGGCCGTACATGGGTCAATGAGGGCACGCGTCGGCGCGCCTCGGACACAGAACTATCACGCAATTCGAAAAAGTGAATGCCCGGATCGGTGCCTGCGTCGATGACGACCTCTCCCCAAGGGGCCACGACCATGCTGTGGCCATGGGTATATCGGGTCTTGCCGCGCGTCTTTGGATGCGCGCCAGCCTGCGCCGGGGCAAGCACCCAGCAGCCGGTTTCAATCGCCCGCGCGCGCAGCAGGGATTCCCAATGTGCAGCACCTGTGACCGGCGAAAACGCTGCCGGGACAGTTAGAATCTGCGCACCAGCCTGCGCCAGCGCTGCATAAAGATGCGGAAAGCGGATATCATAGCAGATCGTCATACCAACTTTGCCGAAATCCGTCTCAGCAATCACGGCATTCTCGCCGGGGCGATAGTTCTTCGATTCGCGGAACGTCTCGGTCTCACTGACCTGCACGTCAAACATGTGGATCTTGTCGTATCGCGCCACGATCTGCCCCTGCGGGTTGATAATGAAGCTACGGTTGGCAAAGCGGCCATCGGCATCGTGGGTCTTGATCCCCAAAGAGCCGATCAGCAGCCAAACACCCAAATCAGCGGCCTGCTTGCGCAGGCCAGCCAGGGTGATGTCATCCTCTTCATGCTGCAAAACTTCGCGCTGCCGCGTAGTGCTGGTCGAGACGCAGTTCGTCACCTCGGGCGACAAGATAAAGCCCGCGCCTTGCTCTGCCGCCTCAGCCATCATGGCGCGCACCATGTCCAGATTCTGGACCGGGTCGTCCGACGAGGTGATTTGCAGCAGAGCGGTCTGCATCAGGCCGCGAGCAGTCGATCCAGCTTGCCCTGACGTTCAAGCTCGTAGAGGTCATCGCAACCGCCAACATGAGTTTGGCCGATGAAAATCTGCGGCACAGTGCGTTTCCCACCCGCCCGCTGAATCATTTCGGGTTTGCGTTTGGGATGCATCAGCACGTCGACTTCCGAGAACTTGACGCCTTTCTGCTTCAACAACCGTTTGGCAGCGTGGCAAAAGCCGCAAAGCGGCGAGGTGTAGATTTCTACCGGCTTCATATTCCGTCCCTTTGGGTTTCGCACATTCTTGGGCGAATTAGGCATCCTTGGCAACGCGCGCCAGTACCAACACGAAAATATGATTTGCTCCTGAAGCACGGCAGACACGCGCGCAGGCCTCCAGTGTCGCACCCGAGGTCATAACGTCATCGACCAGAAGTATATCGCGGCCCTGTGACATACTTTCTCGTTTCGGATGTACAGCTATGGCGTCGGCGAGTGCTGCGGCACGTTCAACCGCTGTTTTGCCATCCAGGACAGGCGTGCGTCTGGTTCGAACCAAAAGATCAGGGCATACGGCCAGACCCGTTTCCTGACCCAGATGATGCGCAAGCAGTGCGGATTGGTTATATCGCCTGCGGATCATTCGGGACCAATGCAGCGGGACTGGCGTGATCAACATGTTGGGGCGAAACACTTCGGACCCGGCTCGTGCCATCCAGCGCGCAGCCGGGCGCGCCAAATCCGTACGATCCCCATGTTTCAACGCCAGTATCAGAGATCTGGCGCCCCCTTGATACAACAGAGCTGCCCGACCGTCCTGCCAAGCGCGCGGCCTTGTTAGGCAGTCGTCGCACTCGATTCTGTACCCATCCCGTGCGCCGGGGACCGGCACGCCGCAACTTTCGCAAACTGAGCCGCCGATAAATGGTGTGTCTCGCCAGCATGGACCGCAGAGGCCAAAGTCGGATTCGGTCAGCGCACCGCATGAAAGGCAACGCGGGGGATAGATCATCTCGACAACGGTTTGAATCCCCTGACGAATGCGATACTTGCGGCTTATGAAACTGCCGTCCGACACTGCACCCTCTCTGTTTGACCGCGCTGCCCTCGCGCTCCACCGCGGCCGCGCGCAGGATGAGGCGCTGTTTCTGCATCGCGCCGCCGTTGACGAGGTGCAGGATCGTCTATCGATGGTTAATAAAATCTTTAAGGCGCCTGTCGTCGTGACCCCGTTCCCACACATCTGGGAAGGGTTATGGACCGAGACCCGGATCATCCTGGATGATGAGGTTCTGGACCTGACGCCAGGCGCGCATGACCTAGTGATACACGCGATGGCGTTGCATTGGGCAAACGACCCGGTTGGCCAATTAATCCAATGCCATCGTGCGTTGAAGCCCGATGGTTTGCTCTTGGTCGTTTGCTTGGGAGGTGACACCCTTCAGGAATTGCGTGCGGCACTGGGTCAGGCGGAGATTGAGGTTACGGGCGGTCTAAGCCCGCGTATTGCACCGATGGCAGAATTACGTGATCTGGGCGCGTTGCTGCAACGGGCTGGTTTGGCTTTGCCCGTTGCAGACAAGGCAACGTTATCTGCCGAATACCGCGATCTTAACCATCTGATGCATGATTTGCGCGCGATGGGAGAAACCAATGCGCTGCAAGATCGTCTGAAACAACCGACCCGGCGGGCTGTTTTCGAGAAAGCGCAGGAAATCTATGCCGCTCATTTCACAACCTCCCAAGGCCGTTTGAGGGGAACTTACGAACTGGTCTGCCTGACAGGCTGGTCCCCTGATGACAGTCAGCCCAAACCTTTGCGTCCGGGATCGGCCCAAATGCGCCTTGCCGATGCGTTGGGCACGGATGAGGGCAAACTGCCCGATTGACGACCGGCCTTTTCCCGTTATCTCAGGCCAGACACATAAATTCAGGAAGCTTCACATGTTTGATGCCACTCGTCCTACCCACGCGTCCACAGAGCACCCCAAGATTAAAACGGGACGTGTCGGTGTCCTGCTGGCCAACTTGGGCACACCTGATGATTATAGCTATTGGCCCATGCGGCGTTATCTGAACGAATTTTTGTCAGACAAGCGCGTGATCGACTATCCAGCCTGGAAATGGCAGCCCATTCTGCAAAGCATCATCCTGACCAAACGCCCTTTCAGTTCAGGCGAAGCGTACAAGTCGATCTGGAATCACGACAAGGGTGAAAGCCCTTTGATGACGATCACCAAGGACCAGACCGCCAAGATACGCGAGGCGATGCACGAACAGTACGGCGATCAGGTCATGGTCGAATTCTGCATGCGCTACGGGAATCCTTCGACCCCTTCAAAGGTGCGCCAGATGGTGGAAGAAGGCTGTGATCGCATCCTTTTCTTCCCGCTCTACCCACAATATGCCGGGGCTACGACCGCCACAGCGAACGATCAATTCTTCCGTGCATTGATGAAAGAAACCTGGCAGCCGGCCAGCCGAACTGTGCCGGCCTATTTCGATGAACCCTCTTATATCGACGCACTGGCAAGTTCGGTCGAGCGTGCCTATGCAGTGATGGAGACCAAACCGGATGTCCTCGTGTGCTCGTATCACGGCATGCCGGAACGCTATCTGCAGCAAGGTGATCCCTACCATTGCCAGTGCGTCAAAACCTCAAGACTTCTGAAAGAGCGTTTGGGTTGGTCAGATGACCAGCTTGTCTCAACCTTCCAATCGCGATTTGGGCCGGAAGAGTGGCTGAAACCCTACACCGTCGATCATGTGGCCGATCTTGCTCGGGCAGGTAAGAAAAATATCGCCGTTATCGCGCCTGCGTTCTCTGCCGACTGCATCGAAACGCTGGAAGAGATCAACGAAGAAATTAAGGAAAGCTTCGAACACGCGGGCGGCGAATCGTTCACCTATATCCCGTGCCTCAACGATGATGATTCGCATATCGCGGCACTGAGCAAGGTTATCCAAGACAATTTGCGCGGCTGGTTGGAATGACGGCCCACTTAACCAAACACACAAAAAAAGGCGGTGGCTTGCACCACCGCCTTCTTAAATTGATAAAGTCTCGTCGACTTAGCTTGCTGCAACAGCTGCGGCAACTACAACCAGCAGGATCAGCGGCAGGATGATGCCCTGCGACGAACCTTGGGTTTCTTCGACAACGACAGGTGCTTCAACAACCGGCTCTTCCAGGTTGCCAGCATATGCGGTCGAAGCAGCAGCAGTCAGAGCAGCAGCGAGAACGAGTTTCTTCATATTAACCTCCAGAATTTGCGCGATTCCCAATAGCGAAACCGCACATCTAAGACTTACCTCGTGAGTTTTTCTAATCAGCTATCCCCATGGATTGCAATTGCAACTTACGTAAATGGCAGGTTCGTGCGCGAAAATGTCGTCAAATTAGCAACACTTGCGTACCCACCTTGGCCATTGAGAACAACTCAGCGATATCTTCGTTGAACAAACCAATGCATCCGTTCGAAGACCGACGGCCGATTTTGCGTGTATCATGGGTGCCGTGAATGCGATAATATTTCCAACTCAGATATAAAGCGTGCGTTCCCAATGGGTTATCAGGTCCCGGCGGGATATAATCAGGCCATTCGGGGTTGCGTTTTTTCATCGATGGCGTCGGTGACCAACTTGGACCCTCGACTTTGCGGATGACACTGGTGCGCCCACGACGGGTCAATTCTTCGGTCAATGGCACTGACGAGGGGTACAGTTTGTATACGGATTGATCATCTGACCAATAATGCAGCGCTCGGGATACCGTATCGACCAGAATGGCCCCGTTTCTGGTATTGGAAAAGTAAGGCTGCCAATCCAGCGCCCTGAATCCGGATACATTGCGTCGTACCTGAGGCTCAGGTTCGGGCGCAGGGCGCAACGGATCACCCGGAATGTATTGGGCTAACGCAGGCGAAGCCAAACTGGCGGTGGCAGCCGCCAGAAAGCCGCGACGCGTCGGAGACAAAAGAGTTTTCTTGACCATGTTGTGCGGTCCTTTGTTATGGGTAAATGCAATTTCTGTGATATTTTATGGCCAGAATGCTTCAGTCGCAAATCAAACCGGCAGAATCACGCAAGGTTGGACCTTTGAACGTTTGCTCTGGGCGCTCAGGCAGGCTATTTCCGTGGTCGACACTAAATTCAGGCCGATCATGACACGTATTCTTTCTCTTCTAGCGATTTGTTTAGTCGCACTTGCCGCATGTACTGATTCGGGTACGACAACTCTTGGTGCAGATGGCAGGCCATTGCCGAGCGTCTATAAAATCCGCGGCAACCCAGAGAAGTTGCAGTTCCGGATGCTGGATTCAGTAAACGCACTGCGGCAAGCCTCGGGTTTGCAGCAAGTTCAGTTGAACGCACAGCTGAACGCAGCCGCCGAGACTCACTCGAAGGACATGGCCCGCCAAAATCGGCCCTGGCATTTTGGGTCGGATGGGTCTTCCCCCCTGGATCGGGCTTCGCGGGTTGGATATTATGGCACCTTCCTGGGCGAAGCGATCTCGGAGACCTATGAGACCGAGACGGAAACGCTAGCTGCTTGGATGCAGGAACCTGGATCGCGCGCGGTAATAATGGACCCTAAAGCCACACAGATGGGCTTTGCCTGGCATCAGGAAAAAGGCGGTAAAATCTGGTGGACATTGGAGATGGGCACCGGCGGCTGAGTATTCCGGTCGCAGGCCGAACGAACCTTTGACTGTCTATCACCCTTGCGAAACGAGCACCCTCGCAGACTTTTGCGAGGGTGCTGTCATTTCAGAGACGCTATTTTGGTCAAAATAATGAGTGAGCACAGAGGGCAATCCGAAAAAGGTGGTGGCGTTGGATAGCAACTTGCATTGGGTTTTAACGCTGCTTACGCGGCATCTGCTAAAGCGTGACATAGTTCACGGTGATATCCATCGTGTTCCTCTAAGCAATCCCAATGCGAATTAAGATACCCAGACAAAACAGAAAATGGATATCGCTGATTTTGTTCGGCGGAATCGCGACATTCCTGATGCTCGGCGGCGAGTTTACAGGTTCGCACGACGCATGTCGCCTAAAGTGCTTTACATTAACAATGCAGGAATGGGTGGATGAAGGACACAAAATCTATGTGATCGCCGGCCTCTACCTAGCCGCCATATTCAGTTTTCTTTGGGATCATCTTTAGTTGGACTGATCAGCCGTGTATTGCCCGCAAAAGGCGGCGCCAAAGATGATTACCCTGCCGTCGCTCAACGCATTCTTCGTTTCTTAGTACCTTAAGCCGCTTGCATCGACTGAGCTTCGGTCAGAATAGCATACAGCTTTACCGGATCAGGATTTGCCCGCAACTTCGCGCAGACCGATTGCTCACGCAATGTGCGCGAGACTAGCGCCAGCGCCTTCAGATGCTCGACCCCGGCTTCTTCAGGGGCAAACAGCGAAAACGCCAGATCAACGGGCTGACGGTCGACCGAGCCAAAGTCGATGGGTTTCTCGAGCATGACAAACACACCCGAGACCGATTCCAGTTCCGACAACCGAGCGTGTGGAAGCGCAACACCATGGCCAACGCCAGTCGGGCCAAGGCTCTCCCGCTCAAGCAAGTTTTCAACGATGGCCTGCGCATCCAGCCCAAGCGTCGCAGCACCTACGTCGCCAATTTCCTGAAACAATCGCTTCTTACTGGACGCAGCGGACATTACACGCACCGCTTCGGGCTTTAGAATACTCGAAAGCTCCATCAATCTGCTCCTAAGCCGTGCCCCCTCTGCGAGGGGGCGTTCCGACTATTCTTGCCTGTTACGGATCAATCCAGCCAATATTGCCGTCCTCACGACGATATACGACATTCAATCCGTCCTTGTTCTCATTCCGGAACACCAGCACCGGGGCACCGGCAAGTTCCATTTGCATAACAGCTTCACCCACACTGAGCGATGGGATCTTGGTCTCCATCTCAGCCACAATCATCGGCTGCAGCGATTCGGGTTCATCCGCCGTGTTCGATTCGTCAGAGGCGAGGATATAAGAGGACGCGCCAAAGAGTTCAACCGGCTCGGATCGATCCTTATGGTGGTCTTTGAGGCGCCGTTTGTAACGCCGCAGTTGTGTCTCCATCTTGTCACAGCAGCCTTCAAACGCCGCATAAATCTCGGTCGCATGAGCCTTGGCCTGAGCGGTCAGGCCAGTCGACAGATGCACAGTGGTTTCGCATACATATTCATGCGCCGAACGGGAAAAGACGACGTTGGCGTCAGTCGGTCGCTGGGCGTACTTGCCCACGACCTCGCCCAGTTCGGTCTGCACGTGGGTCTGCAGCGCCGCACCGATGTCGATCTGTTTTCCGCTGATTTGGTAACGCATGTGATCTCCTTCACAATTCACACCCATTCTGACGCCGCGTAACGCGACTGACTTGTTTTTATCGGGTGGGGGGTATCGGCATTTTCTGCGGTTGCCGCTGATCCTGCCCTTCCAAGAAGGGACATCGAGATCCTGACTGGAACCGAAGCAATGCCATGACCCAATTGATGCAAGGGACGGCGGGAGAGTCAATCAAAACAGATGTGTTTATGCGAGATTTCCGCCATGCGCCCGGCGCATTTCCGCGTAAACTTATGAAATACGGAAGTTTTCGCCCAGATAGACCCGGCGCACATTTTCGTTTTCCACTACCTCGTCTGGGGTGCCGGACATCAGAACTTGACCATCATGCAGAATATAGGCGCGATCCACAATTTCCAGCGTTTCCCGCACGTTGTGATCCGTGATCAAAACCCCGATACCCCGTTTCTTCAGATCAGCGACCAAATGTCGAATATCGCCGACACTGATCGGATCGACCCCGGCAAAGGGCTCGTCCAACAGCAAATATTTCGGATCGGCAGCCAAACAGCGCGCGATCTCAACCCGGCGCCGCTCACCACCAGAGAGAGCAAGCGCAGGCGCGCGGCGCAGGTGTTCGATCGAGAAATCCGATAGCAGCTCTTCAAGCCGCTCTTTCCGGCGATGAGCGTGTTTGACCGTGATATCCAGAACCGAGGCGATATTGTCCTCGACACTCATTCCGCGGAAAATTGACATCTCCTGTGGAAGATAACCGATACCCAACCGCGCACGGCGATACATTGGCAGGGTCGTGACGTTCTGCCCGTCAATGATCACGGTACCTGCTTCAGGAAAAACCAGACCTGCGACGGAATAAAACGTGGTGGTCTTGCCCGATCCATTCGGCCCCAGCAGCGCCACGACCTCAGATCGGTTCAGCTCCATAGACACGTCACGGATGACTGTCTTCTTGCGATAAGACTTCCGCAGCTTCTCGATTTTCAGACCGGAAGAGCCTTCAGCGATGGACAATTCGGGACGGTTCATCAGTTGCCACCTTGCTGCAGGATCGTCTTGACGCGCCCCGACATCGTTGCGGTTCCGGACGTCAGATTTGCGATCATCTGATCACCACTGATAATGCTGGGCCCCTGAGTCAGCAGCACATTGCCCTTCATTTCGATCACACCGGAATCGATGGTGTATTCCGCCCAATCACCTTCGGCAGCGTCAGGTGGACTGACCAGAACGACATTTTCGGTCGCTTCCATCCGATCAATGGCCGAACGTTCTTCGTTATAGATGACAAGAACGCGATCTGCGGTCAGGCGCATTTCACCCTGTATGACGATCACGTTGCCGATAAACTCGGCAGAGCCGTCTTCCTGATTTACGTTCAGAGTCTCGGACGTGACTTCAACCGGCAGGGTCGGGTCAGCGTTGACCGATCCAAATGCCACCTGAGCCTCCTGCGCAAATGCAGGCGTGGCCCCAACTGCGATGGCACAACACAAAACGGCGACACGTAAATCGAACACAAGTTATCTTTCTGCTTTTTGCGGCTCGTATATCAGCTTCACGCCGCCTGTAAAAAGAATATGGACCGGACCGTCCTTTTTTACAGTCCCAAAAATCATTCGTCCTGCAGTAAAGTCGCCAATCGGACCCGTTCCGTCAATCTGACCTGGGCTGTCGCCGCGGATTTCATCCAAAGATGTATTCAAAAGGTCAGTCGTTACCTTAATACCATCCGCCGTCGTGATGACTACATCGCCCACAAATGTCGCGGTGCCCTTATCTGGCCGGATCATGCCCGTATTCGATTCAAGTGTAATCACGCCACCGCTGCTCAACTCAAATCGCCCCTGAACCTCAGAAGCCGTTGGGGTTTCTAGTTCACCACTTTGGCTGGCACGACGAGCTTCGACCCGAATCCCTTCGCCCTTGCGGGTTACGCCTTTGTAGTCGGGGCGGGTAACGACCTGATCTGTCAGTCGCTCTCCAATATCCTGATCACTGAAGGGCGCCGACACATTGGTTTCGATGCTGCGGGACAGCAAAAACACAGAGGACAATATAAGAATCGCCGCCAGTGGTAGCAGAACTTTCAGAAACTGCACCCAACGGGAATGGCGATCCACCTCGGCCACTTCCTTAACCCAGCCCTACACGCAGACAGTCGTGGATATGCAACAGCCCCGATGTCGGACCATTGGTCTCGGGATCCACCACAAAAAGAGAAGTGATCTTGCGATCATTCATGATCGAAACCGCCTCTTCTGCCATTGCGTTTGGCGCGATGGTCAGAGGATTTTCGGTCATTACCTCTGTGGTGTTTTTGTTCAGTAGCCCGTCCATGTTCCGACGCAGGTCACCATCCGTGATAATGCCCAGCAAACAGCCGGCCTCATCAGTAACGCCAACGACCCCAAAGCTCTTCTGGCTCATAACCAGCAGTGCCTCGCTCATCGGAGTACCGGCAGTTACCAGAGGCATATCTTTGTGCATCAAATCGCGCACGGTAGATAATTGCGCCCCCAGTTTGCCTCCTGGGTGGTAGGCACGAAAATCCTCGGGCCTGAAATCTCGGTATTTCATCAACGCGATTGCCAAAGCGTCACCCATCGCCAACGTCAGAGTGGTCGAGATCGAGGGAACCATACCAAAGCCGCAGGCCTCTCCCATCGATGGAATAAGCAGGTGCACGTCAGCCTGCTTCATCAGCGTGCTTTCGGGTTTGCTGGACAGACCAATCAGCGGAATTCCAAAGCGCCGCGTAAAGGCCAGCAGATTGGCAAGTTCCGGCGCTTCACCTGAGTTCGAGATAGCCAGAACCACATCCCCTTTCGAGACCATGCCCAAATCACCGTGGCTGGCCTCGGCCGGGTGGACGAAATAGGCTGGCGTACCGGTACTAGCCAAGGTCGCCGCGATCTTGTGGCCGATATGCCCGGATTTGCCGATACCGCTGATGATGATGCGGCCTGTGGCCTGCAGGATCAGCTGCACAGCTTCGGCAAAATGCTCGTCCAAGCCTTCGGCAAGGACGTCCAAGGCACGGGCCTCATCGGTGATGACCTGGCGTGCAGTTTTCAAAAAGGACTCAGTATCTGTCATGAGTGCGCAAAAATATCAGTTTCGGGCCAGCCTGCGAGGTCAAGCTTCGCACGCGTGGGTAGGAAATCAAAACAGGCCTGTGCCACCTCGGTACGGTCTTCACGGGCAAGCCGACCGCCCAGCGCGTCGCGCAGACGGTGCAGATACAATACATCCGATGCAGCATAGTCCAGCTGAGCATCCGTCAGGGTTTCCGCACCCCAATCGCTCATTTGCTGCTGTTTCGAAATATCGACACCCAGCAGTTCCTGACACAGGTTCTTCAGGCCATGGCGGTCGGTGTAGGTACGCACCAACCGGCTGGCGATCTTGGTGCAATAGACCGGCGCTGCAAGCGCACCGAACGCGTGATACATGGCTGCAATATCGAAGCGGCCAAAATGGAACAGCTTCAACACATTGGGGTCTTCAAGCATCGCACAGAGGTTCGGGGCTGATGATTGACCCTTTTCGACCTGAACGATGTGACAGTTTCCATCCCCACCCGACATCTGGATGACACACAGCCGGTCCCGATGCGGGTTCAGCCCCATGGTTTCGCAATCGATGGCCACGACTGGGCCCATATTCAACCCTTCGGGCAGATCGTTTTTATACAGATAATTCGCCACGCCGACTTCCTTTGTGCGGTCTCGACCCCGAGATAGGAGGTTTCGCAGCCAAACTCAACGTCCTCGGCGCGCGCGTAGTTACAGCATCGCGACCAACTTGACAATAACCCCATGGGGGGGATAAGGATACACCATGACATCCCATACCCATAATTCTCACCCGCAGATCACCGCGCGCCTGAAACGCGCGCACGGGCATTTGGCCAAGGTGATCACCATGCTAGAAGCTGAAGCCCCCTGCGCTGACATCGCTCAGCAGCTTTTTGCGGTGGAGAAAGCTATCACCAACGCCAAGCGCGTGCTGATCCATGATCATGTTGATCACTGCCTGTCTGGTGAAGCAGATCAGACTGCCATCGAAGACTTCAAAACTATAACCAAGTACCTCTGACCAATGCTCAGCGTCCTGACAAATCGCACCTATCGGCATCTGCTGGCTGCCCAGATTGTGGCCCTGACAGGCACCGGTCTGGCGACAGTGGCGCTGGGGCTTTTAGCATTTGATCTGGCCGGAGATTCAGCAGGGTTGGTTCTAGGCACCGCGCTAACCATAAAGATGGTAGCCTATGTCACTGTGGCTCCTCTTGCCGCAGCCTTTGCCGAACGTTTGGACCGGCGTAGAATGCTTGTGGCATTGGACATTGTGCGTGCAATCGTCGCTCTGTGTTTGCCATTCGTCACTGAAATTTGGCAGGTCTATGTGCTGATCTTTGTCCTGCAATCGGCTTCTGCCGGGTTCACTCCGGCCTTTCAGGCGACGATTCCTGAAGTTCTGACAGACGAACAGGACTATACCAAAGCCCTGTCTCTGTCGCGTCTGGCATACGATCTGGAAAGTCTTCTAAGCCCGATACTGGCCGCCGCACTCTTATTGATCGTCAGTTTCGACAGTCTGTTCCTGGGCACCAGTATTGGCTTTGTCGCTTCCGCCCTGCTTGTGGTGTCTGCAACACTGCCTTCCCCAAAACCGAAAGAACCACGCGGCATCTATGACCGAACCACCCGTGGTATCAGAATATACCTCAAGACCCCGCGCCTACGTGGCCTGTTGGCTCTGAGCTGGAGCGCAGCGGCCCTTAGTTCGATGGTGATCGTTAATACCGTCGTGATCGTGCGTGGTGATCTCGACCTGTCTGAAAGCGCTGTTGCCATTGCACTGGCCGGTTTTGGTGGTGGTTCGATGTTGGCTGCGTTCGCGCTGCCACGCCTGCTGGATCGGATCCCTGATCGTCGTGTCATGCTGAGTGGTGCCACAATGGCAACCGGAACAATGGCGGTGGCCGCTATTCTGGCCGCAACCATACCGATGACGCTGGGCGTGCTGACTGCGATCTGGATACTGGTTGGCTTTGGATATTCTAGCACTCTGACACCATCGGGTCGCCTGCTGACCCGATCTGCACATCCCGAAGATCGCCCGGCAGTCTTCGCCGCTCAATTCACACTGTCTCATGCCTGCTGGCTGGTGCTGTATCCGTTGGCCGGGTCGCTGATGACCTGGTTTGGTTCGACGGTCGCCATGGCCGGAATGGCCACCGCTGCCGTTTTGGGCCTTATCTTCGTGATAAGGGTTTGGCCTCGCACCGACGCAAAATCTGTGGTCCACAACCATCCGGAACTGCCGCCGGATCATCCACATCTCGCAGGACCCAAACCGCATGCCCATCCGATCATCATTGACGAGTTGCACCCTCGTATTCCTCTTGAACCTTGAGCTTTGCCCGGCATCTACCCTAAACCCGGACACATCTGCCTCATCCCGGAGACCGCATGGACCAGCTTGACCGACGCATCATCGCCGCTCTCCAGCATAACGCGCGCGACTCGACTACGCGCATCGCGGCAATGCTGGGTGTTGCCCGGACAACTGTGCATGAACGCATTAACCGCATGGAAGAGCGAGGTGTCATTGCTGGTTACTCCGTCGTGCTGCGAGAAAACGAAGACACACCGAAGGTACAGATCGTTGTACTGCTAGAAGTGCAGCAAAAGGAAACCACACGCATCATCAAACGGCTTGAAGCCTATCCCGAGGTGAAGCTCTGCTTGTCGATCAATGGTGAGTTTGACCTGTTGCTGTCAGCCGAAGCCCCGCGAATCGAAGACCTTGATATTTTGGTTGACGAGCTCGCGCGCGTCCCCGGTGTTTTGCGCACCAACACCAGCGTTGTTTTCGGCCGCAAAATTGATCGAAACTGAGATGCGCTAACCCTCTGTAAACAGATAATTGGCTAGCTTGAGCGGGACTGACCAGAATCCCGGACCAACAGAATGCCAATTCATAAACTTCTCGTTGCTGCACTTCTGGCGCATAACTTTCTGGCCCACGCCGGACATGCAACATCGACAGCCGCGCTGTGCGATCACGCCGCGCGCCGCGCAGCTCAGTCCGAGGGCGTTCCTCTTGACGTCCTCAGGGCAATTGCTCGGGTCGAAACAGGCCGTACACTGGACGGCAGACTGGAACCCTGGCCCTGGACCGTCAATCGCGATGGGCAAGGCTATTGGTTCGCCTCTGAAGTCGAAGCAAAGTCCTACGTGTTCGACATCTTCAAATCTGGCACTCGCAGTTTTGATGTGGGATGCTTCCAGATCAATTACCGCTGGCACGGCAAGGCCTTCCGCTCGATCGATGCAATGTTCGATCCGGATGAAAACGCCGCCTACGCAGCCCGGTTTCTGTCCCAGCTCTATGCGGAGCTTGGATCATGGCCAGCTGCCGCCGGAGCCTACCATTCGCGGACCCGTCGGCACGCAGCGGCGTATTCAGACCGCTTTCAAACTGTATTGGCGCAATTGAACGGATCACCCCTAGTCAGTCGGCGCGATCCATTCACAGCTGCGGCAGCTCCGCTCATACCCTTGAGCGTACATCCGGCCGAACAGAAAGCGCTGGGGTCTCTGGTACCCGAAACCACCACCGCCACCGCCTTCATTACATTCAACTAGGAGCAGACCGTGCCCCGTATCGATCCCCGCACCTTGTTCTCTCCGACCATTCTACTGGCATTAGCGTTGATGGCGGTCATCGTCATGATGATCCTGCCAATGCCCGCCTGGGTGCTAGATGTGGGGTTGGCCGCCTCATTTGCACTGGCGATCCTGATCTTCACCCTGACATTGTTCATTGAGCGGCCTTTGGATTTTTCATCCTTCCCGACAATTCTGCTGGCCTCACTGATGCTGCGTTTGTCGCTGAACGTGTCCTCGACCAAGCTGATTATTGGGCAGGGGCATACTGGCACCAATGCGGCTGGCGACGTGATCGAGGGCTTTGCCCAATTCGTCATGAGCGGCAGCATATTTCTGGGGCTGGTGGTGTTTGGCGTGCTTTTGATCGTGAACTTCATGGTCATTACCAAGGGTGCGGCACGCATGGCCGAAGTCGGCGCTCGGTTCGCACTGGACGGAATGCCCGGCAAACAGCTTGCCATCGACAGTGACATGTCCGCCGGAGCTATCGACCACCAGCAAGCCAAAGAACGGCGTGAACGCGAACAACAGGAAACCACCTTTTTTGGCTCGCTCGACGGGGCGTCAAAATTCGTCAAAGGTGACGCCATCGCCGGGCTGCTGATCACGCTGCTTAACCTCGTGATGGGGCTGGTCATGGGTGTTATCGTGCATGGGATGCCAGTCACATCGGCCTTTGAGACCTATGCCATCCTGACTGTTGGCGATGGGTTGGTCTCGCAGATTCCAGCGGTGATCATATCGATCGCCTCGGCTTTGCTGCTGGCACGCGGCGGTACGCAAGGCGCGACTGACAACGCGATATTCTCGCAGCTTGGACGCCACCCGGCAGCGTTGGGGACGGTTGCAGTTCTGATGGCTCTGTTTGCGTTGGTTCCCGGCTTGCCATTTCTGCCCTTTATTCTGGGGGCGGGGGTTTTGGGCTATGCCGCCTACTCCGGTATCCGTAAACGAAGCGAAGAAGCCGAGACCGAACCGCAAGTGGTCGATGCTGACACACCGGTCTCGCAAGCCATCGGAGACATCCTGGACCTTGATGATGTACATCTTGAATTCGCACCTGACCTTGTCAGCATGGTGTTGAATCCTGGTACCGGCCTAGATGCACGGATCGCCAATATGCGGACCTATGTCGCTTCTAGCTTTGGCCTGATCCTGCCCGAGATACGCCTGACCGACCGCGCGGACCTGCCGACGGGCACCTACGTGATCAAAGTGCAGGGGGTTGAACAGGCACGTGGTGTTCTAAACTCTGAACTTGTGCTTGCTCTGGTGCAAGAAGGGCACGATTTTCTACCCGACGGCACGGACGTGACTGAACCCGTTTATGGCGCTCCTGCACGCTGGATATTACCCAAAGATCAGGAGGTCGCAGCACTCAATGGGGCTACAATCGTCACCCCCCCGGAAATCCTTGCGACCCATCTGCTTGAGATCATCAAACAGAATTTCTCACGCTTGCTGAATCTGAAATCCCTACGCCGCCTGTTGTCCGAGATGACGCGGCTCAGCGATCCGACTCGGGCAGAGGCCAACCGCAAGTTGCTGGACGAACTGATCCCCGACAAAGTGCCAATCGACACACTGCATGCAGTCCTGCGGCTGTTGCTTGATGAGCGGGTCTCGATCCGCAACATGGCACTGATCCTTGAAAGCGTGGCCGAAGCGCGCCTGACCACAACTCAGCCCGCAGGGATTTGCGAATTGGTTAGACAGCGGTTGGGTTTTCAGTTGGTCTCTGACATGAAGCGCGAGGACGGATCGATCCCATTGATCCAGCTAGCCCCCGAGTGGGAGGACACTTTCGCCACCTACCAGATCGACGCCCCGAATGCCGGGTTGGATGTGGCACTGCCACCAAATCTGTTCAACAAGCTCGCTGATGCGGTCGTAAACAGCATTGCGCAATCTGCCGATCGCGGCTTGTTCCCAGCTGTTGTCACCTCGACCCGGCGTCGCCGATTACTTAGAACCATCATGCAAGCACGCGGCGTTGCAAACCCTGTTCTGTCTTTTGAAGAAATCGGGCTGGAGGCGAGGCCGGCCTTGGTCGGAACGGTATCCGCGTGAGTTCAGCCCCGGCAGAGCTTTTGCCGCTTCTTGGGCAAAACCTGTGGCATCTGTTCGCCGTGTTTCTTCGCGTATCTGCCTTGGTTTCTCTGTTACCCGCATTCGGTGAGCGCAGCATTCCGACGCGGGTAAAACTTGGGGTCGCGGTCGCATTCACGCTGATTATCGTGCCCGCGATCCCTTCCGCGGAAATAGTCCCGGATGCGCCCAACATGACAGGTTTGATCGGCATTGAAATCCTGATTGGCCTTATGCTCGGCATCGGGTTGCGCTTGTTTGTGCTTGCCCTGCAAACAGCTGGGTCGATTGCGGCGCAAGCTACGTCACTGTCGCAGATTCTGGGCGGCGCGGCTACCGAGCCCGTCCCGGCCATGGGTTATCTGCTGACATTGGCCGGGTTGGCGCTGGCAATGTTGTTGGGCCTGCATATCCGCGCCGCACAATTCATGATTAACAGTTACATGCTATTCCCCATGGGGGTTCTGCCAGCGGCACCCGACCTTTCACCTTGGGGCGTCACACAAATTGCGCGTAGCTTTGGGTTGGCGTTCGCGTTGGCAATGCCATTCGTCATTGCATCGCTGATCTACAACCTCGCCCTCGGTGTGATCAACCGGGCAATGCCGCAACTCATGGTCGCGTTTGTTGGTGCTCCGGCAATTACATTCGCGGGCTTGTTCCTGCTGTTCGCAGGGGTCCCATTTATCCTGTCAACCTGGTCTGACACGTTGTTCGACTTTCTTCAAAACCCGCTGCGAGGTCTGCGATGAGCGCATCGGACGACGACAGCGACAAGTCATTTGAGGCCACACCACAAAAGCTTGAAAAAGCCCGCAAAAAGGGTGAAATCGCAAAATCCAATGACCTGTCGGTGGTCGCCGCATATGCTGGTTTGCTCGCCGTACTATTGGCCGCAGGCCCGTATATGGCTGAACAACTTGGTAATCTGTTATTAGTGCTGATCGACCAGTCAGACCAATTCGCAGGTTTGGTGACCGTCGGTCCAGCCACCTCCACAGTCGCTAGTATTCTGAAATCGACACTGACCCCGATCGCAGTGTTGTTCGTTTTACCGGCTGCCGCAGTATTGCTCAGCCTCATTGCACAACGCGCACTGATTTTTGCCCCGGACAAATTGAAACCACGCATCTCGCGGATCTCGATCATTTCGAATGCAAAGAACAAATTTGGCCGGGGCGGCCTTTTCGAATTTGCCAAAAGCTTTGTGAAATTATTGATTTACGGCACTTGCCTAGCCCTGTTTTTACGCGCCAATTTGCCTGAGATTCTAACTGCGAGCGCGACGCCCGCACGATCCTCAATCTTATTGATGATGAGTTTGCTCACACGTTTTCTGTTCATCGTCATCACGATTGCATTGGCGATCGGCGTTGTCGATTATCTGTGGCAGCATGCAGAACACCTGCGCAAAAACAGAATGTCGCGCAAGGAAATCCAGGACGAGACCAAAGATTCCGAAGGTGATCCGCATATCAAACAACAACGGCGCCAGCGCGCACAGGACATTGCAACCAATCAGATGATGGCAGAGGTTCCCAAAGCCGATGTTGTGATCGTCAACCCGACCCATTTTGCCGTTGCTTTGAAGTGGTCTCGCGCGACCGGCAGCGCGCCGGTCTGCGTTGCAAAAGGTGTTGACGAAATCGCTGCGACCATTCGCTCAACCGCCGGGGCGGCAGGCGTGCCTATTCACTCTGACCCGCCGACTGCGAGGGCGATACACGCCACGGTCGAGATCGGACAGGAGATTACCGAAGAATATTATCGCCCGGTCGCTGCAGCTATTCGGTTTGCCGAATCCATGCGCAAAAAGGCAAAGGGCCAGGTCTGATGAAACGAGATCACATAGAAAGTCTATCGAGTGTGGCCGAAGCGGTATTTCAGCGAGAACACCAAAAGCTCGGCCCTTTGCTGCAACATGAGGCCAAAATACTTCGGCAATTGTCCCTCCTTCAGGCTCAATCGGTCGAAGTGAAGTCTGAGAACTCACTGACCAAGGGCTATCAGATTACCGGAGCGGACCTCGTTTGGCACAGTTGGGAAGAATCCACACGACGAGATCTGAATATCGAGTTAGCAAAACTACGTTCGCAAAAACTTGCTGCGATAGACAACTTGCGCGACGCGTTTGGGCGAAAACAGGCCGTCGCAGAACTGACACATCGGCTGCATAAGCACAGGTGGCGCTAACTTAAAACAGGGTATCGGCAAGGGGGAGCTTGGACAGCCTCCAAGCAATGCTGTTTAGGTATCCTGACGGCTGACGCTCATAATCAGAACCTGCGATACATCCTGCCCCAGATCCTTTTTAGCCACTTCCAACAATGCCGTACGCAATGCAGCAAGGTTGTCAGAGTGTGTAAAGGCCCCGTCGAAGCCGCCAGTATTGGCGTGATCAAAAAGGACCTGCAGGAAACGGTCTCTCAATTTGGGCTCGATCTCGTAAAACGCCTCGGCCATCCCGGGACGCACTTCAAGGCTAAGAGACATGGTGACCAATGCTGAAATCTCGTCCTCGGCAACTACAGGAACCACGAATTGTTTGGTGAGTTTCAGATATTCATGAGTTGCTGGCGCATCATCTTTTCCGGGGTCGGATTTCATATCCCTTCCCTTTGCCGGTTTATTTTCAACATCAGCTTTATCAGTAATTTTCTCTGCGGGCGCGAATGCCATCCTGGCCCCGATGCCCATGGCCAAGCCCACCACCAGAAAAACAATTGGTAACAGTTTCCCCATAAACCTAACCCTCAGAACGGCAACAAAGTGTCCAGGATTTGCTGGCCATAGCGTGGCTGCTGCACATCCGTAATCTGACCCCGGCCACCATAAGAGACACGCGCAGAAGCGATTTTGTCATAAGTGATTTCATTCTGGCGCGAGATATCTTCGGGGCGGACATAGCCCGATACCAGCAGTTCACGAAGTTCAAAATTCACCCGCAGCTCCTGCGAGCCCGAGATCGAGAGCACCCCGTTGGGGAGTACGTCGGTAACTGTTGCCGCCACCCGCAAGGTCAGCTTTTCTTTGCGTTTGACCGACCCCTTGCCTTTGCTGACGGAAGCCGAGTCAATCGACACAGCCTCATCAAGTGACGCCCCTTCTGGCAGCCGTTCGCCCGCGCGCTGGGGCAATCCAAACAGATCGGGGACGGCAAGGCTTTCCGATCCGGCGCGTGAGCGGTTGGTATCGTTGGATATCTCCGCCTTTTCATCCAATTCGATCACGACGGTCAGAATGTCACCCTTTTTCATTGCCCGCTGATCCCCCAGCAGCGAATGCTGTCCACCGCTCCACAACGAGGATTGGTCGACCGTGCGCCGCGGCTGGCTATGCAAGGGAAGCCCCGGCCACAGCATCGCGACATGCTCGGGCGATTCAGTGTTTGGCGTTAGGCTCGGCGGTTTACCCAGATGGTCCAGACGGCCGCAGGCCGAGACACTTAGAACGACAAACAACAGGGATTTAGAAAGGCTTGGCATTAATTGACCTCGATTTGACCATCCGGGCGGATAACGCCCTCTACAGTGGTGCGGGACGCCAGGTTCATAACGCGAATGCGCTCTCCGACTGCACCCCGACCCAAGGCACGACCTTCAGCGGTGATTGACAGCGCGACGTGATCGAAAACCAGCGTGACCAGATCGTTTCGGTCCACGACGGCTGGCGGGCCGATATCACCGGGGCGAATTGGCCGGCCAGGATAAAGCGCAACACGTGCCTCCTGACCGACCAACATCTCGGTGTTGCGAACCGCTCCTTTGACCTCGATAGCTTTGATCTCCAGATCAGATGCAACTATCACCTCTTTGGCGCGGATCGTCCGTATCGGTACGACAATCTCGGCCATGCTTGCGAATGGCGTCAGACACAGGATCAGGATCAGAAACCGCATCACCGCACCTGCGCGGTTGCGCCCATCATCTGATCGACGGCGGAAATAACCTTGGCGTTCATCTCGTAACCGCGCTGGGCTTCGATCAGCTCCGTGACTTCACGCACCGCGTCGACCGAACTGTCCTCAAGATAGCCCTGCCGCAGGGTTCCCAGCCCGTCCTCGCCCGGCGTCCCGACAACCGAAGCGCCCGAAGCTTCAGTCTCCTTGAAAAGATTACTGCCTACGGCCTCAAGACCTTTGGCGTTCGAAAAGCTGGCCAGTGTAAATTCTCCCAACAACTGGCCCTCAGCGGTATCGTCAAAATAGGCATAGACCTCGCCTGCGGCGTTGATCGAGATCGATCTGGCATCGTCTGGAATGGTGACTTCTGGGGCGACTGCGAACCCGTCGGATGTTACAATCAGCCCCTCGGCTGATCGTTTCAGACTGCCGTCACGGGTAAAGGCAGACTGGCCATTGGGCAATGTCACCTCAAGATAACCGCGCCCCTCGATTGCGACATCCAGATCACTGCCGGTTGCCGAAAGCCCGCCTTGTTCCAACTGCACCGTGACCGCGGCAGGCCGTACGCCCAACCCCAGTTGGATTCCCGTCGGAAGAACCGTCCCGTCAGAGGCATTCACGGCACCGGCACGCGCCATCTGTTGATAATGTAAGTCGGCAAACTCGGCCCGGCGCGTGTTGTAGCCCGTTGTATTCATGTTCGCGAGGTTGTTCGAGATCGTCTCGACCCGCATTTGCTGCGCGGTCATGCCTGTTGCCGCTATTTTCAAAGCACGCATTTGAATTTCTCCTTCAGGTGATCAGCGCATCAGCGCTTTGAGCGCCCCGCGAACACGTTCGTCCTCGGCCTCGAGAAAGCTCTGCCCAAGTTCATACGCCCGTTGAACCTCGATCATTCGTGTGACTTGACCGATGGCATTGACGTTTGAGCCTTCGATAAAACGGTGCAGCACAATCGGTTCATCGACCAGATCAATCTGCCCAGTGGGTCGAAAATGTGTTTTACCCTCGCGCACCAGATTTTCTGGGTTCGCAACATTATAGACCCCGATCTGACCCAACAGTTGTCCGTTGGCACTTAGAGTACCATCGCTGCCAACATCGATCGTTGCAGCATCCGGCGGAACAAAGACCGGCGCGCCATTACTATCCAAAACGCGATATCCATCCATTGTTAGCAAGTCGCCCTCGGCGCTCGGAGAGAAACTGCCTGCCCGGGTCAGACGATTTCCCGCTGGTGTTTCGATCATGAAGAACCCGTCACCTTCGATGGCGAAATCAAACGAGCCACCCGTTTCGGTCAGAACGCCTTGTTGCAACGAGGTGTTTCGCACTTGGGCGCGGCTGAGCGACAGCGAGGGATGGCCTGGCAAATCCCGAACAAACTCTGAAAACACCAATCCCTGCTGGCGATAACCGGTCGTGTTGGCATTGGCGATGTTGTTGGCGACCAGCCTCATCTCGTTCATTAGGCCAGATTGGCGGGATAGTGTGACATAGGCGGTGTCCATCAGCGGCCTCCGGCGATAAGCGGGATCAGCGTCCCGATGAAGAAGGTGACAAGGGTCTGGGTCATGAACCCCATCGACATCCAAAAAACGACGACGATGGCGATCAGTTTGGGCACGAAGGTCAGCGTCATCTCCTGCACCGAGGTCAGCGCTTGGAACAGACCCACGGTAAGGCCCGAAATCAGCGCCACGGCCAAAATCGGAACCGACGTGATGACCGCAACCCAGAGCGCCTGACGGACAATATCGTAGAACAGACCTTCACTCAGCATAGTTCAGACCGGCATCCGCAGGATTTCCTGATAGGCTTCAACGACTTTGTTTCGGACGATCACAGCCGTTTCCACCGCAAGTTCGGTTTGTGCCAATGCCTGAACCAAAGCGTGCGGATCGGCCTGCCCTACCATCGAAGATTGCGCCACCTGCTCGCTGTGTTTCAGCGTTGCGGCAAAATCCTGAAACGTGGCGCGCAAGCCTTGTGCGGCTCCTTGATGATCGGGATCGGCCTGCGTTGCGGGACGCGCGCCAGCATAGTTCTGCGCGGCTATAACTGAGCGGATATCCATTCTGGGTTTCCTTTATTTACGGAGTAGGTCCATCAAACTCGACGACATCTGACGGGTCTGATCGAACATCTTGAGATTGGCTTCGTAGCTGCGTTGCGCCTCACGGGCGTCGGCGATCTCGATCATCAAATCGACGTTGGAGCCGCGGTAGTAGCCGGTTGCATCCGCCATCGGATGGCCGGGATCGTAGATTTGGGTTAGATCGCGGCGATCGAGTTTGACCTGCCCGGTTCGCACCATTTCTTTGCCACTACTCTCGACCGTCTCGAACGGAACTGTTTTGCGCCGATAACCCGGCGTATCCGCGTTCGAAATGTTTTCAGAGACGTGACGTAGCCGCGCAGCTTGCGCCCGCAGAGCACTCGCCGACGCACTCAGGGAATGGGAAAAGTCGCTCATCCTGATCCCCCTTACGCCCGACCCAAGCTGGTGCGCAGTACGCCGATTGAAGATTTGTAGATCGCCAAGGCACGATCATGCTGTCGTTTGACCTCGACGGCTTTCAGCATTTCTTCTTCCAGTGAAACACCGTTGCCGTTTGGGTCGCCTGTTTCGGTGGCCGTATATTCGGCCCAGGCTTGTTGGTGCGTATCTCTGTGCAAATGGCCGGCACGGGTTGCAGTCATCGCCACCTCCTGGCCCGTGTTTTCAAATGTTGTCTGAAAGGCCTCAATATCGCGGGGTTTGTATCCCGGCGTATCGGCGTTGGCCATGTTGCGCGAGATGACAGCTTGCCGTTGCCCGGCATGGGTTGCCATTGCGTACGCTGTTTTAAAGACGTTCAGGTCAGAGAACATCGGGGCTTCTCCCTCGATCAATTTCAATCAAGGCTTAACCCCGATTCCTTTAGAAACCGTTTTCAGAAACAAATTGGAGGCCCCACGATGTCCGAACTCGATCCGATGCGCCTGAAATGTGAATTCGACAGGATGTCTGCGGCGCGGCACGTTGGGCGCGTCTCTGGTGTTGCCCGCGGCGTGATTGAAATCAGCGGTTTGGCCAATCGGGCTCGAATCGGCGATCACCTGACCCTGCGCAGGCGCAGTGGAACGGAGCTGCAAGGTGAGGTTTTGCATGTCGAAGCAGATCAGATTCAGATGCTGCCCGGCGCCGCGCCTGACGGGGTGAGCTTGGGTGATCTGGTGCTATTGGAGCAGATGCCTGCATTCGCCCCCGGACAGCATTGGCTGGGGCGTGTAGTTGATCCGTTCGGCAAGCCCCTAGACGGCAAACCGTTGCTGGCGGGCGTGCACGAGCGCGATCTGATGCAGGCCCCACCCACTGCGGTTGCGCGCAAACCTCTTGGTACGCGCATGGAAACCGGGTTGGCGGTTCTGAATACAATGCTGCCCATTGTTCAAGGCCAGAGGATCGGTCTGTTCGCCGGATCAGGCGTTGGCAAATCTACGTTGCTGGCCACCCTTGCCCGCGCGATGCAGGCCGATGCCGTTGTCGTAGCTCTGGTGGGGGAACGCGGGCGCGAGGTGAACGAATTTGTCGAGACCGCCTTAGGCGCGGATGCCATGAAGCGATCGGTTGTTGTGGCAGCCACTTCGGACCAATCCGCTCTTGCCCGCAGGCGCTGCGCGTGGTCGGCCATGTCTGTGGCGGAACATCTGCGAGATCAGGGGATGAATGTCCTGCTTCTGGCCGATTCGGTCACGCGCTTTGCCGAAGCACACCGAGAAATTGCAGTCGCCATGGGTGAGGCACCGTCGTTACGGGGCTTCCCGCCGTCGGTTACTTCGCTGATCGCAAATCTTTGCGAACGGGCAGGCCCTGGAACTGCCGAACAAGGAGATATCACAGCTATCTTCAGCGTTCTGGTGGCCGGATCGGACATGGACGAGCCCATCGCTGATATTCTGCGCGGCGCACTGGACGGGCATATCGTTCTGAGCCGCGAGATCGCAGAGCGGGGGCGATTTCCTGCAATCGACCTCAGCCGGTCGGTTTCGCGCAGCCTGCCCCGCGCTGCCACTGCTGAAGAAAACGAAATGATCGCGGAAACCCGGAAACTAGTCGGAAGCTATGAGCAGTCCGAGGTCATGATCAAAGCAGGCCTCTATGCCGAAGGGGCTGATCCATTGCTGGACCGCGCGATTCGGGTGCACGAAGAGTTGGACGATTTCTTTGCCAAAGCTGAGTCAGACGGGATCGACAACAGCTTTAACCGGCTGTCTCTGATCTTGCGGCGCGCGGTGGCGAACCCAGTTCAACGGGCATAGAATTCCGAACAGTTTTAAGTGTTAAGCCCACCTTAAGACCTGCCCTGCTACCCCGGTAGACGGGTGAATAGAAGGTGGTGGAGATGGGTGCGCAATCCAATGCGGTGCCAATCATCATCAAGAAGAAACGTGTGTCGGGTGGCGATGGCCACCACGGTGGGGCGTGGAAAGTCGCGTATGCCGACTTTGTGACGGCCATGATGGCGTTCTTCATGTTGATGTGGCTGCTAAATGCAACGACCGAGACACAACGCAAAGGGCTGGCAGACTATTTCTCGCCCACGATCCCGGTCAATCCGGTTTCTGGCGGAGGCGATGGTGCATTTGGCGGCGATAACATGTTCTCAGAAAAAACCATGGTGATGGATGGCTCTGGTGCGAGCAATCGGCACCCCACTGAAGCGAAACAGGCGCGCGGCTCAACCGGTGTAGACGTCCAAAGCGGTGATGCGGGCGCGTTCGAAGATTTTTCGTCGCTTGAGGCTCAACTGCTCGGGCGCGCTGGCGAAAGTCTCGTGTCTGACAAGATGCTCAAGCATATCGTAACCCGTGTTACCGACGAAGGGCTGGTGGTTGAGCTGTTCGCCACAGATGAACAACCGTTATTCGAATCGGGTACGGGTAAGCCGACGCAAATGATGCGCGCGCTGGCACTGCTGGTGGCACGGTCTTCTGATCTGGTGACAAACGCAATAGCGGTCGAAGGTCATGTGCGGTCTGCACCGGTCGTAGTGGCGCATAATCCGGTCTGGGATCTTTCAACCGAACGTGCACAAAGCACCCGTCAATTGCTGCAAAACAAGGGGGTCCAACCAACGCGGCTCGACCGTGTGACCGGGCATGCCGACCGGGAACTGTCGGTCAATAACCCAATGGCGGTCCGCAATGATCGGGTCGAGATCATATTTCTGCGCAATCCCTGCGAGGCAAAGGATAGAACGCATTTTAGGTGTTAGTCCGCTGTTAAGGGGCAGTGCGGTACGTGTTGCATTAACGAAAGACGCAACAAAAAGGCGTGCCGATGACCATTTCCTCTTCGCTGAATGCCGGTGTGGCAGCGCTGAAGGCCAACGCCAACAGGCTGGCCACGATCTCTGACAACATCGCCAACTCGTCGACATTTGGCTACAAAAGGGTTGAGATCGACTTTCACTCCATGGTCACCTCGGGCCAAGGTGGCAGCTATTCGGCAGGCGGTGTCCGAACCACAAGCCAGCGTCTGATCGATCAGCGCGGATCGTTGGTTACTACCAACAACTCAACCGATTTGGCCGTGCGCGGCAGAGGTATGCTACCGGTTCGACCCAGCTCGCAAATCGCGGCGGGCTCGAATGAGATGCTGCTGACCACGACGGGCTCGTTCCGCACCAATGAAGAAGGGTATCTGGTCACACAATCCGGTCTTGTCCTTCTGGGCTGGCGCGCCAATCCGGATGGTTCGATCCCTAGCGTCCCGAGGGACACGCCCGCAGCGCTGGAACCCATTCAGCTGAGCGTTAATCAACTGTCCGGCGCCCCCACAACATCAATGAACCTACGGATGAACCTGCCTGCAACCGCAACCGACGCCGGGGCTCCGGGGGATACGCAACCTCTGTCAGTCGAATATTTTGACAATCTGGGCAAATCCGAAAGCGTCGATATCGAGTTGGTGCCAACCGTTCCCGCAACCGGTAGCAGCAACGAATGGACCATGACATTGCGCGATTCAGCCTCGGGCGGCGCTGTCATCGGAGAATATACACTGACCTTTACCGATAGCCGCACAGCCGGAGGGACGTTGGCCAGCGTCACCGCAGTGTCTGGTGGGGCTTATGACCCGGCAACCGGAAGTGTCGTCGTCAATGTGGCTGGCGGTCCAATGGAGATTAATATCGGCCAGATCGGAGATGCGGACGGAATCACGCAGCTCTCGGACACATTTGCACCGGTTTCGATCACACGCGACGGCTCGGCTGTGGGCACAATGACAAGCGTACAGGTCGACGAGAATGGCTATGTCTATGCATTCTATGACACCGGGGTCAGTCGCCGGATGTTCCAGATTCCGTTGGCAGATGTGCCCAATCCAAACGGGCTGACCGCTTTGGACAGTCAGACTTACGCCCCCTCACGTGACAGTGGCACCTTCTTCTTATGGAACGCAGGTGAAGGTCCGACGGGCGATCTTGTGTCCTTCGCGCGCGAGGAATCGACAACCGATGTTGCCACCGAACTGACGTCGATGATCCAGACCCAACGTGCCTATTCGTCTAGCGCCAAGGTCATCCAGACCGTGGATGAGATGCTGCAGGAAACAACCAATATCAAACGCTGATCCGGTGATTAAGCAACAAAGGGGACGCGCCCGATGAACATGTCGACAGCATTGAACAACGCTCTGGGAGGGTTAAGCGCGGCAAGCCGAGGGGCGGCGGTTGTCTCTGGCAATATCGCAAACGCGCTGACGCCAGGTTATGCACGCAGATCCCTTGAACTGGCGACCAGTCCAATTTCGGGAAACGGCGTTCGTGTCGTCGGGGTCACGCGCCATCATGATCCGGTGCTGATCGCTAACCAGCGCGAGACAGATGCGGATTTCGCAGCCGCCAAGACCATATCTCAGTTTCATTCAAACTATGAAAATCTGATTGGGTCCGCAGATGACGCCACTTCGATCGCAGCTCGGCTCGCACAATTCGAGAGTAGCCTGATTACCGCAGCCAGCTTGCCGGACTCGGCGCGACGCCTGGATCAAGCCGCGCGCGCTGCTCGCGATTTCAGTTCTGCGCTCAACTCAGCGTCCGATGGATTGCGGCATATGCGATCAGATGCTGATCGCACCATTGGTAAGCACGTTGATACTCTGAATCAGACACTGGAAGACATCGAGAAACTGAATGCTCGAATTCCTGCGATCCGTAACTCGGGCGGAGACATCGGTGCCCTTCTCGACCAACGCCAAATTTTGATCGATCAGGTCAATGAACTAGTTCCGGTCAATGTGGTCGCGCGTGAGAATGATCAGGTTTCACTCTACGCGGAGGGCGGGCTGATCCTTATTGAAGGAACCTCCGCCCAGCTCTCGTTCACGACCACCGGCGATACGATGCCACATATGACCGTAGCAAACGGATTGCTGTCCGGGCTCGAAGTCAATGGGCGCCCCATTCGGCTCAGCGGCGATTTCGCGCAAATCAAGGGCGGCGCGCTGATGGCGCAGTTCGCGGTTAGGGATGAACTTGCCGTCGAAGCACAAGCTGACCTCGACGCTGTGGCCCGCGACTTGATTGAGCGGTTCGAAACAGCCGGGCTTGACCCAACTGCAACGACCGCCAATCCCGGACTATTCACCGATGATGGCAATCGCTTTGACGCAACTAGGGAAACCGGGCTTGCGTCGCGCATCTCCTTAAATGTCGTCGTCGATCCGGATGCCGGAGGCGACAGCTGGAAACTGCGCGCAGGATTGGGTGCCTTGACACCCGGTGCCCCTGGAGATGCAAGCCAGTTGCACGCCTTCGGTGTCATTTTGTCAGACGCACGCCCGATTCCCAGTGCCAGCTTCGGGACTGGGTCGATGCGTGCTGCTGAAATTACCGAAGCATTGCTCTCAAAAGCCGGTACAAACGCACATGCAGCGGACCAACGCAGCATCTTTGCAGCAAACGCCCAATTAGAGATGCAGAAAATCGTCGCAGAGCAAGGCGTTGACAGCGATGCCGAACTGCAGCGTTTGATGCAGATCGAGCAGACCTACGCCGCCAACGCCCGCGTTGTTACGGTTGTTGATGAATTGATGGATACCTTGTTGAGGCTATAAACATGGCGTTGAACTCTATCGGTGATCTGGCTCGGGGGTTGACCCTCAGGACCCGCAGCACCGAAATCAAATCGCAAATTGAAACTCTGTCCTATGAGATGTCTACAGGCAAGGTGCAAGATATTTCAGGCCACCTGGGCGGCGACTACGCGCACCTGCTGGATCTGGATCGCAGTCTCGAGCTGTTGGACGCATATTCAATCGCCACCGCCGAGGCGCGACTATTCACGGACGCAATGCAATTGAGCCTGAAAACGTTCAGCGGATCGGTGGCCGAGATATCTGCATCGCTGCTGTCATTTGGTACTGCAAATCAGACCGTGACACATGAGCAGGCCTCGGTTCAGGCCCGCAACGAACTCGACACAATGATCTCAGCGCTGAACACAAGGGCCGGTGGGCGCAGCCTGTATTCCGGGACCTCAACCGATATCTCTCCGTTACTGTCAGCTGAAACTTTGCTGGGGGCACTGCAAGCAGAGTTGTCGGGCCTCACAACCGCAACGGACATCCGCCAAGCCGCCGAAGACTGGTTCGACGACCCAACGGGGTTTGACGCGGTTATTTATCAGGGTGGCGCCGACACCCTGAGCCCGATGCAAATATCCGAGAACGAGAGGGTCTCTCTTCCAATCACCGCTACCGATCCCGCGCTAAAGTCTGCGCTACGCGACGTCGCTGTTGCAGCACTGGCCACAGATGACGCGCTGGCATGGTCTCCAGGTCTGCGTACCGCGCTATTCACAGAGCTCGGCGTTGAATTGGCTAATACTCAGGACGCGACGGTAAACCTGCGCGCCCAGGTTGGTGCCGCCGAAGCACGCATTGAGCAGGCCGCCACTCGCAACGCAGCTGCAAATACAAGCGCCGAGTATGCACGTAGTGAATTGATCTCAGCAGATCCTTACGAAACCGCGGCACGGCTGCAAACTGTGCAGTTCCAGCTGGAAAGTCTTTATTCCGTGACCGTCCGCAACGCCAACCTTTCGCTGGTGAACTTCCTCAGATGAAAATTCTCGCATTCCTGTTGATAATCTTGCCTTGTATCGCAAACGCCGGTGCTATCCGTCTGAAAGATCTGGTTGATTTCGACGGCGTGCGCGGCAACGACCTGGTGGGTTATGGCCTTGTTGTCGGTCTGAACGGTACCGGAGACGGCTTGCGTAACTCTCCGTTTACCGAAGAAATCATGTCCAACATTCTCGAACGGTTGGGTGTGAACGTGAACGGCGAGGATTTTCGCCCGAAGAACGTCGCCGCTGTATTGGTTACAGCCACACTTCCGCCCTTCGCACGTGTCGGTGGTCAAATTGATGTAACCGTCTCTGCGATTGGAGATTCCAAAGGACTTCTTGGAGGTACGCTGATCATGACACCCCTGAACGCGGCAGACGGTCAGATCTATGCCGTGGCCCAGGGAACAGTATTGGCTGGTGGTGCTGCGGTTGAGGGTGACGCCGCTTCGGTCGTAAGCGGCGTTCCCACATCGGGAGTCATACCCTCCGGAGCGCGCGTCGAGCGTGAGATAGACTTTACCCTTTCCGACCTAACGCAACTCAGGCTGGCTTTGAGGGAGCCGGATTTCACGACCGCCAGCCGTATCGAAGCCGCGATAAACACCGAATTTAACCGGGCCGTTGCACTCATGCGCGACTCCGGCACTGTGGAGCTAAGCATCGATGCAACGCGCGCAGTTTCTACCGCCCACGCAATCGGTCGGATCGAGAATATTTTGGTTGAACCCCAAAGCAAGGCCCGTGTTGTCGTCGATCAGAGATCGGGTACAATCGTAATGGGTCGAGATGTCAGGATTTCGCGCGTAGCGGTGTCGCAGGGCAACTTGACCCTCACCGTCGAGGAAGCCCCTATTGCCGTTCAACCCAATCCTTTTGCGCGTGGCGAAACAGTCGTCGTTCCGCGTACTTTTGCTGGAATCGAGGAAGAAGAAGGAACTGGACTGGCGGAAATTCCCGAAGCAACCACTCTTTCCGAAGTGGTTGCCGGGTTGAATGCCTTGGGCGTATCGCCACGCGACATGATCGATATTTTGAAAACCATCAAAGCTGCCGGTGCGCTTCATGCTGAGTTCATCGTCAGATGAGCAGTATCGCAAATGCTATCAACAAAGAACCTCTCTGAATTCGACTTACTTGGATTTCCAACTATCCAGCCAGCGGCGTAATCCTTTGCGTTTTTCATCAATCGCATCACCGGCGGCGTAAAGACCATCTTCCATGTTTTCCAAAACCGGATCGATCTTCTTTTGCCGGAAACGGCGCCACCGGACCCAGATAGCCCATACCAATGCCGCGAATATCGTCAGAAAGATGATATTGAACCAGGGTATGATGCGCACATCAGGTCCATCGACATAGCGAATGAAGATCGCGTTAGGAAAGATCGACATGAACTCATTGCGCCAGCCGTAATGCGTTACGACCACCCAATCGGGGTTTTCCTTGGTCGATTTCGCGTCGTTAGCCTCGGTATAGAGGTTCGCCGTGTCGAACTTGAAATAGGGCGGCCAGCCCCAGCCGGTGTCTTCGTTGCGATAGACAATGGGCTTTCCGTTGGCGCGCACCGCCTGAATGAACTGCACATCGCGGTTTGACAGGCTCGTGGATTGATCCTCGGGTTCAGACCAGAATATTCGGGTCCAATCCGTCAGGTCCTGACGTTCCTCATAGGTGTTGACGATCCGCACAACATCGTGCTGCGGTAGAGAATACTGCAGGATCACGGCAACCGTGCCCCAGAAGATGATAATGAACGCCCATTTTACATAGGCCATGCCTTAACCCTCACATGTAATTCACGATGTAGATCAGCGCGCCAATCGCCACCCAAGGCACAATATAGACACCCAAAATCAATTTGCGCCGGAACGAATTGTCGTAGACGTGCAAACCACGCGCAACAAACGCTTCTTTGTTACCGGTTTTGCCCTTTTCGTCCCACCAGGTTTCCAGCTTTTGCCGCCTGACGCTGCGCGAATAAAAGGACAGCGCGAAATAGGCGATCGTCTGGACAACCAGCAGGATCAGCAACAGGCGCATTGCTCCGAACATCTCAATCCCGCCCAACCGCGCCCCAGGGGCCAACCCGTGCGATGACCGTTTCGCTGCCCCGGTCGTTACCGCTCATGTCCGGCTCATGGCCAAACAAGGCCGCACGGGCACCAGCCTTGTCCACCTGATACTCTCGCGCAAGGAAATCGGCAACATAGGCTTTCTTGGCCTCGGGCCAGTTCGTGTAGGTCTTATAGAACAGCTCCTTGTGGCAGATGAACAGCTGGCGCGGGTCCAGCGGTGCAAGCTCTGCCAGCAGCATGTTCACCAGATCGCGGTTCGGCGTATCGGCTGCGCGCAAGGTATAGAAATAGGCCGGATGGTCCGAAGTGATGCGCGGCCAACGCCCGCCATCTGTCGCCCAGCGCAATAGTTGCGCGAGGCCGTGATACGCTTCGGGTAGGCGATCCGCGTGATTGCGGGCGAGGCGGCGCATGTCGCTGCGGTCCAACCCGCTCAGATCAACATCCGCGTCAGCAGCCGCAGCAATGGTCAGAAAGTCCATTTTCTGTTGCAGGATCGCGGCAGCATCCACGCCGCGGGCCTTGACGATGGGTTCGACCAGATCGTTGTAGTCCAGAAACTTTGCAATCTGGTTTCGCTGCGACGGGCCAAAAACGTATTTGATCGGCATTTCGTCGGGCTTTTCGCCCATGCAAATCGCCGCCGGGTGATCCATATCCGGGAACAGGTAGAGCCCGCCAAAGTGTGCCGTCCAGAAATTACGCTGTTCGAACGCCGTGTGGCGCAGGTGAACAGGGTTGCGGGTGACGTCGCCGGTTTCCTTGGCTGTCTCGATCATCTTGGCGATCAGCACGTCGTCGAACCAGGCGTCCTCTTCGGTTTTGAAACGTTCGACCATGCCCGCTAGCTGCTGGGCCTTGCGCAGGGTGCCGCCTGCGGTATCAGCCTCAATTTCGATCTTGCTTAGGTTCAACAGGTCGCGCGGGGTGGTGAGTTTGATGACCGAGTTCACCAGCTCTCCGGCCACCGCATCGGTGGCGGTCAGGGCGAACAGCTGCGCCTCATTCATCTCGATGAATTCGCGCAGGATATCGCGCGAGGTCGAGAATCTCACGTTCAGCAACGGTGCGCGTTTCTGCTCGGTCGTCAGCAGGATGAACTGCCGGTTGACCCCGTTGGGATTGAGGTAAAGCTCGTCCTCCAGCTCAATCCCCACCTCGGGTGAATAGCCCGAAATATCGACATGAAAATCCGTCAGCGCCGTGGTCTTGCCCGCCAGATGCTGCAGCGCACGGTTATACCGCTCGACCAGAGCCGGGCTGGAGACGTGGACGAGGTTGCCGAACATCAGGCCTTTTTCGATGAGGCGGATCATAACGATTAACTCCTAGACAGTCTCATCAATCCAAAGATTTGGATTGTCTGCTAGGCTTTGAAAGTGAATATACATAGACTCTAGGTCCAAAGCCTTCAGTCGTGCTCTATAGCGTTCTGATAGCCGCGGTTTAATTTCGACAATTTCGCGCAGCATCTCGAGAACTTCGGAGTAAGAACCCTCAAGTTTTGGGCGATCTTCCAATTGACCGCGCTCATTGTAATCAAGAATCCGCTTTGAGCTGTCTTTCAAATAGAATGCTAGGAGTTGAAAATAGGCGTCGATTCGTTCTCCATCCGGTTCAAACTTTTCAATTAGCTTGATTGCTCCCTTAGCCCCGCCTTTTCCATCTTCTGCAGGCGTGACATATATCCATCTCGGAAAGTGGCTTCTAAAGCAAAAATCTGCCAAATTTTTAAGTAGTTGATCAAAAAGCTCAGCAGTTTCTTTTTCGGATCGCAGTCGTTTTTCAATTTTAGCTAGTGTAGCTTGCTGCGACATAGACTGCGCCATTTCTTGCGTTGCTTCACGCTGTTCTTTCATTTCCCCCCTGGTAAGTCGAAGTTCTTCTCGCTGCGCCGACAACTCCTTACTTTGTAAAAGTACCGTAACAATGATCCAGAGAAACGCGAGCGTTCCAGCAAAGCCAGCTAATGTATCCCCAACCACGTTCGGAGGCGAATAAAGAAACGCTACCAACTTAGACGGGCAGTTTTCGCCTTGGCATGATGGAAGGCCGGAAATAAGAAAAGTAGTTATTAAAAGTCCGATAGTAATCAACGTGCCAAACTTTATTAGCCTATCTTGTTTATTCCATCGCAAGCGGACGACAGCAAGTTTCCAACGAAGTGTTGGGAAATTTACGGCACAAAGTATCGCCAAAGTCAGAAAGGTGGCCGCGGCTACAAACCAAATCCAAATAACGGGAATGTTGATACCAAAATACGTCACTCCTCCCCCTCCAGATACCGCCGCTTGGCTTCTTCCATCCGGCCCATCTCGCGGACGGCGTTCTCGATGGCGACCTCGTCGCTCTTATCGGCATAGCGGAACTCGCTGTCGGCGTAGCGGTTGATTTCCTGCATCACCATTTCCACCGTGATCGGCTGGCGCAGGTCCTCGATCATCGCCTTCTTGCTGTCGTAGTCGCGGAACAGGAACAGGTCGGGGTTTTCCATCCATTCGTCGGGCAGTTCGAAATCCATCGCGCGGACCTTGACCGCGTCGGTGATGTTCTTGATCGCGCGGCCGGTGAACCGTTCATCCGCCTGTTGGATCGCCTTGAGGTAGGTGCCCAACTTGGCGATGGTGTCCATCTGGCCGATCTCGCCGGAGACCTGGTCATAGACCTGCAGCAAGGCATCCTCATGCGGGCGGGAGTGGCTTTCGAAACTGGCGGCGACGGCCTTTTTAATTTCCTGCGCAGCATAGGCTTCATGCTCGCCCAGCGGGATGTCGTGGTTGCGGCCCATCAGCAGGTGCAGAATGTCGATGTAGTCCTCGCGCGTCTGCGGCCCGTCCACCAGGAACCGCGCGCCCGCCCGCTGGCGCAGGGCATCGTCCACATTCTCGGGGTAGTTCGAGAACATGCCAAAGGTGCAGTTGCCGCGCACGACGGTGTTGGCGCCCGCAAAGCTCTCCATCAGCACGGCGGTGATTTCCAGCTGCCCGGCCGAGGACTGCCGGTCGCCGCGCTTGCCCGCAAGCTGGTCGATATCGTCGATTGTGCCGAAACCGATGACTGAGGGGTCGATGATTGTGTTGATAAAGGCCTTGGCGTTCTGGCCGGATTTACCTTGATAGCTGTCGATATTGTCGGTGCTGAGGTTCTGATAGCGGAACGGGTAACCTGCGTTCTGACAATAGTCGTTGATCAGCCCGGCCATCATCTGGATCAGTGTGGTCTTGCCGGTGCCCGGTTTGCCGTCGCCCATGAAGGTAAAGATGAACCCGCCGAGTTCCGCAAACGGGTTCAGGCGGCGGTCAAAGTCATAAGCCATAACCATCTTGGCCAGCTTCATGGCCTGATATTTGGCGATATGGTTGCCCACCACTTCGTTCGGTTTCTTGAACGTCATGGTCAGAGTGGTGGATTTGGCCTTGGAGGCGGGTTCGAACCCTCGAATGGTCAGGTCATCGGCCTCGATATGCCAGGCAGCATTCTGGAACGGCGCCAGATGGCCTGCGGACTGGGCGCGCAGGGCGGCCTTCTCCATCAGTTGTTCGGCATAGGCGCTGGTGGCCGCGATCAGGTTGGCGTCGTCGGGGGCGTGTTTGGCCAGCGTTTGATCCAGCTCCCACAACGCGCCATGCAGAGCAAGTTGGCCGTTGTCGGTCAGAACCTCTTCGATCTCAATGATGTCGACGGTGGTTTCGCCCAAATGCGAGGAGATCAGATAGGCCAGCGCATTGCCAAAAGTATGTGACGTGATCAGAGCCTCAGCGGTCAGCAATTCCGAGAATTCGGTCTTGCGGGCGGCAGGCAGATCTCCGGCCAAATTCGCGCGCTTCAGATCGGCCAGCGGAGTCTGTTCCGCATAAGCCTCGGCCACGGCCAGAGCGATTGCGATGGCACGTCGTATCGCCTGTTGCGAAGTCGCCTGTGGTGGTGAGACCAGAGTATCCCCGTCATCTGAAGCTTCGATCCGCTCGACCAGATGCACCCCGTCCCTGCGGGCAGTACGGCGTGTCACCAAACCCGGCGTCGTCGACCGAAAGCGCCGCCCGGTAGAGACACCAGGGGACCGTTCGACAGTCGTTTCAACCACTTTGGCAATCCGCGGAGCATGCTCGAAACCGTTCAGTAAGGCAGTCGCTGCCGGGTAGTGCTTGCGAATGTCGTCTTCGCGCAATTCCATCTGATCTGACGTCAAACTCATGTTTTTCCTCGCAATGCCGGGCTGAAGCCCGGCCTACTTAAATTCTGTAGGGCGGGCTTCAGCCCGCCACTGGTCTCAATATCTCAGCACCTGTCCGGCCTTGCTGACCACGAACTTGCGCACGTCTGCAAACCCCGGCGGGTTGCGTTCGGCCAGCACCTGAAACGGACGCTGGGGCAGGATGATCGAGCGCTGGGTTCGGGTGGCCCCGGTTTCGGCTCCTTGCCCGCCGAACGGGTCCAACGCAAAGACCTCGCGCTCGACGGTCGAGAACCAGCCGGCGCGTTCTTCAATCACCTCTTCGCTTTCCAATTCCTCGGTGGTCCAGGCCAACGCCCAATCCTGGCCTTGCGGAGATTGCGCGTCCTCAAGCACCTGCCGCAGCGGGCCGGATTGTTCGGTATAAGCCGAGGAATACATCGGCCCTACATGAATACGGCGCAGATGCTTGGGATGCAGGTCATCGAAATCCTGATCGAAGCCCTTGGCAATCGTCACCAGTTTCAACCCGCCCAGCGACTGCGCCATCAGATGCGCCTGCACCTCGGGCCAGCGGCGTTGATCCTTGGGCAGGGCAGTTTTGCCACTGTCCTCCAACTGCATCAGATAAATGACCGGCAGGTTGATCTGGCTGTCATAGACCGCCCAGTGGATCATAAACTTGCGCCGCTCGTCCTCATTCCCGATCCAGTGACATTCGGGATCGTTGCGGGCCCAGAACAGCTGACCTTTCAACAATTCCTCGTAATAGAGCCTTTGGGACAGCGCGAATTGCAGTTTGGTGGGGATTTCCTGATCGCCGATGATCGTTCGCACCATGTCGGTTTTCAGGTCGTCTTCCGAGGGCATATTGGCCAGATGCACCTGCGCCTGCTGCGCGTCATTGGCCATCGTCAGCAACTCGGCCGCTACCGGAAACCCGCTGTCGCGCTTGTCCATGGCGAGGCTGCCAAAGAACCGCCCCGTATCGCGCCCGACCAGCAGATATTTCATGGATAGCGCGCGGAAGGTGTAGAGCAGCCCCGATAGGTAGCGCGACACGATCCGCACCTCTTGCTTGCTGATCGCGCCCTCGGCCTCCATCGTCGCGGCCACGCGCAGGAGGTGGACGGTGATCACCTCGAATTTGCGGAAGTAGCGCTGCGAGGCGAAAGTGTCGGTCAGGCCGACATGGTCTTGGGTGGGGTTAGTTTCGACCACGGATAAATTTCCTGTATCTGCCCCAATCTTCAAAGACGAGCCGGAAACGATCCCGCCAAAAACCAAAGGCTTCGGCTGACGTCATACCATCACTGTGAAGTATTTCTTCATACATATTCACCATGCCGAACCAAAAAGCTGGCACCACAATACGGACGACGAAATAGACGTAGGCCGGTAATAGCAGCACTCCGAAAATAACTGCGATACCCTCCACGTTGGCTGCATTGTGCAGGCCCAAAAGCGCCAAAACCCACAGTGCTAATACATAAACAACCAACGCAATTGCCAATACCGGCATCAACACGACCATTGGGCCAAACATCAATATGAAAGAGGCCATTTACCCCCCATACAAATTCTTATCATGCTTCTCGACAATCGAGGCAAACCGACGGGCAAAACGTTCATCCGCTTTGGCCTTTTTTTCCAGCACGTCGCGGGCAAAGACCATGTGGTCCTCATGCGCCTCAAGCATGTCGGCCATTTTCTGGTTGGTCGCGGTACCGATGGCGGCCATGGCGGTTTGCGCCTCTTGGTCGGTCTGCACGCCGATCTCGTTGATGCGATGGGCCACGTCCTGCTGTTGCGCGGTTTTCAGCGATTTGGTCAGCGCGTCATACAGCACGACGCGCTGTTGGGTGTCTGTCTGCAGCTTGTTGATCAGCACCATCTGCGTCGCCGCCTGGTTCTGCAGTGAATCGACCCAGGTCTTGCCCTTCTCGATATACCGCTCCAGCGTCTGGGACTTGGCCAACTTGACCTGCTCTTCCTGAACCTTGGCGTTGTATTGCTTGTTCAACTCGGCCAGTTCAGTCTCTAACTGGGTCCGCGCGGCGGCGTCCTGTTCGACGCTGATCTTGTTCTCCAGCGTGATGATCGTCGGGTCCATGCCCTGAATTTCAGCCCGCAACGCTTCCAGTTCGGCCACCGTGGCTTCGCGGTCGTCCAAAGTGCCACTCAGATTGTCCTCAACCTTCACACGCTGCTCTTCCAGCACCGACAACTGCCCCTCCAGCAGCTTCACGATCACGTCGGATTTGGCGATCAGGTCCTGCAGCTTGTCGTCGATATTTGCTGTGCGCATCCGCTCCTGCCGCATCGACTCGGATTTGGCTTTGGCGAAGATGCCAACAAACGACTCCCACCCGGTTTTCGAGCGCATCTCGTCGAAATCCTTGGAAAACGCATTGGTGACATCATCCAAACCCATGATCAGCTCGGCGATGTTTGCGTTCATCACCTCGGTATGGGCGTGCACATCCTCGAGCGTTGCATTTTCGATGTCGATATCCGCCTCGGCGGTGCCAATCTTGGCCCGTGCCGCTTCGATCCGCGAAGTCAACCCTTCGATCTGCGACTGACTTTCGCGCACTTTGGCCTGAGTTTCCTGAATCAACGCTTCAAACTGCTGGTTCGACATCTGTCCTATTCCTTTTTTTCTTATCTACCCAATAAGATAGGGGATGTTACACAGATTTACATCCCTCTAAGTGTTAAATCCCCACGAAGATTGGCAAATTCAGACATGAAATGAAAGAAGGGATACCATAGACTGAAACGCCAAGATGGATTTCCCGAAACATCCAAATTGCTCTTTAATCTATGAAGAAGTGATTTGTAATTTTGTCAGTCGCGTCATTATCGTAGACACTCGATAAATACGCGCGCTCGATATCATCATCAAAAAGAGAAAGAACTTCATTCAGTTGCCTTTGCTCCATCAGTTCCGGGACGAATCGAAAAACGGTTCGCATTACATAACGGCAGTCAATCTTTTCAGGATCACAAAGATCAAATTCTTGTTTGATCGTATCGATCAAAAACTCATCTTGTAGCCGATCCAGGAACTGCCTTTCTGCGCTGGAAGAACCGAGTTCTATTGATTTTCTTATCCATATGGCTTTTTCATTCCGTCGTGCACCGCACATTTCTTGGACTGAGAGCTTAGGTGATACTGATCGATATTGATCTTGGAAGCGGGCATCCTGAAATAGATCCCTACAGTATAGTCCCGTCCAAAAGCCATGGCTTTCGACGATATCCGGCTTGGTGAAGTCTAGTACATAATCGGCAATACCCGGATTTTTGTGCAAGTTCGCCATAACCGGACTACCAAGCATTCCAAGATCAAGAATATTGAACTGCTTGTGCCATGACATCACACCAAGATCCGGGTTAGATACCAACGGTCGTCGGATTTCGTTGTTCTGAGCAATCGCATTGAATTCTCGACGCACTTGATCAAAACCATCGACTGCCCAGCCAAGATAGTAAGGCTCCGTTCGATACATCCAGACCGAAGCAACAACGCCAACTACAGCAATAGTACGAAGTTCAACAATTCTTCGCGACGCAACAGCGTGATAAACACACCATGTCGGGAGCAGGAGAGAAACGACCGTGACATAGCTGTAAGTGCGCATCCAATCGATCCGAGGACGGCCCAAGAATACAGGAGAAATAAGCGCCACGCACAAGACAACTAATATCGCAGAAATCAGAAATTTATCAGCAGCGTCCATCCCCAATCTGAAGACAAGTGGTAGGCAAACAACGGCTAGCCACCAGCCACCTTGCACAAAGTTATAAGCCGATACCTGCATTCCTTCGACCATTGGTTGAACGGATCCTGATAACAGCGCCTGCACTCGGTCAAGTGGAGAAATACCCTGCGCCGCAGCGGTATTTGGGAAGAATTCTCCGAAATAGGCAAATCGAATTCCATGAATGACGACACATAGCGCCGCAACCAAAAACGAAAACTTTAGCGCCCCAAATGAATGAAACTTGCGCTGCCAATAGACTGAAAACAAACCTAATAAAGCCACTATAGTAAGCAGAAGCTCCAGCCTTACAAAGCACGTTAGGACCAAGGGAATGGCCCAGAGGAACGACACGCGCTTGCACCTTATCATCCGAACAAGCCCTGCGATGCTCAGTACGATTAGGAAATGAGTTAAAGCGTTTTCCATCCCGGACCCATGCCAGAGGAAAAATGGATACACAAAACTCAATGCGAGCGACAATAGCAGAATAGAAAACAGACCTTCGGCCCTTGAAACGCCAAGTGCCAAAGCTACCGCCGCGCCCAATAGCAATGTCGCAACAAGCGTTTGTAAAAAGGCAAATGATGCGTAATTAATGCCGGTCATAGCATAGGTAGCGGCATATAGAATCATTTGCACAGGGCTGGAAGATGCTTCGACAATTGGGCCAGAGGGACTTACGCCGACAAAGCCAAAGTCAACAAGGTTTCGCCCTGCACTCATTGTAATGACACCATCGTCACGCGTTTGATACAGGCTAGCGTCAATCATGCCATATCTGACAAAGAACACTGCGACTAGAATGCACGCCGCGCAGATTAAATAATTTGAGACGGAAAACTTGGACAAGTGGTGCTTAGAATAACTGTTCAACGCTTCTTGCCCAAAAAATTTAGCCCGAGGAAATCAGGGATGATGTATTTACGATAGATATCTGTTTCGGTCGGCGACCGGAACTCATTGTTCTCTGTACCCAGATAAAATTGGCAAAAACGGCACACCTCGGCATTCGAATCGCGATAGGCTAATTTGCCAGAAGTCGGTCCATTCGGTCATTACTCTGGAACGACAACGCCCCGCGTCTGGAGGAACGCGGGGCGTGTGTTGCGATAACCCAGAGAGGAGAAGATTATCGCGACGTGATCAAAGGCGTTAGTTCACGGCTTTTGCGTCAACCACATCCTTTTCGATGGCATTTGCCGAAGAGATCTCGATTCGGCGCGGCTTAAGGGCTTCGGGCACTTCGCGCTTCAGGTCGATGTTCAGCATGCCGTTCTCATGGCTTGCGCCGGTGACGCGAACGTGGTCGGCCAGGGCGAAACGGCGCTCGAATGCGCGGGTCGCGATGCCACGGTGCAGGTAGCTGCGATCCTTGTCCTCGGCGGATTTCTTGCCAGAGACAACCAACGAATTTTCTTTTACTTCAACTGACAGATCAGCTTCAGAGAACCCGGCAACAGCGACCGAGATGCGATAGGTGTCAGCATCGGTCTTTTCAATGTTGTAAGGGGGATAGCTGGGCTGAGCCACGTCGTTGGTCAGAACCCTGTCCATCATGTCTGCGATCTGATCGAAACCGATAGTGGCGCGGTGAAGCGGTGCAAAGTCAAATGTACGCATGTCGTATCCTCATCATTGAGCGATTTACGAATTTGCCCTCCGGTATGGACGGGCGGTGAGTTTCCCGGACCCCAATCGTGGCGATCCGGTAAAACTCACATGGGAAGCAGTTTGTTCGGGTTCAAGACCCGCCGGCGCTGATGAATTTGGCACCCGAGCTGGATTTGTCTGATCCGGGCTGCAATCTGCGGATCGTGGCCGTTGGCCGGGGTGCATCACGGCGCAGGATCGCCTTCAATTCTGAAACGATTCCCGACAACTCCATACCGTAGCCGACTTTCTGACCTCCATTCGTTGAAATTGCCGAGGCAACCGACAATATCTGCCAGCGCGGCCCCTTCTTTGCCAGAATGGCCGAGCCAGACGATCCAAATGTGACGTCGCAGTTAAACACGATCAGGCCCTGTCCACGCTGAAGAATGTGACAGGATCGCTGCCGCAGGATCGCGTCTTCCCTGCCGCGCCCATAAGATGCGACGCTGATTTCATTGTCGGTTACGCGGCCACTGTGCAGGGCAAACGGATCAGCAATAGAGTAGGGAATCGGCTCTTCGAGCCGCATTAGAGCCACATCCACCCGAACCCGAGGGGCCGAGACAGGGGCGTTCGCGACAAAATCCGGGTGCGCGGCGATCTGGATAACCTTCCGCTCGGCCAGCGCTTCGCCATCGCTTAGCCCGGCGCGAAATGTCACTTCGCCGGGGGCGTATGATTTACCAGTCGCCTTGTCCAGCGCGCAGTGGGCAGCCGTCAATACGATATCCTGAGCAATCAATGTACCCGTGCAAAAACCCTTATCGCCAAAATCCAGTCGGCCAACCGCTTCCCATCCGTACAGATCATCCCGGTCAGTCAGACGGCGCTTGTTTCCGGTCTGGGCCTGAGATGTGGTTGCAAGAACGGAAAAACATAAAATAATTTTGAATAATAACCGGGTCATGGCTTAACGAATTTTGCTCCAAGATGTTTGGTGTTGTTGTCCAGAGACGCGTTCATACCTCGCCCTTGGGAAAGCTCGGCCTGCAACAATTCCAAAGATTCGTTCAAGTCGGTGCCCAGCGCAACGCGTTGACCCTGCATTTCAGCTTTGGCGGCTACGACTGAAACGATGCGAGGGCGTTCACCCTCAAACGAAAAAATCGGCGCACCGGACGCTCCGAAATCCACGTCACAAGACATGATCAGGATGCCCGCCTGACGGCCGATGACTGAACAGACCTCTTGCAGAGACGGTGCTTCGGACCGGTCATGGGCGTAAGAGACAACACCGACCTCTTCACCGCGAGTTGGGCGGTGTCCGGTTTCAAAAGGTATGACCGATGTGTTGCGGATCGGCTGCCAGAGCTCGATCAATGCGATATCGTGACGTACGCGTGTCGCCGATAAATCACCGACATATTTATATTCCGGATGCACCACCGTGCGCCGTGCCGGTCGATATGCCGACGCATGCCCAAGACGCCAACCCGCCAAAAACTCGATCCGCGCCGGATCAATCCGCTGTTTCGTCGCTTTATCGAAAAGGCAATGCGCTGCGGTCAGAACCAGCGTTGGAGATATGAGCGATCCGGTGCAGAACCCGGTTCCATCAATATCCAGCCGACCAACCGCCATCCACTCTCGTCCAGCGTCAGTGGTATCAAGGCTTTTAAGCCCTGAATCCTGCGCCTGCCCTGCCAAAGGCAGCAAGCTAAGCGTAATAGCCGTGATCCAGTTGCGCACACAGGTCTCCGGTCAAGTGGTCCGATCAACATTCGTATGCTGTGGGTACGGCGAAAATAGGGCAAATGCGGCCCGTTCTGGATTCGCTCTGATCTGATGCCCGCTTGCAGCAATTGGCTAACGTAATTGCGGTATGCCGCTGGTATCACCGTGCAGCGCGCGCGGTTTGGGCCCACCTGTGGCCCAATCCAGCAGTTCGACGGTATGGATAACGGGCGTGTCGGTTCCGGACCCGATCTGCATCATGCACCCTATGTTTCCTGCTGCGATCACATCGGGATTTCTGGCCTCAAGCGAGCGCACCTTGCGCTGTTTTAGCTGACTGGAAATTTCAGGCTGCATAAGGTTATAGGTTCCGGCGCTGCCGCAGCATAAATGACTATTAGTAGGCTCTAACACAGTGAATCCAGCAGATTTCAACAGACTTTTGGGGTGGGTAGTAACTTTTTGGCCATGCTGCAGAGAGCATGCTGCATGGTAGGCAACGACCAGTTCTTTTTTGTCACTGAATGGCAGCTCCAACTGAACCAACAGTTCGCTGATATCCATCGCCAACGCCGACACACGCGCGGCATCTGCAGCAAGCGGGTCGTTGCGGAACATGTGGCCATAATCCTTCACCGTAGTCCCACACCCCGATGTATTAATGACAATCGCATCTAAGCCATCGCCATCCATTTCGCGCGTCCAGGCCCGGATGTTGGTGGCGGCAGAAGCGTGGCTTTCGCCCGTTTTACCCATATGATGAGTTAACGCTCCACAACACCCTGCCCCTTCAGCAACCACTACCTCACATCCCAAGCGTGTCAGCAGACGAATCGTGGCATCGTTGATGTCTGTATTCAGCGCTTTTTGCGCGCACCCTGTCATCAACGCCACACGCATGGTTCTTGAACCTTTTGGTGCAAAACTTTGGGGATCATCATTGCGACTAACCGGTGGAATATGCTTGGGCGCCATATCCAGCATCGCTTTCAGTCGCGCATCCGGCATCAAAAACCGGAACGGGCGGCCCAGCTTTGCACCAATCAGCGCCCATCGAAAGCGCGTAGGATAAGGTAAGATTTTGGCCAGTATCCAACGCAGTGCCTGATCCGAGAATGGGCGTTTGTAATTATCTTCGATGTATTCCCGCGCGTGATCGACCAGATGCATATAGTGCACACCCGAGGGACAAGTGGTCATACAGGCGAGGCAAGATAAGCAGCGGTCGATATGCTTGACGGTCTTTTCGTCCGGGACACGTTCATTCTCCAACATATCCTTGATCAGATAGATGCGTCCGCGAGGACTGTCCAACTCATCACCAAGAACCTGGTAAGTGGGGCACGTTGCAGTACAGAAACCACAATGAACGCAGTTCCGCAGAATTTCATTGGACCGCTCAATCGCGGGGTCCTGCAGCTGCTTTTCGGTAAATGTCGTCTGCATCGTCTACCCCATAAGACCCGGATTGAACACGCTACGCGGATCGAATTTCAGCCGAATTGCCCTTGTTAGAGCCCTAACCTGATGGTTCTCTGGTTGAAACCGACCAAATTCGTCCATCGTATGGGCATCTGCACGTACAAGGCTCGCATGGCCCTCGAAGGCCCCCAAGCGCGCACGCAAATCCGTGCCCTTTGGCACCAGCGCCCATATCAAACCACCACCCCAATCAAGCAGGGTCCTCCCTGCTTCGATCCGATCCGCAATGACCAGGGCATCACCGGGTTTCACCGACAAGCGCCAGACATCGCCTTCCAGATCATGGAACGCACGCACATCGCGCAGATCAGCCCACCGCTTGCGCGACTCCTCCAACTCGGTGCATTCGTTGCCAAGGATTTCGCTCAATCGACTAGCCCGATAAGCGACCGAGTCGGCAAATCCCTCGATCCTCAAAAACGCCTGTCTATCCTTCGGATCATACGCCGCGCCGCTCACTTCGTATGGGGATCTCAGGGCAGTCGACATAAGATCAACTGCGGTTCCTACATCATCGGCACTGACAGCCAATGTGGCCTGAGTCTCTGGCTTGGGCAAAACCTTCAGCGAGACTTCTGACAAAACCCCCAATGTGCCCCATGACCCGGCCACCAGTTTCACCAAATCGTAGCCGGTGACATTTTTCATCACCCGTCCACCATTTTTGATGACTTGCCCAAGGCCATCGACATAACGGACGCCCAGCAGGAAATCCCGGCAGGCCCCGGCCTGAATTCTGCGAGACCCCGAGATGTTGGCTGCAACAACGCCTCCAATCGTCGGTTCACCAGTCGTGCCCAACAAACCGCGGTGATCCATTGGCTCGAATGCCAATTGCTGACCCTCGCCATCCAGAGCCGCCTCAATCTCAGCAACAGGAGTTCCCGCACGCGCGACCAGAGTCAGTGCTCCGGGTTCATAGAGAGTAATCCCGCTCAATCCAGCGGTACTCAGCTCCGGTTCCGCACCAACAACGCCGCGTGTGCCACCGCCGGCAATACATACGGGTCCGTTAAGCCCAGCAACGGTTTCTGCAAGTTCAGCCTCGGTTTCAGGTCTCATTGCGTTCATCTTTTCACAAATTTCTTGAAGGTGAGGGCAAAGCCCCTATTCCGCCGCCATCCTGCGTCCCGCTGACGCCGCCAATGGGAACACTTTGGCTGGATTCAGCAGCCAGTTAGGATCAAACACATCTTTCACAGCCATCTGTGCCTCAAGATCCTGAGCTGCATATTGATGGGTCATAAGATCGCGCTTTTCGATGCCAACCCCATGCTCCCCCGTCAGGCAGCCTCCGGCATCGACGCAAAGCTTCAGGATGTCCGCCCCGAACGCCTCGCATTTCTCAAGATCACCCGGTTTGTTGGCGTCAAAAAGGATCAAGGGGTGCATGTTACCGTCACCGGCATGAAACACGTTGCCAACAGGTAGGCCGTAGTCCTTGCTCAACTCTCCGATGCGGCGCAGCACAAAGGGCAGCGATGAGACCGGGATCGTCCCATCAAGACACATATAATCGTTGATCTGCCCCATCGCACCAAAGGCCGATTTCCGCCCCAGCCAGATACGCGCGCTTTCATCAGCGGATTGGCTTTCGCGCAGCTCAACGGGATTGTGGCGTTTGGCAATCTCGATGATCTTCGAAAGCTGGCTGTCGATCTCAGCCTCTGACCCTTCAACCTCGACGATCAGCAACGCCTCACAATCGGGATAGCCAGCATGGGCGAAATTCTCGCAGGCCCTGATACAGAGGCGGTCCATAAACTCGATTGCGACGGGTAGAATGCCCGATTTGATAATGTCAGAGACACATTGGCCCGCAACTTCATTGTCATCAAAGCCCATCAGAACGGGCCGTGCCCCTTCCGGTTTGCGCAGGATACGCAACGTCGCTTCGGTTACGATTCCCAGCTGCCCTTCGGATCCGCAAATCACGCCCAGCAGGTCCAACCCACCAGCATCCAGATACGTGCCTCCGATTTCGACCACACTGCCATCCATCATCACCATGGTGACGCCCATCAGGTTGTTGGTCGTCACGCCATATTTCAGGCAATGCGCCCCGCCCGAATTCATCGCGATATTCCCGGCGATGGCGCAGGCAAGTTGGGACGAAGGATCAGGGGCGTAGAAGAAATCCTCTTCTTCAACAGCTCCGGTCACACTCAAATTGGTTCGGCCGGTCTGCACCTTGATAAACCGATTGTCGTAGTCGACCTCCAACACTTCATTCATCCGAGCAACGCCTAAGATCACGCAATCCGCTGTCGGCAAAGCACCGCCGGCCAACGAGGTCCCCGCACCGCGCGGCACCACGGGCACACTCAGTTCGTGGCAAATGCGCAAAACATCGGAAACCTGCTGTGTTGTCGACGGCAGTACTGCCAACAAGGGCGGACATTTGTAAGCGGTCAATGCATCACATTCATATGCACGCGTTTCAGCCACATCGTGGATGACGGCATCCCTCGGCAGGACCTGCTGCAACCGCGCAACCAAAGCTTGCTTACGCGCCATGACATCCGGATTTGGCTTGGGCATTTCCATCGCTGACCCTCCATTTGGTAAAATTATATTACCAATTTTACCGGCTGGCAAGTTTCTGAATCCAGCAATAGTGTCGCGGCATGACTTGGATCGACCGCGCGCTGCTGTTCTCTCCGCTAGACTACGTTGCCGTACTGCTTCTGTTTGCAGCTTGGCTGGGAATTGGATGGAGGATCGAGAATCCATCCTCTCAGAAACCGTCGGTGTCGTTGATGATGGATGATTTCCGCAAGGTCTGGATGCGAGAGATGGTGACGCGCCAGCCACGTGTGTTCGATGCGCAGGTGATCTCGGCCATGCGTCAGGGCAGTACGTTCTTTGCGTCAACGATCATGATTGCAATTGGCGGTGGCTTGGCGCTGCTTGGCAATACCGAGCGCTTGGCCGGAGTTGCCGAAGACCTTGCCATTGGCCGTGCGCCCGCAATGGTGTGGGAAGTCAAAATACTGATTATTCTTCTTTTTCTGTCGAACGCATTTCTGAAATTTGTATGGTCGCATCGTTTGTTTGGATATTGCGCCATCCTGATGGCCGCGGTTCCAAACGACCCCGACCATCCGCAGGCCTATGCCCGTGCCGCTCAGGCGGGCGATATCTGCATCACGGCGGCGCGCAGTTTCAATCGCGCGTTGCGGGCAACCTACTTTGCTTTGGCATCCATTGCCTGGATTTTGGGACCAATGGCATTAATACTGAGCTCAGCCGTTACATTTGGAGTCCTATATCGTCGCGAGTTCGCCTCACATTCGCGAACCGTCATGATGACAGCGCCACCAAACACAGAGTCGTGATCGCAATGCCGCGCCCGAGCGCATAGTTTGACCCTATGCGATATCTGATTCTCAGCGCCTTACTGGCCAGCCCCGCCTTCGCTGACTCTCCGACGATCGAACAGGTCTCGACCCGTTCGAACGGTGATACTTGGCGATTCGATGTCACGATCCGTCATCCCGATACCGGATGGGATGATTATGCCGACGGCTGGCGAGTTCTGGATATGCAGGGAAACGAACTGGGGATGCGCGTGCTGCACCACCCTCATGTTGAAGAGCAACCCTTTACCCGGTCTTTGGGCGGGGTGATGATCCCGGACGGGACCACGCAGGTGCAAATTCAGGCGCGCGACAATGTCGGTGGTTGGAGCGAAGACACGACAGTGGTCGATCTGAACTGACCTTCAGAACACCCCGAGGCTGAGACCTGCCGCTAAGGCCGCACCAATATCGCGACAGTTTTCAAGTTGTTCCTGAGGAATGATCTTCTCAGCCAGGATTGCTTCGGGCGTTTGCGCATGAGTGCAGATGATCAGGGGCGGTTGCACCTCTTTCAACCGCCACCCCGTTGCGATCCTTGCCATCTGTCGCGCGGCATTCTCACCATCTGATCCGGCGCAGACCATCTGCGCATAGGGTCGACCTTCGATCCTCCCCAGTACCGGATAATAACAGCGATCGAAAAACTCTTTCATCAGCCCAGAGATCGCGGCCAGGTTCTCGGGTGCGCAGAAGATATAGCCATCAGAGGCCAGCAGGTCTTTCGGCCCGGTCTGATCGGCGGTTTTCAGGATGGTGTTCGCCTCGTCGCGCGCTGCATCTGCTGCGGCTTCGGCCATCTGCCGGGCACCGCCGGTGCGCGAATGGTAGACGATCAAAAGCTGCGCCATGTCAGACCCGGTGATAAGGACCGCCCGACAGGATGGTAGCGGCCCGGTACAGTTGCTCGGCCAACATCACACGGACCAGCATATGAGGCCAGACCATTGACCCAAAGGACAGGGAAAAATCGGCCTCGGCCCGCAGATTAGGGTCTATTCCGTCCGCTCCACCGATGATCAGCGCCAGATCCTGTCGGCCCTCATCACGCCATCCACCCAGCTTTTTTGCAAAATCGGGTGAGGACATCACCCGTCCGCGCTCATCCAGCGTACAGATCACCGCGCCCTTGGGCAGAGCTTTCCGCAGCAACGCGGCCTCGGCCCCCATGCCTGCGTTTTTCTTGTCTTCGACTTCGATCACCTTTGCAGGCCCAAGGCCCAGCGCACGGCCGGTTCGGTCGAAACGATTCAGGTAGTCATCAAGCAGGGATTTCTCCGGTCCGGCGCGCAATCGCCCGACCGCAACGATGCTGATACGCATGTCTCTCTCGCCTCCGGCCCCTCAATACGGGCCGGGATGGCGCCTTAATTCGCCGAAGCGCTGCCGCCCTGAGGCAGCCACATCTTTTCCAGCTGATAGAATTCACGCACTTCGGGGCGGAAGATATGAACGACCACGTCGCCCGTATCGATCAACACCCAGTCGCCGGCATCCTTGCCTTCGACCTTCGAGGTGAAGCCGAATTCCTGCTTGATGCGATCCGTCAGCTTTTCCGCCATGGCCGAGACCTGACGGGTCGACCGACCCGAGGCAATCACCATGTGATCCGCGACAGAAGACTTACCTTGCAAGTTGATCTGCACGACGTCTTCGGCCTTGTCATCGGAAAGTGAGGAAAGGATACGTTCAAGCAGCATATCGCTGATTGACTCAGAGTGGGCCATTACTTTGGCCCCATCATCGGCGGGCAAACCCGCCTGTGTATGTAGAGACAGGACATAGTCCTCCTTTGCAACGCGCCGCCAAATCCCCGGCGCTGGGGTACTAATAAGGTAACAAGGGGATTGCAACATTTCAATGAACTGGCTGCTTCACGCAGTGACATCGGCTCACTCTTTGGCGAGTTGTTGCGCCTCTGCGTCGTCCGGCAGCAGACGAACTTCACGTTGTGGGAAGGGTAGCGAGATGTCTTCAGCCTGGAACGCATCCCACAACGCCAGATAAACATTGCCCCGGATGTTCGTCAGCCCTTTGGTCGGATCACTAATCCAGAACCGCAGCACATAGTCCACGCTGCTGTCGCCAAAACCGGTGATGTGGCAGACGGGTTCATGGGATCCTCCACTTAACACTCGACCAACCGATTTGACGGCTCGTATCGCCGTTGCCCTCACTTTGTGAGGGTCGTCGCCATAGCTGGTTCCGAATTCCAGATCCAGCCGAACAAACTTGTCCGAATGCGACCAGTTCACCACCTGATTGGTGATCAAATCCTCGTTTGGGATCAGGTATTCCCGCCCATCGCGCGTGACAACCGAGACATAGCGCGCGCCCAGCGCATTGATCCAACCGAACGTATCGCCCAGCGAGATCACATCGCCCGGCTTGATCGATCGGTCCATTAGAATGATGATGCCCGAAATCAGGTTCGAGACCACTTTTTGTAGCCCGAACCCGATCCCTACACCAATCGCGCCGGACAACAGCGCAATCCCGGTCAGATCAAAGCCAAGCGTGCGGATCGCGGCCATGAACACTGCGCCATAGAGCAGCACCTGAATTCCCTTGGCGAGTAACACCTGCATCGATGGCGTGATGTCATCATTGCTCATAAGCCCGCGTTCAGCCGCGCGGGTCCCGATCCTTGCGAGCGTTAGTAGAATGCCGATCAGCAGGACGGCTTTGATGATCCCCAACGCCGAGATATGGAGATCACCTATCGAGAGCGCCACACCGTCCAGAAAACCGGCGACATCATCCGTCAGATTCAGCGCGATTAGCGTCGCATAGACCCACATGGACCATTTGAAAATCTGCCGCAGTGTCCGGTTGCGCACCAAGCGCGATGCCAACGCAATGGCCAACCAAGCCGCTGCCAGGGTCGCAAATACACCTATGATATAGCTACGCGAAGGCCACGTTGTTTGCTGCATGACCCAGTAGAGCCCCCAAGTCAGCAGCACGAAATAGACCAGCGTCAAACGCCGCATCAGTTGGATCAGAATGCGCAGCCGCCATTTCGGCCAGCCGGTACGCGCGCGCGCCCATACATCCCATCTTTTTTGCGTCAGAAGTTTCAGAAGAAACGCCAACGCCCATAGGAACAGGATGATAACCAATTGATACTGCCGCCAACCGGGCGTGACCATCAGCTCGATCAAATTTTCAATCTGTTCTGAAAAGGCTGCCGTCATATTGCCGTAAAGCTCGGACAGCGTTTCTGGTAACAGATCCTGGTTCATGCCTGTCAGCTTGGCCATCCATTTGAGGGGATGCAAGCCCCTACCCGGATTGAACCTTGATTGACGGCAAACCCCGTTATATCTGGAGCGCATGAGACTCAATGTGGCCCAAGAACAGAATCTGGAAGATCGCGCGCGGTTGCGTGAACGGTTCTTTGGGGCCGCCCGCACGGTTCTGGCACGCCTACCCGTCGCCTGAGCCACCTCGCCAGCTATTTCTCATTACATACGGGAGAGGACCGATGTCCCCCAAAACACTCTATGACAAGATCTGGGATGCCCATGTCGCGCATGAAGCCGATGATGGCACCTGCCTGCTGTATATCGACCGCCACCTGGTTCACGAAGTGACCAGCCCACAGGCGTTCGAAGGCCTGCGCATGGCGGGCCGCAAGGTGCGCGCCCCGGAAAAAACCATCGCTGTACCGGACCACAACGTTCCGACCACCCCGGACCGCGTGAACGGGATCGAAAACCCGGAATCACGCATTCAGGTCGAGGCACTGGACAAGAACGCCAAGGATTTCGGCATTCACTACTATCCTGTGCATGACGTTCGTCAGGGCATCGTCCACATCGTTGGCCCCGAGCAAGGCTGGACCTTGCCCGGCATGACCGTTGTCTGCGGCGACAGCCACACTGCGACTCATGGTGCATTCGGCGCTCTGGCCCACGGCATCGGCACGTCTGAGGTTGAACACGTTCTGGCCACGCAGACACTGATCCAGAAGAAGTCCAAGAATATGAAGGTGGAAATCACTGGCAAACTGCAGCCAGGCGTGACCGCCAAAGACATCACCCTAGCCGTGATTGGTGAGACTGGTACCGCTGGCGGCACTGGCTACGTCATCGAATACTGTGGCGAGGCGATCCGCGATCTGTCGATGGAAGGGCGCATGACCGTCTGCAACATGGCGATCGAAGGCGGCGCGCGCGCTGGCCTGATCGCACCGGATGAAACCACATTTGAATATGTCAAAGGCCGCCCGCATGCCCCCAAAGGTGCACAGTGGGAAGCCGCAATGGACTGGTGGAAAACGCTTTATACCGACGAGGGCGCGCGTTTCGACAAAGTCATCACGCTGCGTGGTGAAGATATCGCACCAGTCGTCACTTGGGGCACCAGCCCCGAGGACGTGCTGCCGATCACTGCATCCGTACCGCATCCCGAAGATTTTGAAGGTGGTAAAGTAGACGCGGCCCGCCGTTCGATCGAGTACATGGGTCTGGAAGCCGGTCAAAAGCTGAGCGACGTTGAAATCGACACTGTTTTCATCGGCTCTTGCACCAATGGTCGGATCGAAGACCTGCGCGCTGCGGCGGAAATCCTGAAAGGCAAGAAGATCAAGGACGGCATGCGCGCCATGGTCGTACCAGGCTCGGGCTTGGTGCGTGCACAGGCCGAAGAAGAAGGATTGGCCGAAATCTTCAAAGATGCCGGGTTCGAATGGCGTCTGGCGGGATGCTCAATGTGTCTGGCGATGAACCCCGACCAACTGCAGCCGGGTGAGCGCTGTGCAGCGACTTCGAACCGCAACTTCGAAGGTCGTCAGGGCCGCGGTGGGCGCACCCATCTGCTCAGCCCCGCAATGGCTGCCGCGGCGGCAATCACTGGACGGCTGACAGACGTCCGTGAAATGATGTAAGACTCTCTCATATCTAGATATTTGATGGAGAGACTAACATGAGTGATTGGGTCAAATGGCTACTGCTGGGACTTTTGTCCATAGCATTCGGTGTGTTCGTATTGGGCGCGCCGGTCGTGGCGTCCGTTGCCGTAACAGTAGTAACCGGTGTGTTGCTGCTGATCGCAGGCGGATTGCAGATCGTTGGTGGCTTCACGGTTGAAGGCGCTGGCAACAAAATCCTGTCACTCATCATGGGTGCGGTCATGCTGTTCCTGGGCTGGTCCTTTCTGGATCACCCGCTGCAGGGCACGCTGACGCTCGCGACTGTGGTGCTGATCCTGTTCATGGCAGGCGGCATCGCGCGGATCATCCTGTCGTTCCAAATGAAGGGAACACAGTTTTTCTGGCCCACGATGATCTCGGGCATCTTGTCGATCATCCTCGCAGGCATCATCTGGAGCTATGTGGGGCAGGAACCGCAGGCGTTGTTGAGCATTCTGGGAATCTTCCTGGGCATCGAGATGCTGTTCAACGGGTTCGGATTGGTCTTCATGGCGTTCTTCGTCAAGAACGCACCCAAGGACGAAACAACAGAAGCGAAAGAAGCTTAAACGCGGGGCATGGGCGCGGCCCTCTCCCGCAGGAGTGTAGAAATGGAAAAGTTCGAAAAAGTCCACGGGGTGGCCGCCCCAATGCCGTTGATCAATATCGACACCGATATGATCATTCCCAAAGTGCACCTGAAAACCATCAAGCGGTCCGGCCTTGGCGTCGTGCTGTTTGACGAGATGCGTTATCACGACCACGGCGGCGAGAACGAAGAGTTCGTACTGAACAAACCCGCCTATCGCCAAACCGAGATTCTGGTGGCGGGCGACAATTTCGGCTGCGGCTCATCCCGTGAACATGCGCCTTGGGCGATCAAGGATTTCGGCATCAAGGTCGTGATCTCGACCAGTTTCGCCGACATCTTCTTCAACAACTGCTTCAAGAACGGCATCCTGCCCATCGTGGTGGAAGAGGAACATCACGCGATTCTGATGGATGACGCGCATAAGGGCGAGAATGCTCGTATGACCGTGCATCTGGAAGATCAGCAGATCACCACATCAGATGGCGTGGTCATCGAATTCGACATCGACCCACACCGCAAACACTGCCTGCTGAACGGTCTGGACGATATTGGTCTGACGATGGAAAAAGACCATCACATCGACAAGTTCGAGGATCACGCAAGCCAAGCCCGTCCCTGGGTATGATTCTGGGGACGAATCTGTTGATACTCAACTTAACGGGGTCGCAAGCGCGGCCCCGTTCGCATTCTTGGGGTTAAATCTCCCCAATCTACTACATCTAGGTATCATTTTGATATACACGTCGGATTTGCGTCGAAATTGATGCAATCCCGCACCAGTTGCGCCATCATTTTGCCCGAAACTCAGTGTTTTCTGCACTCTGACTTGAGCGAATTACCGCTTATCAGCCAAGGTGGCACCTAACAGGTAGCCGCCAGTGAACGAGTGGCGCGCGCAAGTTGGACGACAAGTCGACTTAGAATCGACAGCTCCGGTTTGGAAAGGGTTCGGATTGTGATTGCACGCACGACGGGCGCGGCGATACGTGGATTATTGGTGGCACTGATGGTGCTAACCCCCGCGTTATACCTGCCCACATCGACGTCTAACGGGACTGAGATTATCGTCTTTCTGGCGATCCTCGCGTTTATTCTAACATTCTCTGAATATAATTCAGCCTTCCCCAGCTTTATCGAATTCCGTGACGCCCCGCCGGTAAACAGGTTGCGTTTTGTTGGCCTAATGTCGATGGTCACCTTTTTAACGCTGATCTGTAAGAATGCGTATGCACCCACGGATCTTACGGGCGTATTCTATTCTATTGGCTTGATGGTCGCGAATGTGGTGGACTTTCCCTATTCGCCTGTTCGGCTCGTGGTTCTTGTGCTTCCCGGAAACGCCAGCGCACCACTTATTGAGCTTGTCAGTATATCAGCCAGCATCGCCTATGTCGCGGCTTTGGTCACCATCGCGAGCTTTGCCTACGCCGTAAAACTCAGAGGATGGCCAACAGGAAATGGCGCGTTCAACGTTTGGACCAATCTGCCTTTGTTTGACCCAACCAAGGGTGGAGATGTTGTTGCCCGATTGCAGCGCGATGGGCGGTTGAACATCGCAATTGGGGCGTTGCTGCCCTTCCTGATCCCTGCTGTAATCAAATTGACAGCCGAATTTATCACGCCGATCACGCTCGGCAATCCCCAGACTCTGATCTGGACGCTTTGCGCCTGGGCGTTCCTGCCTGCCAGCATGATCATGCGCGGTATGGCGACCCTGCGCATTGCCAACCTGATCGTTGAAAAACGCCGCGCCTATTCAACATCCGAGTCTACACAGATCGCATGATCCGACTGCTGGTCCTGTTAATGCTGCCCTGCGTGGCGCAGGCAGAGACATTGCGCGTCGCAAGTTACAATACTGAACTCAGTCGCAATGGACCTGGCCTGTTACTGCGCGACATCCTGCGGGAAGACCCACAGGTTACGGCGGTGATTGAGGTGTTGGTAACAACCCGCCCAGACATCGTTTCACTGCAAGGGCTCGATTGGGATCTGGACGGGCTAGCGCTCGACACTCTGGTTGATGCACTGGAAGGCCATGGCTTGAATTATCCCTACAGCTATTTCGAGCAACCCAATTCGGGGCTCGAAACCGTTGAAGATTTAGATGGGGACGGCGAAACTGGTGGTCCGGGCGACACACAGGGATGGGGGCGCTTTACGGGCCAAAGCGGCCTGGCAGTCTTATCCCGCTATCCCATCGCAGCCAGAGAGGTCCAGTCCTATACCGAGTTGCTTTGGAACGAACTTCCCGGTGCCCGGCTACCAAAAATAAACGGAAATCCATTTCCCTCACCTCAGGCACAAGCCATTCAAAGGCTGTCATCCACATCACATTGGGTCGTCCCGATCGACACCCCTGTTGGTCGTATCAATTTGATGACGTTTCACGCCAGCCCCCCTGTCTTTGATGGTCCCGAAGATCGCAACGGGTTACGCAACCGGGATGAAGTTCGATTCTGGTCGCTACTGCTGGACGGTAAATTGGGGCCTACTCCTTCAGATCGGTTCGTCATCGCAGGCGATGCCAATCTGGACCCGCACAACGGCGAAGGGCACAAGGCTGCAATCAACGATCTTCTTGCCGACCCTCTGATCCAAGACCCTGTGCCATTGGACCCTGCCGGATCGGCCGCAACAGTTCAATGGAAAGGGGTAGGCGAAATGAGAGTGGATTACGTATTGCCCTCATCCGATTGGCACGTGCACGATGCAGGTATTTACTGGCCTGAGACCGAAGCCCGAGCTTCGGCAGAAGCAGCAAGCCGTCACCGGCTTGTCTGGGTCGATCTCATCAACCAATAGGCGCCTGCGGTCATGATCGCAAAGCTGCACCGGTTCGTTGCGCCGCAGCAGAGACTTTAGGTTTTGGGATCGCATTTCTAAGCGCCTCGTTCGGTTCAGTCAGCGAAAATCCCGGCAGCAATTCGTTAAAGAAACTTCCATCCAGACGATGCGGTGTATCCCATAGGTAGCGCATTTCAAGCAGATGTGGGGCTAGACGCCAGAAGGGGCGGGCCAACTGCAACGGCCACCACGCCATCTGCTTAAGCGCAATGTCTTGCCCAGTCATCTGTGACAACATCTGTGCCATTTCATTGCCGGTCAGAGTGTAACCTGCAAAGGGAACATCACAGAATCGCGGCAGCTCGCCGCGTATGTCTGCCAGGGCCACGGCGGATCGGGTCAGATCGGGCAAGTAGGCCCAAGAATGCTGGATGTCGGGATTGCCCGGGTACACAAAGCGACCGCGCTGCAAGTGTTTGATCATGATCTGATCAAACCAGTTGCCCGAGGCCGTGGTGTCGATGAAGTCACCTGCGCGCAACATAATTGTCCGCACGGATGAAGCGCGATATGCCTCTTCCATTTCGATGCGGATGCGCCCCAGCGGATTGCGTGCAAGATGGGGTGTTTCACTGGACCAAGGTCCAGGCGTATCCGCGCCGAAGACATAAACGTTGCCGGGCACAATCACTGTCAAATCATGTTCAGATGCCACATCTATGACCTGTCGATGCAATTCAGGGACTTGTTTCGCCCAATCGGGATACAGCGGGTTCCATGCGTTCACGATAACGTCTGCCCCGCGTGCCGCCGAGTGTAGATTGTCGCTGCGTCGATCAAACCGGCGCACGCCCCAACCCGCGTTGGAAAAAGCCTGTGCAGCATTGCGACCAAAGCGGCCACTGGCCCCGAGAATAAGTGCTGTTTGTGACATCGGTCCCTCCATTCAACACCAATCTATTCATTCATCAGTATTTGGAAATTGCCAAAAACCGCAGATTATGTATTCGTTTTTGAATGGCAAATTCTCTTCAACTTTCTGACTGGTCCTTGATCCAAAGTTTTCTCGCTGTTGCGGAAACGGGTTCATTATCCGCGGCCGCGAAGCAACTTGGGCGCAGCCAGCCAACGCTGGGGCGTCAGGTGCATGCGCTGGAAGAAGAATTGGGCGTGTCGCTGTTTGACCGCCACGCGCGTGGGTTGACGCTCAGCGAGGTGGGGCAGCAAGTGCTGCCGATGGCGCAGCAGATGTACAGCGCGGTCAATGCGCTTGGTTTGACGGCAGCCGGGCAGGCGCAGCAGTTGGAGGGCTCGGTCAGGATTACCGCCTCGGTCTTTGTCTCGCACCATTTACTGCCACCGATAATCGCCGCGATTCGTCAGGCTGAACCGGCTATTCAGCTTGATCTGGTCGCCTCGGATGCCAGCGAGAATCTATTGTTTCGCGAAGCCGACATCGCCGTGCGCATGTACCGCCCCGAACAAGTCGACATCGTCGCAAAGCATATCGGCGAGGTGCCGTTATGTTTCTGCGCCTCACGGTCCTATCTGGACCATGCAGGACGGCCCAATACGCCGACAGAGCTGATGCAGCACGACCTTGTGGGATTTGACACCAACGAAGACATTATTATCGCGATGCGTAACAAAGGCTGGCCTGCCAGCCGGGACAGCTTTGCCACGCGGTGCGATAACCAGACGGCTTACTGGGAATTGATCCGCGCAGGTTGTGGAGTGGGGTTCAGCCAGCTCAGCATTGTGCTGGCTGATCCAGAGGTCGAGGTGTTGGACATTGATGTCGAGATACCGGTGCTGCCGGTCTGGCTGGCCGCCCCTCAGGCGATGCGACAGACCCCGCGCATCCGCAGGGTCTGGGATCTGTTGGCCGAAGGGTTGAAGGCGCGGCTGTAAAGCCGCCTACAGCGCGCCAGTATAGGTGCCGCGCGCAGGATAGTTATTGGCCAAGGTAAATTTCAAACCGCCGACGATGTCGGACATAGTCGGTCGAGCAAAAGGCGTTGTCTGCTGCCAGACGTAATAGAGAGTCTGATCAGGCTTGATATAGAAGTGCCCCGGTTCAGCGAATAACGCTGGCTCGGCACTACCTTCACGAGCCACGGAGATGTTCAGACCCCAGACATCCCGCGCATCGGCCATGGACAGGCCGTACCCAACACGCAGTTTCGAGACCCCGGCTTTCTCCACCGTTTCCGCCGCTCGTTCGCCGGCATCCGTAGTGATCATGATCACCTCGACCCCCAATTCGGCGAAATCACCCAGCGCAGCTTCGACCTCACCCATCTGGCGAATGCAGATCGGACAGTGCAAGCCGCGATACTGTATCACCAGAGTTCCGTTTTCGCCCGTGTCACGCTCAAGATCAAAGGTACCATGGCCTACAGTTTCGATTTTCAGCGATGGGGCCGGATTTCCGGGTGTCAGCATGTGGTTTCCTCGTGATTTGGCGGGTTCGTCTCATTGACCCGATGCGCCGCAAACGCTAGGGCCTGTGCGACAAAACGCAAGGAGACTGTCGATGTCCAACCCCTCGCTCCTCATCCTGCCCGGAGACGGAATTGGCCCGGAAGTTATGGCCGAAGTGCGCAAAATCATCGATTGGTTCGGTGCCAATCGCGGTCTTCAATTTGACGTGAGCGAGGATCTGGTTGGCGGCGCTGCCTATGACGCACACGGGAAGCCCCTGTCGGATGAGACCATGGCCAAGGCGCAAGAGGTCGATGCCGTTCTGCTGGGTGCTGTTGGTGGCCCTAAGTATGACGATCTGGACTTCAGCCTGAAGCCCGAACGCGGCCTGCTGCGTTTGCGCAAAGAAATGGACTTGTATTCCAACCTGCGCCCCGCTCAATGCTTTGACGCGCTGGCGGATTTCTCGTCGCTGAAGAAGGATGTGGTAGCCGGCCTCGACATCATGATCGTGCGCGAGCTGACCTCGGGTGTTTATTTCGGCGAGCCGCGCGGCATTTTCGAGGAAGGCAATGAACGCGTTGGCATCAACACCCAGCGTTACACCGAGTCCGAGATCGAACGCGCCGCGCGTTCGGCATTTGAGCTGGCGATGCGCCGGAACAAGAAACTGTGCTCGATGGAAAAAGCCAATGTAATGGAGTCGGGCATCCTTTGGCGCGAAGTCGTAACCCGCGTGGGCCAAGAATACCCCGAGGTCGAGCTGTCGCATATGTATGCCGACAACGGTGCGATGCAGCTGGTGCGCGCGCCCAAGCAGTTTGACGTGATCGTCACCGACAACCTGTTCGGCGATGTGCTGTCCGATTGCGCCGCGATGCTGACCGGGTCTTTGGGTATGCTGCCTTCCGCCTCACTTGGCGCACCGATGGCCAATGGTCGCCCCAAGGCGATGTACGAACCGGTACATGGATCCGCCCCCGATATCACGGGTCAGGGCAAAGCCAATCCGATCGCGTGTATCCTCAGCTTCGCCATGGCGCTGCGCTACAGCTTCGATCAGGGCGACGAAGCAGGTCGTCTGGAAGCCGCGATCGAAAAGGTTCTGGCCGATGGCGTTCGCACGGCCGATCTGCTGGCAGAAGAAGGTGTTCAGCCAGTATCGACCAGTGAAATGGGTGATGCAATTCTGGCGGCACTCGACGAAAGCGTCTGATCTTACGATCATTCAGACATCAAAGGCGGTGCCCAGCGCACCGCCTTTTTTGTATGTCAATTTCCGAAAATGTTGTTCAGCAGATTGTTGATCGCCTTATCCAAGCCGGTCTGTTTCTTACGGCGCTGTTGCTGAGGCTGAGCAGTTCTGACCGGTGGGTCCGGCTCCAGCATCGGCAATGGCGTTGGCGTCATTCCTTCCGTGACGCGCAACATCGTCTCTTTCCAAATTTCCGCCGGTAGACCGCCGCCCGTCACACCCGACAAAGGTGTATTGTCATCATACCCCATCCAAACACCCGCAACGTAATCGGCTGTGAACCCGATGAACCACGCATCCCGCGCGGCCTGAGTCGTTCCGGTTTTGCCCGCCACCTGCCAGCCCGGCAGTTTTGCGCGCCCACCAGTGCCTTCCGAGACCACGCGCTCCATCATCCAGGTCAGTTGCTTGGCGGCCTTGTCGTTGATGACGCGTTCACCGATACCGGTTGTCGTGACCATGACGGGGTCGGACTCACCCAGCAGCTTCAGCTCAGTCAGGCCATAGGGTTCCACCGCTGAGCCGCCGTTCAGGATACCGGCATAAGCGCCTGTCATCTCGATCAGCGTGCTTTCCGATGCGCCCAACGCCAGCGCGAGCCCTTCGGCCAGATCACTTGAAAGGCCGAAACCGCTGGCAACGGTGCGGACATTATCAAGCCCAGAAATATCTGCCACTTTGACCGCCGGGATGTTCAATGAATTCTTCAGCGCATCCGCAAGAGTCACCCGACCATAAAACTTGTGGGTGTAGTTCTTCGGGCACCACTGACCCGACCCTGCGATATCCCAGCAGGTCGGTTCGTCCATAACCGTATCCAACGGTGAATATCCCAGCTCCAACGCCGTCGCATAGACAAACGGTTTGAAAGACGACCCCGTCTGACGCAGAGCCTGCGTGGCTCGGTTGAACGCGCCTGATACTCGGGTCTTGCGGCCACCGACCATACCGCGCACAGCGCCATCCGCGGACATCACCACAATAGCGGCCTGCGCTTTGGACCCTTCGCGCACTTTTTCTTGGAAGATGAACTTCAGTGCCTCTTCCGCCGAGGTTTGAATGCGCTGATCCAGCGTGGTCCGGATCACCACGTCCTCGGTTGTGTTACGTGTGAAAAACTCAGGCCCACTGGCCATGACCCAATCGGCAAAATAGCCACCGGCCCGGGCGGCGGCGGCTTCAGACAACTGCGCCGGACGGCTGCGGGCCTCGCTTGCCTGCGCGCTGCTCAGATAGCCTTGAGCCTCCATTAGCCCAACCACCAACCGTGCCCGGTCCTGCGATCGTTGCAGGTTATTCGTGGGCGCATAGCGAGAAGGTGCCACCAGAAGTCCCGCCAACATTGCGGCCTCGGCCGGAGACACTTCGGCAGCCGAAATCCCGAAATAGCGCTGGCTGGCGGCTTCGAAACCGCGCGCTCCTGCACCGAGGAAGGCCCGGTTCAGATAGATCGTCAGAATTTCATCCTTGGAGTATTTGACCTCCATCGCAATGGCGTAAACCGCCTCTTTCGCTTTGCGCCAAAGCGAACCCTGACGGCAATCAGCTTCGTAAGCGGCCTCGGATTCCCACGCGCTGGGATCATAAGGCACACCAAGACACAGCAGCTTTGCTGTCTGCTGCGTGATGGTCGAGCCACCGTGGCCAGACAACGGTCCGCGCCCTTCGCTCAGGTTGATGCGCACCGCGCTCGCGACACCGCGCGGGCTGACGCCGAAATGGCGGTAGAACCGCTTATCCTCGGTCGCGATCACGGCATTCTTGAGATGCGGCGAAACTGTATCTGCCGTAATCACGCCGCCAAACTGATCGCCGCGCCAGGCAAAGACCTTGCCATCACGATCCAGCAACGTCACCGAGCCCTTGGCTCGCCCATCCAACAAGGCATCCACATCCGGTAGTGATGTGTAAACGACACCGACGGCCAGCGCCAACAACAGGCCCGCTACCGCACCAATCCGCCATGTGACGCCCCAGAACAGACGCCAGAGCCAACGGAACAGGCGTCGGAAAATGCCGCCCCCTTTGCCGCCGGAACTGCGACGCGTCTTCTTCCGCGCTGTCTTGCGCGGGGCGGTTTTTCGGGCAGCCGACTTCTTACCAGCAGGTTTTGCAGCCCGCTTGGTCGCCGCAGGTTTTCGACCTTTGGACGGGTACCTTTTATCCGCGACCAGTCGCGGTTTTCGGCGGTTGGACTCAGTCATGCTCAAACTCTGCCCGGTTATACTTTTGGGGCACCATACCCCGCCGGAACGGCCATGTAGAGGTGTGAAATTCTGGTATTTCCCCTCACTTGTTTGCCCATTTTTTCATCAAATAGCGCTGTTCGTGCAAAAAATGTGCAAATTTTCTGATTATTCCCCCTCATTTCCCCTGTGAGAGCGTTCCTTCAGAGCCTCGAATGCGCATTTTTCTGCAGGTGCAAAATGCCCGGCCACCCGGGGTAATAGAGGGGAAAGACGTGAAACTGATCATTGCGACAATCAAACCGTTCAAGCTTGAGGAGGTGCGCGAGGCGCTGACCAATGCAGGCGTGCGCGGCATGATGGTGACTGAGATCAAAGGGTTCGGCTCGCAATCGGGTCACACCGAGATTTATCGCGGCGCAGAATACGCTGTGAATTTCGTACCCAAGATCAAGCTTGAGATCGTGGTGCCCGCCACGATGGCCGACCAGATCATTGAGACCATCACCACCACCGCCAAGACCGGCAAGATCGGTGATGGCAAGATTTTCGTCCTCGATGTCGAGCAAGCCCTGCGCGTGCGGACCGGGGAAACCAACGAAGAAGCGCTTTAAGCGCGCTCACTCACAATCATTCGAGGACTGACAATGAACCTGATGAAATCTCTCATCCCTGCCGCCGCGATTGTCGCGTTGCCGCAGATGGGTCTTGCACAAGAGGCCGCTACCGGCGAGCCCGCGCAACACACCCAATACATCTTCACCACGCTGCTGTTCCTGATGGGCGGCTTTCTGGTGTTCTTCATGGCCGCAGGCTTTGCCATGCTCGAAGGTGGGCTGGTGCGGTCCAAGAACGTTGCTATGCAGATGACCAAGAACATCGCCCTGTTTTCCATTGCTGCGATCATGTACTGGCTGATCGGTTTCAACCTGATGTACCCCGGTGATGGCTGGACCATTTCAGGCTGGCTGGGTCCGTTCTTCTCGACAACCGTGCTTGATCCAGTGGGCGTTGGTGCAGATGCAGCCGCACTTGACTACGCCTCGATCGGATCAGATTTCTTCTTCCAACTGGTCTTTGTCGCCGCAACCGCCTCGATCGTATCCGGCGCAGTGGCTGAGCGGATCAAGCTTTGGCCTTTCCTTGCCTTCGTGGTTGTCCTGACCGGCATCATGTATCCGATCTCGGGCTCGTGGCAGTGGGGTGGTGGCTGGTTGTCCGAAGCTGGCTTCTCGGACTTCGCGGGTTCGACCATCGTGCACTCGGTCGGTGGCTGGGCAGCTCTGGCAGGTGCCCTCATCCTTGGGCCGCGCATTGGCAAGTACAAAGACGGCAAAGTGCACCCGATGCCCGGTTCGAACCTGGCGCTGGCTACTTTGGGTACCTTCATCCTTTGGCTGGGTTGGTTCGGTTTCAACGGTGGCTCGCAGCTGGCCATGGGCACCGTAGGAGATGTCTCGGACGTATCGCGCATCTTTGCCAACACCAACATGGCCGCCGCATCAGGCGCGGTTGCTGCCTTGATCCTAACGCAGCTGCTGTACAAAAAGCCTGACCTTACCATGGTGCTGAACGGCGCGCTGGCCGGTCTGGTTTCGATCACCGCTGAACCCCTGGCCCCAACCCTGTTCGGCGCCCTATGGATCGGTGCCGTTGGTGGTATCATCGTAGTCTTCGCGGTTCCGATGCTGGACAAGTTCAAGATCGACGATGTTGTGGGCGCTATCCCGGTTCACCTGTTCGCCGGTATCTGGGGCACGATTGCCGTGATCTTCTATGGCGAAGCCAGCCTGATCACGCAGCTGACCGGCATCATCGCGTACGGTGTATTCACCTTTGTCGCCGCTCTGATCCTGTGGACCTTACTGAAAGCCACTGTCGGTATCCGCGTCAGCGAAGAAGATGAGATCAACGGTCTCGACATGGCTGAGCTTGGTATGGAGGCCTATCCGGAGTTCTCCAAAGGTTAATAGCCAACCATATACAAACAAAAACCCGGGCTTCACGCCCGGGTTTTCCATTTTTCAGAGACGCGCTTCAGACACCAACATCAATGATCGCCTGAGCCAGAATCGGCACGGTCGTCGCATTCAATCCCGCAATATTCAGACGGCTATCACCAACCATGTAGATACCATGATCCGCACGCAGCTTCTCGACCAGCTCAGGGGCAGCGCCCAGCCGCGAAAACATTCCTCGGTGTTGCGCGATAAACCCGAACCGATCCGATCCGCTGAGGCGCTGCAACTCGTCCGCCAGTTGTTGACGCAGGCCCAGCATCGACAAGCGAACTTCTTCCAGCTCGGCGGCCCAATCGGCGCGCAGAGCCTCATCATTCAGGATCGTGGTCACAACGCGCGCGCCATGATCGGGTGGGAAAGAGTAATTTTGGCGATTCAGAAACGCCAGAGAGGATTGGTTCAACGCCGTCTGAGCTGGATCATCACTGATCGCCATCAGCAGTCCAGTACGTTCACGATAAACGCCAAAGTTCTTCGAGCAGGACGCCGCGATGAGGCAGCGTTTCACGGAAGAAGCCACCAGACGCGTCGCCTGCGCATCTTCCTCAAGACCATCGCCAAAGCCTTGATAGGCGATGTCGATCATCGCCACGAGACCGCGTTCGTTGATCAGGTTCACGACTTCCTGCCACTGCACCATGTTCAGGTTGGCGCCCGTTGGGTTGTGGCAACAACCATGCAGCAGAACCACGTCGCCCGCATTGGCAGTTTTCAGATCTTCGATCATACCATCGAAATCAACACCACGGGTTTCGCTGTCAAAATAGCGGTATTCGGCGGTTTCAATCCCCAGATAACGCAGGATCGACGGATGGTTTGGCCATGTAGGGTTCGACAGGAAGACACGGGCCGACGGATTTGCCATGCGGATTAGTTCAAACGCCTGACGACAAGCCCCGGTTCCGCCGGGGGTCGCCACGGCAGCAATATTGCCACGTGGCACTGCGTCCCCAAGGATCAGACCGATCATCGCATCTGCATAAGCCGGATCGCCCGCCAACCCGGTATAAGCCTTGCTTTCTTGCTCTTCGAGAATTCGCTTTTCGGCAGCCTTCACTGCACGCATCACCGGTGTGACACCTTCGGCGTTCTTGTACACACCGACACCCAGATCGATCTTTTGATCACGTGGGTCTTCGCGGTACATCTGCATCAGCGCCAGAATCTTGTCAGCGGGTTGCGGTTTGAGGTTCTCGAACATCAGTTCTCTCCGGTTGCGACGGGCAGGGTCGGGAAGGCACCCCATTCAGCCCAGGAGCCGTCATAAAGCGAGTGGTCTTTCTTACCCATGCGCTCAAGCGCAAGGCTGAGGATCGCTGCGGTCACGCCCGACCCACAGGATGTGATCGCGGGTTTCGACAGGTCCACACCTGCAGATTCGAATATTACACGACAGTCTTCGGGTGATTTCATCGTGCCGTTTTTGTTCAGCAGCATTCCAAATGGCACATTGCGAGAACCGGGGATATGGCCCGAACGCAACCCTTCACGTGGCTCAGCCTCGGCACCAGCGAAACGTGATGCCGAACGGGCATCGATTATCTCATGATCATGCAGTTTGGCAGCCGCAGAAACCTGCGTGACATCGCGGATCAGATGGTTCTGCACCCGCACAGTCATGTGACGGTCGCGAATGACAGGAGGCAGGTCCTCAATCTCTCGACCTTCGGCCTGCCATTTGGGCAACCCACCATCCAGAACGGCGATGTTTTCCTGCCCCATCAGACGGAACATCCACCAGACCCGTGCTGCCGACATCAGACCAGCGCCATCATAAACCACTACCTGATGGCCATCACCCACTCCCATTGCCCGCAAGCGCGACATGAATTTCTCGACCGGAGGTGCCATGTGCGGCAGATCCGAACGATGATCGGAAATCTCATCAATATCGAAATAACGTGCACCGGGAATGTGGCCCGCGTCATACTCTGCCTTGGCGTCGCGAGCTTGCTGCGGTAGGTACCACGACCCATCCAGTATCCGTAGATCCGGATCTTTGATATGAGCGGCAAGCCATTCGGTAGAAACGAGGGTTTTTGGATCGTCCTGCATCAAAGCCTCCCCTAAGCGAGCTTGGGTTTTCCCTATACTCGGCGCGATGCGGGTTCAAGGCTGGATAGCGCTAGCGCTTCGGTAGCATTGGATTTAACCCGCCCGACGCAGGCGAAAGTGCTGAATGATCCCGATCACGCTGATGATTATCCAGAAGCCTTCGATCAGCATCGATGCCAGATTGAAGTTCTGCATCAGCGAAAACACGATCAGAACCGAACCGATCAGGTTCACCACTGGAAAGGCCAGATCGTCCGAATTCATCATGCGCATCTGGGTGGCAAAATAAGCTACAACCACGATCAATGCCCCGAAGGAGCCGATCGCATCGACGAATGTCAGGCTGTCAAAGAAGGCAGTCACGGGGATTCGATCCTATTCTAGGTTTTCGGCCGATTGGGAATAGTGGTGCATGTTCAGGAACGCCGCCCCCTGATCACCAGCGCGGTATCCATGCGGTAAATCAGCAGCGAAGCGCAATCCCTGCCCAGCTTGCAGCGGAATCCATTTGTCCGCACGCAGAATTTCCAAAACTCCGCTGAGCACAAAGACCTCTTCGGTCACCCCCGCCGCATGGGCTGGCGACTCGTGGCTTTGGTTCGGGGACAGCTCAACATGAAATGTCTCGGCTCCCAATGCCGGATCAAAGGGAAAGACAATCTTAACCTCGATGCTTCCCGGAAATGTCACGGTACTGAACACATCGGTATCTGCCGTGTCGCGCATTGCGGCGGTGCCAATCAAAGCGCTCAGCGGCAATTGGAAGCCCTTCGCGATCTTCCACAAGGTCGCGATGGTCGGGCTTGATTCGCCGCGCTCGATCTGACCCAACATGGCTTTACTAACCCCGGTCAGTTCGGCCACTTTAGACAGGCTTAACCCCGATGCAGCGCGAACATCCCTTAGTTTCAGCGTTAACTCGTCTGATTCCATACCCAAGCCTTGCGATTTGCCTTGTGCGTTATAACGTACATATGATACGTGCGCTATAACGTACACACCCAATATCGCAGCTTGGGCAATAGGGAAACAGCATCATGCCAATGTACCGATCCAGAACCTCCACCCATGGCCGCAACATGGCCGGCGCCCGTGGCCTATGGCGCGCCACCGGAATGGGCGACGACGATTTTGGCAAGCCAATCATAGCGATCGTCAACTCGTTCACTCAATTTGTACCTGGCCACGTGCACCTGAAGGATCTGGGCCAGATGGTTGCTCGCGAGGTAGAGGCCGCAGGCGGCGTGGCTAAAGAGTTCAACACCATCGCGGTGGATGACGGGATCGCCATGGGCCATGACGGGATGCTGTATTCCCTGCCCTCGCGCGAGGTGATCGCGGATTCGGTCGAATACATGGTTAACGCCCATTGCGCTGATGCGATGGTCTGCATCTCGAACTGCGACAAGATCACACCCGGTATGCTGATGGCGGCCATGCGTCTGAACATCCCGGCGATCTTCGTCTCGGGTGGTCCGATGGAAGCCGGCAAAATCGACATCGCCGATCTAGAGGCCAAAAAGATCGACCTTGTGGATGCGATGGTCGCTGCTGCTGACGACAAGTTCACTGACGAACAGGTCCAGCATATCGAAGAAAACGCCTGCCCGACCTGCGGATCGTGCTCGGGCATGTTCACCGCAAACTCGATGAACTGTCTGGCCGAGGCGCTGGGGCTGGCCCTGCCGGGCAACGGTTCGACATTGGCTACGCACGCGGACCGCAAAGAGCTGTTCCTCGAGGCCGGTCGCCGCATCGTCGAGATTACCAAGCGGCACTATGATTTGGACGAAAAAGGCTTCTTGCCGCGTGAAATCGCGACGTTTGATGCCTTTGAAAATGCCATGAGCCTCGACATCGCAATGGGTGGCTCGACCAATACCGTGCTGCACCTGCTGGCCATCGCGCATGAGGGCGAAGTTCATTTCACCATGTCCGACATGGATCGGCTCAGCCGCCAGGTGCCCTGTCTGTGCAAGGTCGCGCCAAATATCGAAAATGTGCATATGGAAGACGTCCACCGCGCCGGTGGCATCTTCTCAATCCTCGGCGAACTCAGCCGCGCGGGTCTGTTGCACGAGCACTGCCATACGGTGCATTCGGGTACGATGGGTGAAGCGATTGCCAACTGGGACATCAAGATCGCCAACAACCCGAAGGCGCAGGATCTGTTCAAGGCCGCGCCCGGAGGCGTGCGCACCACGCAGGCCTTCAGCCAATCAAACCGGTTCAAAGAGCTTGATATCGATCGTGAAGGCGGCGTTATCCGCTCGAAAGAACACGCGTTCAGTCAGGATGGCGGTCTGGCTGTGTTGTTCGGGAACATCGCGCGCGACGGCTGCATCGTGAAAACGGCGGGTGTTGATGAGAATATCCTGAAATTCACCGGCTCTGCTTATGTTTGCGAAAGCCAGGATCAGGCGGTGAACGATATTCTGACCGGTAAGGTCAAAGAGGGGGACGTGGTGGTTATCCGTTACGAAGGCCCACGCGGAGGTCCGGGCATGCAAGAAATGCTGTATCCGACTTCTTACCTGAAATCCAAAGGTCTGGGTAAAGCCTGTGCCTTGCTGACCGATGGGCGTTTCTCGGGTGGAACCTCGGGGCTGTCGATCGGCCATGTCTCACCAGAAGCCGCTGAAGGTGGCGAGATCGGTCTGGTACATACGGGCGACAAAATCGAAATAGACATCCCCAACCGCACAATTCATTTGGCAGTCTCTGACGAGGAGCTTGCGGCCCGGCGCGAGGCACAAGACGAAAAAGGCTGGCACCCCGCCAACCCACGCAAACGCAAGGTATCAACCGCCCTCAAAGCCTATGCAAAACTGGCAACCAGTGCCGCAAAAGGCGCAGTACGCCAGGTTTGACCTAGTTCAAACGTAAGTGCTCCCGCGCCCGCAGCGGAGCATCGGCTGCACCGATAGCCCTTGTAGACTTGGGTCCGGCACCGCGCCATGCGCGGCGCCGGACCCAACCAGAGGAGACGTCTTGTCAGAGACGTTGACGATGGGCGGGAGCCTTCTGATTTAGCTCAATCACCTAGTTTTGCGTGAATCTCGTCCAGATCGATTTCACCAATTGGCATCTTGTTCGCGGGATTCTCGAAATCGTATTTGAACAACTCGAAATCCTGCTTGTAGATTTCATAGACCAAGTGCATGGACAGGTCGTCAAAATAGTCCTCGACCGGATGCGCACGCTTTGGCCCATGGCCTTCAGATTCATTGAAGCGTGGAATTTCGGACAGAGTCACCCTATGCGCTGTGTCCAGGTGATCCAGAACATCCTGCATTCCATCATTGAATTTCTCGGTCCAGAAAATGCGATCATATCGGCCACCATTAGCGATCAAAGTTGAGACATGACCGGACATGGCGGACCAATGAATGTCTGGATCCATCGGGCGTCGCCAGCGGATCGTATCGCGCGCAAACAGTAGAAACCTGCGGAAACTAGCGATTTGGTCAAACTCACCTTTGCCATCCTCACCGCCAACCTCAATCCCGTAGTTGTAAATCAATGTCGGCACCAGATTTCCGCGATAGCGTTTACCGTTCCGCTGAATACCGCAAATCTTGTCGAAGAACGAACTTAGGATGCGCGTATATGGATTGCGCACACAGGTAAAAGTGTATGACCCATGCGACTGAACATTCCGCGCAATTGGGTCCTGACTGGCATTAAAAGCCCACTTATGCATCCCATCATTGGCGTCGTGAATATCACCATCAAAAAACCGGCCATGATCCGAGAAGTACATGATCTGTCCAATGGTCGAGCAAGCACATTTTGGCACGACACGATAGACCATGCTCTGACTTTCGGTCATCCATGTACCGGGAAAACCCATCTGCTGTGCCTCCTTAGCCAGTTATCGTATTGATACTCCGGCATATTGGCTCAAAGAACCAAAAATATTCTGTTTATTCAATCGCTCATCCTCAGTATCACGGTTGCAAACGGCAGAAACGGGGAAATACGAATATAGAATGGCAAAGATTGCCTTTATCTTGCTGTGTCACAAAGATCCGGACGCGATCATCGCGCAGGCCGGTCAGCTGACCGCTGCCGGTGATTGCATGGCGATCCATTTTGATGCCCGTGCCAGCGACACAGATTATGCGCGAATTCGCGAGGCCCTAAGCGACAACCCTAATGTCACCTTTTCGAAGAAGCGCATTAAATGCGGATGGGGTGAATGGTCCCTGGTACAGGCTACGCTGCATGCGCTTCAGTCGGCTGTAGAGCAGTTCCCCAGGGCCACCCATTTCTATATGCTGTCTGGCGATTGCATGGCCATCAAGACCGCTGAATATGTGTGCGGTTTCCTTGATGATCGCGATGTGGATTTCATCGAGAGCCACGATTTTTTCGCAAGCAACTGGATCAAGACCGGAATGAAAGAAGACCGGCTGATCTATCGCCATTACTTTAACGAACGCAATCAACCGCGCCTCTTCTACACCGCTTACGAGATGCAAAAACGGTTTGGCCTCACTCGCGACATACCGTCAGACCTTCAGATCATGATTGGCAGCCAATGGTGGTGTCTTCGCCGTCGTACTGTCGAGATGATTCTCGAATTCCTGCAACAACGCCCGGATGTGCTTCGGTTCTTCAAGACAACGTGGATTCCAGATGAGACGTTCTTTCAAACTCTCGTTCGCCATCTGATACCAAAGCACGAGATCGAGAACCGAACGCTGACATTTCTGATGTTCTCCGACTACGGCATGCCCGTTAGTTTTTACAACGATCACTATGACATGCTGCTGGGTCAGGATTACCTCTTCTCACGCAAGATCAGCCCTGAAGCCCATGAGCTCAAGGAACGATTAGGGCAATTATATGCCAGCGAAGGGGTCGCATTTGGTATTTCTGGGGAAGGGCGCAAACTGTATCATTTCTTGACCAGCCGTGGACGCGTCGGACGGCGGTACACACAACGGTTCTGGGAAGCGGGTAACACCCTGGGACCCGATCGCGAAATATACTTGATTGTCTGCAAAAAATGGCACGTTGCCAAACGATTGGTTGATCAGATTGCCTCGGAAACCAGCATTCCCTGTATTGAATACATATACGATGAGCAAGACACTCCGCTTCCCGATCTGGGTGGTATTGAGACGACATTGACCAAACGCTCCCGACATCGTCGCGCAGTCGCGAAATTGCTGTTCGAACATTTCGACAGCGACAAACTGATCTTATGCGTTGATCCTGCGAATTTAGATGTCATTCAGGATTTTGGCGGGGATCAAGCCCAGACGCGTGTACTGGAAATCGAATGCGAATATTCCGACGAATACCTTGCTGGTCACGCCCTGCGTGTCGGGTTGGCTGGTCAGAACAGTTCGGCCGAGTCAATGGCCCGATTGCTTCCGACGTTGCGGAACGCACTTGCCTATGAATCTGAGCAGATCCGCTACTCCAAAAACGATGGTTTGTTTCATTTGCGCGAAACTGCTGATCGCTTGGTCAACGAAGAGGCAATAGCCGAGTTTCTGAACCTAACGGAGGTCCAGGCCAAATCGATTATGCATTTGGATTACCTTTTCGCGGATTGATTTCCGGCGGCGTATATTAAAACCGCCGGATATACTTAAGATCAAGACCCGCCAATCAGATGTCGAATTTGACACCCTGCGCCAACGGCAACTCGGCTGAATAGTTCACCGTGTTGGTCTGACGGCGCATATAGGCTTTCCAGGCATCTGAACCGCTTTCGCGCCCACCACCAGTTTCCTTTTCACCGCCAAACGCGCCTCCGATCTCGGCGCCGGACGGGCCGATATTGACGTTTGCAATGCCACAATCCGAGCCAGCTGCGGTCAGGAACTGTTCTGCCTCACGCATGTTCAACGTGAAAACACAGGATGACAGGCCTTGGGGCACATCGTTTTGGAGCTCGATCGCCTCGGCAAAATCGTCATAACCCATGACATACAGGATCGGAGCAAAGGTTTCTGTCTTCACAGTTGCTGTCTGGCTGGGCATTTCGACAATGGCGGGTTCCATGTAGACGCCACCGGGCATTCCCTCGGTTACTCGCTTGCCACCAAAGACCGTTCCACCCTCGGCTTCTGCCCTCTTAAGCGCTCCGGTCATTGCGTCGCCGGAGGCTTCGTCGACAAGCGGACCTATCAATGTCCCTTCCGTCAGCGGATTGCCAATTGGCAGGCCCGAGTAAGCTTTCTTGAGGCGCGCAACAAGCTCTTCACGGATCGAGTTGTGCACGATCAGACGGCGTAGCGTGGTGCAGCGTTGACCCGCCGTCCCGACGGCTGAAAACACGATCGCCCGGACCGCCATTTCCAGATCGGCCGAAGGACCGACGATCATCGCATTGTTGCCACCGAGCTCCAGAATGCATTTACCAAAGCGCTGCGCCACGATCGGAGCAACTGCACGGCCCATCCGAGTGGAGCCGGTGGCCGAGATTACCGGCACATCCTCGCTCGCGACCAGAGCTTCACCCAGCGCAGCACCTCCGATCAGGGTCTGCAGCAGGCCGACAGGCGCATCCCCGAAGCGGGCCAATGCGCGCTCGAATATTTTCTGACAGGCCATCGCGGTCAGGGGCGTTTTCTCTGAAGGTTTCCAGATTACCGGATCCCCACACACCAACGCCAACGCCGCATTCCATGACCAGACCGCAACCGGGAAGTTGAAGGCCGAGATCACGCCCACTGGTCCTGCAGGATGCCAGGTTTCCATCATCCGATGGCCAGGTCGTTCCGATGCAATCGTAAGACCGTAGAGCTGTCGGGACAGTCCAACGGCAAAGTCGCAGATATCGATCATCTCCTGCACTTCGCCCAGCCCTTCCGAGGTGATCTTACCGGCCTCCCAGCTGACCAGCGCGCCCAGATCATCTTTAGCTGCGCGCAGTTCTTCGCCCAGAAGGCGGATCAGTTCTCCGCGGCGCGGGGCAGGCACAACCCGCCATGCTTGGAACGCTTCCTTCGAGCGCGCAAATATGGATTTCATCTCGGACAGAGGCGTTTCGTGCACTTCAGCCAGCACACTTCCATCAATTGGAGAAGTTACGCGCAGCGATCCACCAGTCAGCTCTGCCGCCGTCAGGTCCAGTTTCGCAAGAGTAGCTTCAGCAGTCATTACAACATCTTTCATATCTCAGGCCGCCTTGTTCTGTTCGGTGACATCGCCGGCGCGATAGAGCCGACCAAATTCTGTGTTCAGGAAATCGGCAAGCTTTACCTGCTCCTGCCGGACAAAACCCTTGGACGGCAAAGCACCCGTCCGCATCAGATCGACGACACCCAGCACACCTGCTGCGGTGGTGATCTGAATCGCACTCCAGATTTGCCCATCAATGGTGCGGGCAAAGGATTTGTTGATCAGGGACTTCTCGCGCAGGGAACCATCAATCATTCCCTTGGCAGTGCAATAGACAAGCACTACATCCTGATCTGTGCGCGGCAGTGCGGTTTCAAAGATCTCTTTCAACAGATCGCGCCGCCGCTCTAATCCCAGGTCATTCAGCAACAATCGAAGAATATCCCGATGTCCCGGATAGCGGATCGACCGATAGGACACAGCCCGCGCTTTGCCTTCAAGCGTTTCGGGCAGCGTGCCCAGCCCACCGGACGTGTTGAAGCATTCATACTCCACACCATCATGGCCGATCAGTTCATAATCTTCGAGTGGTGCTGTTTTAACCCGCTCGCCGTTCACAATGGCATCGCAAGGGTTACAATACTCATTTATCAATCCGTCAGTGGACCACGTCAGGTTATATTTCAATGCATTGGTCGGAAACAGCGGCAGTGCCCCAACCCGCATATGTAAGCTTTCCAACTCATCGAATTCCGAAGCCAGCGCGGCGCCAGCGATACCGACAAATCCGGGTGCCAATCCGCATTGCGGCATGAACGCTGTATCGCTGTTCTGCGAAAGTTGGCGTACCGCATTGGTCGCTTCAACATCTTCTGTCAGATCAAAATAATGGGCTCCGACTGTTTTTGCAGCACCGGCAATTTCTGGCGTCAGGAAAAATGGAGCCGCCGAAACAACAGCATCAAACCCCCTGAGCCCCCGTTCGAGGCTTGCACTGTCACGGGCATCGATCTGCCGCGTTGAAATCCCTCGCTTGTTGAACACAGACAATGCCGACAGATCATGATCGGCAACAGTTACCGAGTAATGCGCCGAGGATTTCAACAAGGTCGCGATCATCTGACCGATCTTTCCTGCCCCGACTATGCAAATATTCCAGCTCAAAACGCGCCTCCATACTGTATTTCTTTCGATTATGAGGGGCGAATTGTTCGGGATGCAGATCATGTCTTGACGAAATGAGGCAGATATCCGTCATATTGTCATATATTATGTCAATTTGCTAGACTGCATCTTCAAATTCGCCCTTAAATATTGTCGAATTCACAATCGTTTTAGCGATCCTTTGAAGTGAGAGTACTATCAGGTATGAGAGGACCATTGTCGGCTACACAACGCAGACAAACGCGGTTCGCCCAAGCATATAGGTGCCCTTCAATGAGATCTCTCCGTGTCCTGCTTACCTGTTTCGCATGCCTGCTCTCATGCGGAGCTCTGGCGCAATCCGCTGAGGCACCTACCGCTGAGATTTCTTTGGAGCTCAATGCCTTGGCAGACGTTAGTGGTGCCTGTAGATTAACCTTCCTGGTGACCAACCAATCCGGAACCAGCATCGATGAGGCAATATTCGAGACGGTGATATTCGACAATGAAGGGAGTGTTGTAACCCTTTCACTTTTTGATTTTCGAGACTTACCCTTAGATCGCCCGCGTGTCCGTCAGTTTGACCTGCCTGGGATGTCTTGCACGTCTGTTGGGCGAGCATTGATCAATGGCGCGAGTTCATGCGTGATAAACGGATCTCAGAGCGACGTCTGCCAATCGACCCTAACGCTCAGCAGCCGAGTTGAAGTGGAGTTACTTGGATGAATATTCTCTCTTCTCTTCGGGAAATCCTGGCCCTTGGCGGGCCCGTAGTAGCCATTCTTATTGTCATGTCGGTGCTGACGGTGGCGGTCAGTCTTTATAAGCTGTGGCAGTTCGCAGCCTGTGGCGTGGGACGGCACAAAGTGCTGTCACAAGCGCTGCAAGCCTGGGATGCCGGGGATCGGGCCGAGGCACGCACACGCCTCGCACAGAGCAGAAGCTATCTTGCACCACTTGTCGAAGCCGCAATGGACGCGCCGGACACACCCGATCTGGACGCACGGCTGGATGCCGAAGCCGGGTTGGCACTTGCCGGGCTTGAGCGGGGGTTTCGACTTTTAGACACGGTTGCCCAGCTTGCCCCGCTGCTTGGGTTGTTCGGGACAGTTTTGGGAATGATCAATGCGTTCCAAAGCCTTCAATCTGCCGGGTCTTCTGTCGATCCCTCATTGCTGGCAGGCGGCATCTGGGTTGCCCTGGTAACCACAGCTGTTGGCCTAGCGGTGGCGATGCCGACCTCGATGGTCTTGTCCTGGTTTGAAAGCCGAACCGCGCGCGAACGGGTGTTTGCGGACAAAGCACTGCGCACAGTTCTTGTCCCAAACCATTCGAACCAGCCCGCCACCGGTGCGACCGAGTTTCTGAACGCTGAACATGTGTAACACGGCACCCTTTGTCAGACGACCTATGTCAATGACGCCGCTCATCGATGTCATCTTCTTGCTGTTGCTGTTCTTCATGTTGTCTTCAACCTTCTCAAAATTCGCGGAGATCGAGATCAGCAGTGCAACCTCAGGCGCATCAGCCTCGGCTGAGCCCGTCGAGCGAATTTTCATCCAGATCGGTGCGGAGCGCGTGACTTTGAACGGCGAAACGCTGACGCTGGATGACCTGTCTGCAAGGATCGGGACAGGTCAGGCTCTGGTAAGCCTTGATGCCGATACGTCCGCGCAACGACTTGTGGATTTGCTGGTTATTTTGCGCGGCCGCGATGGCTTGACCGTCACGGTGTTGGAGTAGACCGATGATCCGCTTTGGTCACCCAAGCCGCAAACGAGACTCGACCATCCCTCTGATCAACGTCGTTTTTTTGATGCTGATCTTCTTTCTGATTGCAGGCACCCTGGCACCACCGCTTGATCCCGAGCTTCAGCTTGTCGACACATCGGAACTCGAAGGCCGCGACCCTCCCGATGCGCTTGTCTTGAACGCTGATGGCATCCTCAGCTTTCGCGGAGTGCAAACCGACCCTGAGGCTTTCATGGCCAGACATGATGACGGACCGGTCAGGATTGTCCCCGACCGCCATGTTTCAGGCCAACGGTTGATGGAGTTAACCGGTGCCCTTCGACGGTATGGCGCGCCGTCTGTGTTCCTCGTGACCCAGCAGGCGTTAAAATGATCCGGAAGTCAGCAGCCGTCGCTGCGTTGGCGGGTGCGCTTTCGCTTGTCCTGCACATCCTTGGGATCAGTTTCTACGGACCAAGTCTGCCACAATTGCGATCCAAGGGGGAATCGGTCAGCTTGATCGAGCTTGGCAACACATTCGAAGAATTCACCGAAGACACGACGGACCCGGTGCAACCGGAATCTGCTGAAGCACCCGAGCCTCCGGTTGAAGACACTATTAGGCCCGATACTGCCGACATCCCGATCAGCGAAACACTCGTCGCCTCCCCCAATCCTCAGCAGGTATCTTCACCCGATGTCGGAGCGCCCGTCGCCCCACAATCAGAATTGCAGGAAGGGGTGCCGACCGAACCGGTCGCCCCGTCCAGCGCCGAACCAGCCGCAGACGCGGTGACTACCGCAACACCCCCGGCGACCGAGCGCTTGGCAGTGCTACCACCCACAGACGCCCCAACTGCTCCGGTCCCTCCACTGGAGAGTGCGGCAGTCGAACCGGAAATCCCAAGTACCGTCGATGAGCCAACAACAGAGCTGCCGGAAGAACAAACCGGGGCTTCCGATCAGGCTGTATCTGTCTCCAAGCGTCCCCGCCTTCCGGACACAAGGCCCGCAACGGATACGCCAAAATCGCTGGATGGGTTCAGTAACTTCGACAATTTGCGCAACCCTTCGCGGACAGTAGAGTCGCCCTTAAGCCTGTATCAAAAGGAAGGGGCTGACCCGTTCCGAACCAGCAGTGGCAGAAATCAATCCTCAGGCCGCGGCGCAGGAAACTCCGACACTACGAACTATGCCGGACAGGTTCTGGTCCATCTAAATCAAACACCCGTCGTCTATGTACCAGTCCGAGGATTTGCGCAGGTATTCTTCGAAATTAATCCTGATGGATCACTGGCTTGGGTCGACATCGTCGACAGCTCAGGCTCACCCGAGATCGAGCGCGCCGCCAGAGATCAAGTCATCCGCGCCGCCCCATTTCCTCGCCCACCAAGCGGTTCAAGCCGCAGGCTATCATTCTATTACCAGAATAGTTGAGATCAGAGACAGCGGCTCAGTTGCATAGCTATTCGTTAACCCCAAGAGACTTATAGCTTGGAGTGCTTTAAACTATTGAACCGTGTGATGAAAAATAGTCTGAGCGGGTTGTTTGGAATTTGGTTTCGGGAGTAGGCTTTGAACCTCTGACCTTCAGGTTATGAGCCTGACGAGGTGAAGACGTTAATCAATTGATCCAGTGGATCAATTGTAGTCTGAACGGGCTGTACTTAGATTTTCTGACGCTGGTTGCGGGAGGGTGCAACCACCGTTGTCGAATACGGTTGCAATGTCTGGTTTGAAGCCTCAAATCCAAAAGCCCTCGACCACTTTTTCAAGCATCGGTCTGCTAGTCGAAGGTACTCGCGCCGCCTCAGCACGATTTTTTAGAATTAGTTTCTATTCCAAGATGATCCGCCCTATGACCAAACAGGAAGTCAAAGAAGCCAAAACGTTCGGCAAAAGAAGCATATCGACTATATCAGAGCAGTTAGAAGACGCCATTCATTAGATGAGGCAATAGACCGAAGACAATCCTATCGTTACTCTGCCTTCAAGTTATCATTCATAAACAACGAACAGGATTCTTCAGAAAGACTTTCAATGGCGAGTGAAAACGAACCTCCAATTTCTGAAACGCGCAGGCTTGCAGTTGTCGCGTTCGCAGATGTTGCCGGTTTTTCCCGCCTAATGGCAGAAGACGATGTTTGGACAAGCAACCAGTGGAAATCGCTCAGAGAAGAGTTGCTGTTGCCATTGCTTAAGCAATATGATGGCCGATTGGTCGAAACTGTCGGAGACGCGATCCTCGTTGAATTCAGCAGCGTGGTGGCTGCCTTGAAATGGGCTGTCGACGCTCAGAAGAAACCACATCCAGAGGCGCAAAGGGGCACCCGTGAAAATTTGCAATTAAGGATTGCAGTAAATGTCGAAGATGTTTTGGTGAGCCACGGAAACATATTGGGTGACGGCGTCAACATTGCCTCGCGTATTCATGACGCTGCAGCGCCGGGTCAAATCGTTGCGACAGGACTGGTTCGAGAACTGGCAGGAAGTAAGATCAATGTTCGCTTCAGAGATATTGGTACGCCGCGACTAAAAAACATCAATCGAGTTATCCACTTGTTTCAAGTCGTGCCACTGGAAACTTCTTCCTCAGAAAGCGCGAGCCTACACCAACCTTTCATTGAATGGACATCGCGACCTACAGTGGCCGTCTTGCCATTTCGCGCGTCTTCTGGCCATGAAATGGAAGAGTATTTTGGATCAGGGATCACCGAAGACATTATCAGCGGCCTATCCCGCAGCCATGCATTTCACGTAATCGCCCGCGCCTCCACATTGCGTTTTGCCAATCGATCGATTGATCTCCAGGAGATCGCGGCGCAGTTGGGCGTAAACTATGTAATGGATGGAAACGTGCGCCGACAGGGCAATCGGCTTCGGATTACAGCGGAATTGGTTGATGTTGCCTTGAACCGATCAATCTGGTCCGAGTCGTTCGACGGGACCGCCGAAGATCTGTTCGATTTTCAAGACACAATAGTTGCCGCAGTTGTCGGCTCATTCGAGCCCCGCCTGAACGCGCACGGGATTGAACGCGTTCGAAATCGCTCTACCCATAGCCTTGATGCGTATGATTGCGTTCTCAAGGCGGCATCAGAACTGTATCGGTTCACAGATGAGGGGTATCATCAATCCGGAATAGCGTTGCAAAGGGCTATGGAACTGGATCCTACCTATGCCAGAGCCTATGCTTACTCCGCTTGGCGATTGAATTACCTCGTTGGCGAGGAACGCTCCAACAATCCTGAGCGCGACAAACTGCTGGCTGTTGAGCATGCCAGACATTCCATCGCATTGGATCCTGATGATCCTTTCTGCCAAGTGGTCGCTGGGCATCTGACAAGCCTCATTGAGGGTGATCCGCATCAAGCGATGTCGATGTTTGATCTGGCCCTGTCCCTTGATCAGAATAATGCACTCGGCTGGGCAACAAGTGGAGTAACATTGTCGTATTTAGGCCGAAGAGACGAGGCGATACCCCGGTTTCAGAATGCATTTAAACTAAGCCCGTTTGACACCTTGAACTTTACTTGGTGGACCGGGGTTGGAATCGCCGAGTTTTCCTCGGGAAATTATGCTGAAGCGATTTCCTGGTTGCAGAAGGCACGTCAGGTCAACTCTCGCTTTATTGCGACCTTGAGAATTCTGGCGGCCAGTCTTGCAATGAACGGTCAAGAGGAAAAGGCACGGGCCGTTGGAGCCGAGATTCTAAGGCTCGACAAAGATTTCTCGGTGGATCGGTTTGTTTCGTGGTATCCATTTGTACGTAGAGAAGACAAATTGGCCCTAAAAAGTGGGTTATTTATTGCGGGTTTGCCGCGTTAGAGGACTTTGAGCCGACGAAATCTCAAGTCCATATTATTCGATAGGGGGATTTCCAATGACTTCTAGAAAGGACACAGCCAACGGCATGGGTAGTGGCATGGGCATGGGCATGGGTAGCGGCATGGGCATGGGCATGGGTAACGGCATGGGCATGGGCATGGGTAACGGCATGGGCATGGGCATGGGTAACGGCATGGGCATGGGTGCGATCCCGGTCGGAGCTGACGGTGGCATTGGCTTTATCCGTAGCTACTATGCTACCCCCATTGAACTGGCGCTGTTGCCTTGGTCGCTTAACTTCACACCAGACAATTCCGGTGAAACTCCATTTCCGCTCGAATTCATAATCAATCCCTACCAACCTAACAGTGACCCGCTGGAATGGACGACCGCCGACTGGGATCCGGATTTGCGTTTCTGGACACTTCCGTTTGATCCGCAATTGGGTGAGTGGTTGCGCGCCGCTGACCGGAGTGAGCCCGGTACGCTCGCAGCCCTTGAAATCGCTGGGCAATTCGGGAAATGGTTACCGATTTCCCTTGGCCGCATCCCGCCAGGTATCGACCCGATTAAGCTGCGTTGGCTGGAAGCAAACGACCTGAAATGGCAACCCGGAGATACAGCCGCTGAGAATTTGGCCGCGTTCCTATTTATCAAGGGCGAGTTGGAGAAACTCAAAATCTATATGGAGGACGATCGGTGGAACTATCTTGTGGAAAGCGACGTCCAGGCAGATGGTCTACCGGATTATCTCATTCATTTTCTGGGCATCAATTCGTTTGATCACCCCAATACGCTCGACCTGATAAACGTCGGGCTGGCAATCGGTAACGTGATCTACATGGCTTACAAAGCACATTACAAAAGAGTGCGACCATCGATCCTCCGCCCCGGCCTGACTGTACCGTTCGGCCCACCCGCACATCCGGCATTCCCAAGCGGACATTCATTTCTTGCGCATTTCATTTCGCTTCTTTTGCTAGAAATACCGGGAATTTATTACCGCTACGGAGTGCTGAAAGATAAAGTTTCGATTGATGGTGCGGATATTGTTCCAAGCCCAGAGGATGGGCATCTGCTTCGGAAACCACGATGGAGTGACTTGCGCGGGACCGCGCCCATAAAGTCACCACTGCTTGCAATTGCGCATCGAATAGCAGTGAACCGAGAACGTATTGGCGTGCACTACCCGACCGACAGTACGGCCAGTCGCCATCTGGCTGCAGGTATTTGGGATGCCCTGTTTGACAGAGCCAACGACACAGACGTCGATGGAAATCCAATAGCGGGTATCGATTGTCCGACGCTGATGACGGTGCTGGACGCGTCAAAAGTCGAATGGCCCACGCCATGGGACAGTGATCCTGTGCCGGAAGTCATATGAACCGAATAACCCGCAACCCAAGGTTATTGTCATTAGCTACGAGGTCGGTCAATGCTCGGGGTGTTTTGGGTAGGTTGCTGGATGTTGTCCCGACAGCCACCCCAAGGCTTTGCAGCGGATCTGTATTGGCACGATCGTCTGGACAAGTGATTTCATAAAGCGCCAGACCATATGCTGTGCTACCTTGCGGTCGGTCGGCGTTCACTATTCGCTCAATCTCTGCCAGGGCTTCGCCCTCATCGTTGAACGGCAGAACCCGCCTGTCGCCTGCTCCAATGTCCGGCAAATTGTCTTCCTGTGAAAAGAGCGGAAGCCAGATAATAATGGAGGAAAGACCCCAATCCTCTTCTGGATTAAAGACCACCCCATACCAGCGGCGAAGCGTGCAGCCCTCAGCTGTAACCGATCCACGATTCCCGAAAATCACCTGATCCGGCATTGTCCATTGCGCATCATCACGCCAATCTAGCGAAACCGGGCAATAACTGCCCACGCCGAAATTAAACCAACTGCCGTTCACCATCTCTCTAAGCGGGCGGGAATCTTCGATATAGACATCGACGTCAGGCGCTTTGCCCATGCCATTGTGTGTCTCTTCAAGGTTCTCGACAAACATGCCTTGCGTTTCAAATGACCACCGTACCACTTTGTGGACCATACCCCCTTTCCAACAATCCGGTTGGGGTAGGTTATTTGGTAGATCTGGGATAGGAGGCATTTCAATCACTCCAGCCTGCAAACGGTCAATTTGTTCGATCGCCAGCTCCAGCATTTCTGCCCTCGATGGCGATTGCCCGAATGATTGGATTGCCCGTACCAACAAGTACACCGTCACAAAAGACGCACGTTGGCGCAGGTAAACATCCGGTGCGTCCGCATCCATCGAGTCTCCACCCAGCGCACGATAAAGCCGGAAGAGCGTTGTCGAAAGGATCTGTTCCGTCAGATAACCCTTCAGGTCGTCACAACCAGTTGGCGGCGATTCAATAACAGACCGGTTCAATTCTCCGTACCACGCCCAACCTAACGTGGGGGATCTGTCGTGGCGACGCGTCGAAAACACGAATGGGAATGTGATTCCACGATAGCTTTCGGCGACACCATTTCGCGGGTCAGCCAGCCTAGACTCCGGATCACAAACAATAGCGGCCATTGCGTCACCGGCGCTGTGCGCAAAATCAAATTCAAGCTTCCCAAGACGCGCAGCCAACAAATAGTGCCCAAACTCATGAAGCATCCAGCGCTTGTCAGTCGCGAGGCCAAGGGGCTGCGCCCAGGTACGCTCTCCGTCGCTGTTCAATGGCCGGTCCCAACGTGTCAGTTCTGCAAGTGCGAGATTCATTCGAATTGTCGGCAAGGTCGCAGCATCAGATTTGCAGTCATAGGCGACCTGCGCGTTCACCGTTCGCCCATCTTTGCCAGGACCCGGAGCAATACCGTACCGGTAAAAGATCTGAATGTCCCTTTCTGCCCGAACAACGAAATCGTCCAAGATAATTCCAAACGATCTCAACAAATCGAAAAATTCAACGCAGTTAACATAGGCAAGTAGTGCTGAATACTCATTACTTCGTAGTAGAATCTCCTTGTTCGCGGGTAGCCTTAAAACTTTGGTCGGACCGGGATTGCCAAGTCCATCTTGGTCACCTGGAACAAAATCTGGGCATCGGCGAACACGAAACCCCAGATCTTCCAGCGTCAATTCATTCCCGTTCGTCAGTTTTCCCAACTCTCTGAAGCGATCAAGGAAATCATCTGTACGAGTGGGTCGCCTTCGATCCCAATCGTAAGGCAATGCTGGATTTGCAGGATCAAAAGGTAATTTCGAAGCAGGCGGAACTTGAGTCCAAATTTTTGCTTCGCCCTCACCTACATGGGTGATCAGTGGGCAGGTTTCAGTGGATAGCAATTCGAAGTGGAATTGTCGCTGTTGCGCACCGCCAATTGGTATTGCCTTGATCTTGTTGGTCACCGAATAACTCAAGCGATTTGGAAATCGCTCGATTGACCCAAGCGCTTTCGAAACTGTTTCGATAACAACCGGTTCTTCCAGAAAATCCGGGTCAACATCGGACAAGATAAAGATTTGCTCTAAATCGATGGATCTCGGTTCAACAGAAGCCGCGGCTCCAATTTGATTTAGAATATCAGATGGATAGTTTACCAAATCATTTGTAAGTGCCCCAAGTTCGATCTGTCGTTCCTCTCGAGACGGAAATGCGGCCTTGGCATCCACGGTCGACCAACTCTGCTGCGATACAACCGGGTATTCTGCTGTGAACGAGCGAATGATGACGCGGAGTTTACCACCATCTGTTTCCTCCACCAGCATAGGAATGCTGACACCGATAGAGAACTCGGCAGGTTCCCCCTGATCATTTATGAATTCTGTCGCCACCATGACTATCGTTGCTGGCAATCTGTGGAGTTCATCGCGGGACAGGTTCCATGACGCAATTTGAGGTGGGTTGTCATTCGCACCGCTGTCAACCGGAGGCCAGATATTCAGCCAGTGAACCAAGTCCCAGTTTCCGGCTTTGGCGTTGTCATTAAACTGATTTCCGCCCCACCCTTCAGGCCAATTCAACGATTGCCCATGACTTGTTAGATAATCTTCAACTTTATCCAAATAGTCCGAAGCAATAGCTCCAAGTGTTTCCCGATCAGTCTCTTCATCCGTCGCGATGGCGATATATGGCGCATCGGAATGCGATATTAGTCGCGAACGCCGTTCCGAATTTGGATACTCGCGCTCAAATCTAAGCCACGGTGGTGGCCAACTGTCAGAGTTGTAAGGTTCTGGTGGCCAATTTGGAAAATCAATAGACAAAACTATGCTCCCTTTCCTTCAGAAATAGGTTTGATTGAGTTGGGGCACGTAACTTCAAATTAATCGAAATTTTGAGATTCCGATAGTATGATAACTCAACGGGTAGGCTTACCGAACGACGGACGATACTTAAGGACTGTTAGAAAGGGGGGCTTCTAGCGCGCTACTACCTAGTAACATGGAATAGAGGAAGCGGGTCTCCTAGATCCGCCAAGTGATTGTTCATTGCGATAAAGTCGCTGAAAAATCGATCCATAAGTTACGGGTGGTTTTCATAGATTTGACCAACTGCCACAAACTGCGAAATGACACTAAGGACCCCTCTAAATATATGCCAGTGTCGGCTATCAGAGATTCGATTGGTCCCGGAAGATGGGACATATACAATTGAACTCATTGGAAACTGGCGGGCTTGATGGCGTTGGGAGCATCTCAGAACGAACAAAGCCGCCCTGGGGTGGCTGGGGTGGCACTGCGTTCGGTAAAAGTGGTTGCGGGAGCAGGATTTGAACCTGCGACCTTCAGGTTATGAGCCTGACGAGCTACCGGGCTGCTCCATCCCGCG
>NZ_JBXWNK010000017.1:0-82081 GCF_059610325.1 Ruegeria sp. YTSA064
AATGTGGGTGTCTGCTCCGCTGGCGATGATCCAGGCCGCCAGAAGGATGCCCGGAATAACTATCGGGGCAACGACAACGAGGCCCCAGAGGACAAACCTAGTGGCATCCGCAATGTGTTCCGGCCAGGCGAAACCGATGCTGACCAACAGCAATAGGCACACGCCCCAGACCACATAAGTCTTACCTGATTGCCGGCGGACAATTGTCTGATCGGTCATAGGATACTCCTTTGATCTTGAAAAATAGGAATTGAACAAACATGTGTGAAACGAATAGTTTCAATCACTGATATTGGTAATTCAAATGGTAAATCTGGATAGCGATTTGTTGCGCACCTTTGTTGCTGTCGCCGAAGCAGGCAGCGTCACGGATGGCGCCGCACGTATCCATAGGTCCCAATCCGCCACAAGCCTTCAAATCAAACGCCTCGAATCCATCCTCGGCCAACCCGTATTTAAGCGGCACGGGCGCGGGGTCGTCCTAAGCGATGCAGGTCGTCTGCTGTTGCCCGTTGCACATGAAGTGACAACACGTCTGGACGTGGCATTGCAGGACATTTCCCAAACGGCCGTGATGGGCAAACTGCGCATTGGCGTTCCAGATGATCACGGTCGAGCCAAACTGGCTCAGATTATCGCAGCATTCACCCGCCACCACCCACAGGTCGAGTTGGAGGTGACCTGCGCTTTGAGCACCGGTTTCCCTGACGCCATCGACAAGGGATCGTTGGACCTTGCAGTTTATGAAGTTGAAAGCCCAGAGCCTCATGAAGAGCTGTTGTTTGAGGATCCAACATGTTGGGTCTCATCCGCACATCGGGAGTTTTCAGTCGATGAAACTTTGCCGGTGGCTGTATTCGATCACGCCTGTTGGTGGCGCGACGCGGCAATCGCTTCGCTAGAGCACCGCGCAAAACCATACCGCATTGTCTATTCCAGCCAGAGTGTCGCTGGTGTAATCGCGGCGGTCGAAGCAGGGATAGCGGTCGGCCTACTGGGGCGTTCCTCACTTCATGCCGATCTATCGATAGTGGGCGAGACCCTTGGTTTCAGCAGAACGTCCACCTCGAAGTTGGTGATGGCGGCAGCCGGTTCACAGGAAACCGGGCCATTGGGTGCCATGAAAACAGCTATCCGCTCTGCGTTTCTAACTAAAATCTAGAAGACGTGCCTTTTGGCCAGCCGACCGATCCACAAGCTCTTCTAAGTCTCACCGTAGCAAAACCAAATTTTTTTGAAATTGATGATGCGTCAGTTTCCCAGACTTTCAAACCAGTCAAGCGCTGTGGAGCTCCATCCTGTCGGGTAACCGTGCCCTCCGTTATGCAGAATGATTTCGAGACTACCGTATTCGCAGTTCCAGCGTTTGCGCCACAGACCCTCGGTCATTTCGTGATGTGCAGCATTGGGTGGGCATTTGTTTTCTTGCCGCCACACCGACAGGCCTTGCCAGATATCTGCCTGCGTGATGGTAACGTCAAACTCCTCGCTGTGTATTGCGCGACCTTCAAGCGGAACAACTTTGTCGGCAAACCCGTGGGTATGGAGCAAGTGTACCGGCTTTAGACAATCTTCGGTTGCCGGGAGCCAGAAACCACCGGAAGCCGGCGCGTAACCAAGCGCTATTTCCGGTGCAAGACAAGCAACTTCCCAGACCATTGATCCGCCTCTGGAAAATCCTGTCAGCAACACCCGGCCCGCATTCACGTTTGCACGAAGGGCAGCGTCAGCCAAAACCTCACGGAGAAATCTTACGTCTGAGCGAGGGTAGGTGTTCCAACCGTCTCGAACAGACCAGTCGGTGGGTTTACCATCCAACCATGGGAGCGCGGTTGGCGCGATAAATGCGTATCCCCGCTTGGTGAATTCTTCAACGAACGCCGAGTTCTCTACAATCTTCTCACCTGTATCGCCATAACCGTGCAGGTGCATCACAGCAGGTCCACCCTGCCAATCGTTCGGAAGAACGATATGATATTCTCCGGTTTCAATCTTGCACGAGTTTGTTTTGTCACCACAATCGAGGGCGATTGCCTGCCCTGAACTCACGAGTAAAACTAAAACGGCCAATACTTCGTTGTGCATAATGTCCCCCTCGGGGATTGATGTTAGCACACTTCAACACAGAATTTCCCGAGAGAGCTTACTCGGGCAGCCCCACCAAACGAAGTCCATCCAGGATTGCGTCCCAACGTGTTGGGTCCTGAAAATGGAACCTGCGCACGCCGCTAACTCGGAAGTCCGGATCTGACGCAATTAGGGCATCCCGCGCCCGTTCTCCTTCATCAGGTAGACCAGCCTGACCGGTTGCGCTGGCAAGGTACATTTGTGCGACCGGCAGCCCCGGCGAATTTTGTAGCGCTCGGTTGGCGTTGGCGATGGCATTCTCGAAGTCGCCCATAACCAGATAAGTCTGGGCCAACGCTTGTGGGACACGGTGATATATCCGGTTCTTGGCAAGAGAAAACGAGCCCTTTTTGATGGACTTCAGCGCTAACTCTGGTTGGCCCATCAGGTTCTGAATCCAGCCCAGTACCATATGCCCCTGGGCGAACTGCGGACTGATTTCGAACCCGCGTTCAACACACCGCACCGCCGCTTCCAAATCGCCGGTAATACCGTAGTGAAAAATTCCCCGGATCAGGTGCACGTAATCGCTTTGGTCATTCAACGAAACCGCCTTGCTCAGCCCTGCGTCAGCGGCTTCGATATCCTCCGGGCGTATCGGACGGTAACCCCATACCAATTCGCCAATCAACGTGTTCGCCTTCATCCCAACGGCCATGAAATTGCGTGGCTGGAGTGTCAGGATCCTGTCCAACAGACGGCCCGCAGCCTCCCATTCTTCAGGCTGCGATCCCATCATGTAATGCCCCGCGAGATTCAGCATTGCCTCGGGGTCGTTTGTCTCCGTTTCCGCTGCGCGCTCAGCAATTCGCTGCAGAATTCCGTATCGGATCGTTGTCGCGATTTCCCCTGACAACAGATCTTCTGCCACGAAAGGATCGGAAAGATCACCGTTCATCCGCTGGGTCAGGTAGGTTGCCGATGTACTCGTCTCACGCAGCTTGAGTGTCGCGCGGACCTGGTTTCCAGAGGCCTGAAACACCGCCGTAGCGATATGGTCCGGGCCCGCCTCGAGTGCGATCAGATCCAACCCTGTAAGATTGGCAAGCGCCGCCTCTACCGTGTGATTGCAAGCTTCGGCCAGCATCTTAGCATCGTCATTGTTGCCGAGGGCTTCGAATGCACTAAGGGCTACCGTGGGCTTCTTGGATGTCACCTCGATGGGCGGTGTGGTGGCAGTGTAAAGTGCTCCACCTTGGTCGGGAGGCCAGACAAAGGCGCGGATCGGGCGCGAAATGTTTTTCAGCGTCAATTCACCGACATCAGCGAACAGCTCGTCCATTACGCCAACGATCTGGTCACGGACGGCAGCGGAGATGCAAATCCCGCCCGTTGGGGCAGCAGCTTCTAAGCGAGCGGCAAGATTCACACCGTCGCCATAGATATCACCATCATCAACAACCACATCACCTATGTGAAGGCCCATGCGGTAACTGATCTGCCGATCTTGAGGCACGGACTCTTCCTCTGCGCGAACCGCTTCTTGCGCCGCTATCGCGAACCGCACCGCTTCCACAACGCTTGAAAATTCGGCCAGAAATCCATCGCCTGTCGACTTGATGATCTTACCCCCAGCCTGCTTGATCCCGGGGTCGAACACGGACAGGCGCAGTTCTTTCTGACGCGCCAGCGTGGCTTCCTCGGCAGCTTCCACAAGCCGCGAGAAGCCGACAATGTCGGCAGCCAAGATCGAGGTAAGTTTGCGCTTCACCCTTGGGCTCGCGTGTTCAAGGAAATCCAACCGGTTTTGTCTGGTTCGGGCATAGCGACACCATCCCCTCCGAACGATGTCGGAACCGTCTTCCACTTTGGCAGGCCATCGGCCATGTCAAAAACACGCTCGCCGTAGAAGATGTGAAAAGTCGGCTCGAAGCTCAACCCAGATTCATCCAGCGACATTGCGTAGACCGCGACGATGTCCTTTCCGGGTTTGATATTTACCAACGCCCCCCCGCATTTGCCGCAGGAAACACGATGGCTTTCATCATTCTTGTCCGATTGAACCGTCGGTCCTGACAACGAGACATTGTCTGCCGACCAGAGGCACCAAGCATTGACAGGCGCCGAATGCCATTTTCTGCAAGAGTGGCAATGACAATATGCCATGACCATCGGCTTACCGGCAGCAGAAACACTACATGCGCCACAATAGCAGATTCCTTGGTAGGTTTCAGAATCGCCGCTCATTTTCCCTCTACCCCCCAATCGAGCAATGGCTGTTAACGTTAGTTTTCCGCTACGCCTTCTTCTCCAATGCCCTGTCAGTTATACATTCCAATCGCCGGGTCCCAAAGTAACTTAATTCCCTCTGAAACTGCACTTTCAAAGGTGCCGATTGTCTTTCCAACTTCGCACACCCATTCGCGTTGCGGATGTCTAAAGATGCAACGTAATCGCGAGATCGTGGAGTGAAATTTTCAAAATGTTGAGGCCCGGCTCGCCATATCGACCATTCGCTGTGTAAGTGCATTCAAAAGACGGCGCTAGTTGGAAAGTCAAAGGATAACTGCATCCAAGGACTTTGGATGTTCTGTTATTGCTTCCCAGCCATCTTCGGTGATTATGAAACTGTCGCCGACCTGCGCACGAAATGTATCGACTGATACTGAACCATCAACAGCGAAAACCATCCCTGGCTGCAATACTGTCGTGTCGCCGGTGACCAACTGTGGCTTTTCCAAAAAGCTATAGCCAGTCGCGCGGCCACACCGGAACGGGTATTCAAACCCCGCCCGCTGGATAACCTCGGCATAGGCGGTATGCACACTTTCGGCGGTCACACCTGGGCGCAGCTCTGCCAGTGCGGCGGCCTGACTTGCTACGGCAACCTCATAGATATGCTCTTGTTGTTTGTCCGCCACCTCACCAATCCAAAAGGTGCGGTCAAAACCCAGTTTGAAGCGGTGAAAATTGGTCATGCCGCAAAAGCACAAAAACACCGGTTCGCTTCGTTTCATGATCCGGGTTGAGGCGCGATGATGGGTTTTGGTGATGGTGTCGCCCGACGCCATTATTTGCAGAAAATGAGTGTTGGGCGACATGTCCGAGTCATCGTAATGCGCCGTTAAAAGCTCCGCGGCCTTTCGTGTTCCGGCCTGGGACGTGGCAATCGCAACTTCGAACTCCGGTACTCCGTCTGCAATTGCGTCGCGTCCGGCGTCCATCATAGCGCTTGCAACTTGCCCGGCATGCCGGGCCATTTGAAGTTCCTGGGCGGATTTTATCATTCGCATTTCAGCCAATATCGGTGTGGCACTGAGCAGATTTTCCACCGGGACCAACATATCCAGGTATGCCCGCACAACTGGTGGCATGTGATCAAGCTCGATACCAACACGCTTTGCAGTCTTGACCGCTTTGGGTAACTCCGACCGCCACTCTTCGCCCATACCGTCATTCCAGGCCGAAATACGGTCAACATGAGCGGCCGAACGTGCGGCATTCAGGTCTATTGTCGGCGTGATCAACAGGCTTTCACCTGACTTGTGCACAACCAGGATGGTTGGACGCCCAAACTCCATATGCAGGTAGTCATAATAGCCCGTCAGATAATAAACGTTGTCGTCATCGGTGATGAGAGCAACGTCGATTCCGGCTTCTTTCATGTGAGTGCGAAAGCTTGTCATCCTCCCAGCAAACATCGTCAGTCTCCATCCTGAAGGTATCAGTTGAGCTTCTCAAATTGAGTTGCGTGATCGAGACCGTAGAACACGCTTGGTCCACGGTCTATAAAAGCAAAGTCAAGCACCTGTCTTGACGCTTCGCCTGCATTTCATCGGAATTGCTTCTCTGATCACTGCTTTTAACGTCAAAGCCCATCATCAAGCTTCACGCATTCGGTGATAAGCCTTCGTAAATAAAATAGCAGCGCTATCTGCCAACCACCTCCAGCGCCATTTGCCTTAGGTGCCGCATATCCGTACCGCAGCAACCGCCAAACACTCTGATAGACGGGTTTTCCCGCAGGACATCCGCAATTTCTTGGCCGAGCCGCGCGGGATCTCCTTCATCCAAGGTATCGGCCTCATCCAATTCTGCGTGCGAACAACTTGATGCATTGGCAACAACACCTTTGAGCCTTGGATGCGCGTTGAGCGCGTCGGCAAAGTGCGTCGGGTGTGCGCAGTTGACCATGTAGAACAGAGCCGCGCCGTCTGTTTCTGCTTCGATCTGGTCTATGGCATCAACAAGCTTTGTGCCGTCAGCCAAACAGCCATCGGTTTCGACGACCAATGACAAAATGATGGGTAAACCAATATCTCTTGCAGCCAGAACACAGCCAGCAGCCTCGCTTAGGCGGTTGAACGTGTACGCGGTCACCAGATCAACACTGGTTTCTTTCAGAACAGCGAGTTGCACACTGTGGTAACTGCGCGCCTGTTCAACTGTCATGGGTGGGATGTCAGCGTAAGGATCGTATCTTGGGCCAACGCAGGCGGAAACCAAAACGTCATCCCGGCCAGAAGCATTGCGCACCTCCTCCATCAGTGCGACACCATCCTTGTTTACCTCACGAAGACGTTCAGCATCGTAGCCCAAAGGTGCAGCACGGTCGGCATTGGCCATCCATGTCGGTGCGTCGAGAATGCACCCAACACCCATATCCCCGGCCAATTGCACGAGCGCTTGCATTTGTCCGGCCAGAACAGCCCGGGTGTCAGGCTTCTCCAGCAAGGGAAACGAAGCAAAACCCGGAAGCTCGATACCGTGGTTAAAGATCAGGTCCGTACCTGTACCTGCATAAACCAAAAATTTCTTGTCACCCTCGCCTGGAAATCTCCACGCCATTTTGCACCCCTCGAACACCGGCATTACTCCGCATCCACAATAGCAATGATCAGATCTTCTGCAAAACCGAGGTGTTTACTTGTCCGTTCGGACGCTTTCTGCATTTGCGGTATCGGCTAGGCATATTTAGGCGCGAACCGCCGGAGATTCTGAACAAGCGTGGCTGTACCGTTCTAACCTATAGCCGGTCCTTGTTACCTCGGAGCGGCAGGTTCAAGCTGACACAAAGGACCGGCCGTTCTATCCTTTCTAGGTGGAGGAGAAGACATGAGTGATAAGATCGAAGGCGGCTGCAAATGTGGGCTGGTGCGATATTCCGGAATTCGCTCTGACCTTCCGATGTTTCGATGTCACTGCCGAGATTGCCAGCAGCTCACCGGCTCGGGACATTCAGAGATGGTGCCACTTGTGGCCAAATCTGTTTCGATTGGTGATGCGCTCAAAACATTTGAAATGGCAGGAGGATCAGGGCTGTCGACCTTTAGCGGGTTTTGCCCGAACTGCGGCTCACCGCTGATCCGTAGAAGTGAACGGGTAAGTGACTGCATCTACGTCCATGCGGCATCAATGGACGATCCCTCCAAGTATCATCCGGCGAAATCGATCTACAGCGAAGCAGCTCAGGCTTGGGACGAAGCAGTGATAACAACTGAAGGGGCAGGCACAAAGTAACCTCGAATGTCTTTGTTTGCTTCCGCCTGAACGCGCGTTGCCAAATCCGCACGTATTGCATCACGCCGTTCTTTCGGCTGGCGCTTGAGGAGCGATGCCGCACGCACTGCGCCCCCATCAAAAACATCAAAAAGCACTTTAGGATCTGAAACGCACAATTCGCTTGCAACATTGATAAGCCGCACATTGTCGAAACCTGCATTTTCGACCATTGGTTTGGCAATTCCGCTGTCTACGAGCATGTGCGCATCCGGGCCCGCAGGCAGAGAGATGGATGGGTCGGCCAGGCGTTCAACAGCATCGAACAGCCAGCCAAACGCGCCATCTGATCCTTTGCCACGCCAAATCGAGAAGGCAACTCTACCGCCGGGTTTCAGCACTCTGTTTACTTCTCTCAGACCGCGTTCGGGGTCTGGAAAATGTGGGACGCCAAACCCGATTGTGACCGCATCAAAGGTGTGATCTGGAAACTCCATTGCCATTGCATCACCCTGAACGAACCGCGCCGTTGGAACAGCTGATTGGGCAAGCTCAATCATCGGTTCAGAGAAATCCAAGCCCGTTACATCCGAGCCGCGGGCCACAAGCTCTGCTGCCACGACACCGTGTCCGGTGCACAGATCAAGAGCTTTACAATTCGGCCCAGCAGCGACTTCGTCTGCAAGCTTTCTGGCAGCCAGGCGCGTCGCCATTTCAAAGCCGTCGGCATACCCTTTAGCAATAGACGGATCCGCCCATCCTTGGCGTTCCATTATCTCAAAGTCTGCTGTATCAGTCACTTCAACCCCCCAAAGCTCCAAAATGTGACAAGAATACACTCAAGCAAGGTTCGGGCCAGATATGTTTTTCAAGCCTTGTCAGGATCGATCCGGATATTCGCCATGCTATTGTGAGCGCCTGATCTTCACCATAGGACGAAACTTGAAAGCGGTTGTGATCAGTAGCGGATGGCTTCATTCTCAATAGTGGGTTTGCAGTTTCTGGAGTGACCCGATGGACATAGTTCGATTTTCCGAACGCCTCATGGGTATGAAAGACGAGGTATGGTTGCGGCATACAAACCCTTGGTCGGTCTGGACCCGCGTGCTGACACCGCTGCCCCTTTTGGCGCTGGCGATCTGGAGCCGGGCGTGGATTGGTGGTTGGGCATGGGTTACCGTCGGCGTGGTTTTGGTCTGGGTCTGGATCAATCCGCGTGCGTTCTCCCGACCCAAGACCTTCGAGAGCTAGTCAGCCCAAGGTGTATTGGGCGAGCGTGTCTGGCTACGACACCGAGACAAGGTTGCGGCTCATCATATTAGAATGGCCAAAGCACTTGCCTATGTCAGCGGATTGGGTTTGCTGCCGTTTGCATACGGTCTTTGGGCGTACGACTTAGGATTCACATTCCTTGGCATTGTTGTGATCTCGGGCGGCAAGATGTGGTTTGTGGATCGCATGGCGTGGATCTGGAGCGACTTTCTGCGTGATGGTGGGTCGTTGGAAGACCTGGCGGCTGGGACGTAGGCCCAGTCACTTATCTTTCTTCGCCAGCCGCCAAAGTCTTGCTGCCCGGGCAGGCTCCTACCTTACAGCAAAAGATTAACTGGAATCGTAGGTCAATTGGATCGCCTGAATCAAGGAAGCGTTTGGAACCATCGTGCAAGCAAGCTTTGGCGCATGCCGATTTCAGTTTGCTGTGTCATTAACATAATGGTGGACCAGTTTGGTTGGGGAGGCTCACAATCTATCACAGCCAAAAGATTAAAGCGCTAGCTGATCTGCGCAAGAGAACGCCGAAAAAGCCGTAGGCTCATTAGTAACAAAGCAATTCCTAACAACGTCATCCAAACGAATTCCGGCCAGACAGTCTCAATACCAGCGCCTTTGAAAACAATAGCCTGACTTGCTGACATGTAATGGCGTGACGGTAAAACCAAAGTACCTGCCTGCAACCACGCCGGCTGACCTTCAATTGGGGTCTCTCCACCTGACAGCATTAGCATTGGCAGCACAATCAACATGACCAGAAGCGCAAACTGCGCCATAGAGCGTGCAATGGTTGCCAGAAACACCCCAAGCGCCGTTGCAGTAAAAAGAAACAACGCCGTGCCAACCAAAAACAACATCTTGGATCCAGCGATACTAATGCCCAGAGAACCCTGCATCACAAAGGTTAGTGAAAGACCAGCCGCAACCAAAACCACTGCTGCATTCGCCCAAATTTTGGCAATGGCAATGTCAAAAGGAGAAAGCGGCATGGCAAGGAGATGTTCAATAGTCCCGTGCTCTCGTTCTCTGATCATCGCAGCTCCGGTCAAAATAGTTGTGAGCCACATGATCTGACCAATCAAAGCAACGATACCAGCAAAACGTACAGTATCTCTATTTGGGTTGAAGGCGCTTCTTAAAATGACACTGATTGAGGGAGCATCTACTAGATCGATACCAATTGCATAGCGATGTATTTCAGCGCTCAAGATACTGGTGATGTAATTTGCACCAATACCGGCCTGTTCCATAGCGGTTGCGTCAATAAGAACTTGAATCTCCGGACTGCGCCCAGCGCGCAGATCCTTTTCGAATCCGGGGGGCACGGCCACAACGAAAATAAAGCGCCCAGCATCCATGTACGCAGGTCCTTTTCCGGGTTCGATTTGGACAACCGGTTGGAACTCTGGTGGGAAAAACGCTGTGGCAAGTGCTCGAGAAAGTGGCGAGTCGTCTTCATCCGCAAACGCTATTGAGGCGTTGTTTACAGAACTTGCCACTCCCGTTGCTTCCATTATCGGGGCCAGCGTGAAAGACCAAACCAACAATGCCATCATCACCCAATCACGGCGCAGGCTCATCACTTCCTTCAAGCCTAGCCAGAATATGCAGTAGAAACGCTGCATTCACTTCTCCTGCGCCCGAAGACAAAGGGCTGCGATCAGTGTCAGAACTGGTCCGAAGCAGGCGAGGGCCAGAATGTCTGGCGCAAGGGCCTCCCAACCCAAACCTTTAGTGAAGGCACCAACGTTTAGGTGTAGGAAATATGAGGAAGGCCAAAGAGAACCCACCACTTGTGCACCTCCTTCAAGCGTTGAAACAGGTTGCAACAGACCTGAGAACTGGATTGTTGGGACAACTGAGGCGATGGCAGTTGCAAATGTGGCGGCCACCTGACTGGATGTCATTGTAGCGATCAACAGCCCGTAGGATGTCGTTGCCCAAACGTAAAGAAGGGCACCAACAGCCAAAGGGAAAGGATTTCCTTTTAACGGCACCCCGAAAAGAAAAACGGTCATTCCGGCCAAAAGCAGAAAGTTTGCGTAGGCGATCAAAATGTACGGAATTTGTTTGCCGACTAGAAATTCAAGCCGCGTGGTTGGTGTCACGTAGAAATTGACAACTGACCCCAGCTCTCGTTCCCTTGCCACGCTTACAGCAGTCAAAACAGCTGGCAACATAATCAGTAAGATAGCAGGCATTGCCGGAGCCATCGCGGCGATGCTTTCAAAGCTCTGATTGTAGCGAAACCGGGGTTCGATCCTGGCGATATCTATCTGGCTTTTGCCATTGTTAAGGGCATATTCCGAGAGAAATGATTGGTGCAATCCGGAAACATAACCTTCAACCGTCTCACCCTTAAATGGGATAGCACCGTCTACAGTTGCAAGTATCTGGGTCGGTTCACCCGTATTCATCTTTCGGTCAAAGTTAGGTGGTAACTCAACAACCAGAGAGACCTCACCTGCCACTAGACGGTTGCGCCCTTCGCTGGCGCTTTGCAGCGGCGATGTGGCTTTAAAGTAGGACGATCCGGCGAATTCAGCCGAATAGGCACGACTCTCCGGCCCCTGAGAAAGGTCAAGTACAGCGAATTCAAGCTCATCGATATCCAGCGAAATACCAAAGCAAAAAACTACCATTAGAATAGCAGAACCCAGAAACGCGAAAGCCAGACGCACCGGGTCGCGAGCTACTTCAACGGTTTCGCGCCGCGCACATGCCAATATACGAGAAAACGCTCCTCCCCCGGCGTGGGATTTGGTTCTAAAACCCACCTTTGGCGCGACAACAGAGACTGGTTTTTCTGCTGTTTCCAATATCGAAATGAAGGCGTCTTCAAGGTTTTCCGCCCCTTCAACAGCGATTAGTTCAACCGGAGTACCTTCGGCTAGAACTCTACCAGCATGCATAAAAGAGACGCGATCACAGCGTTCCGCCTCACCCATGAAATGAGTGGAAACAAAGATCGTAACCGACTCATTTCGAGAGAGCTCAATCAGCAATTCCCAGAAGGAATCGCGCGCCTCTGGATCCACACCGGATGTTGGTTCGTCGAGTATTAGCACCCGCGGACGGTGGATAACTGCTACAGCTAGCGACAGTCGCTGTTTGATCCCCAGGGGCAGTGCCGTCGCCAACGTATGACGGTGCTCCTCGAGCCCAAAGCGCTCAGTGAGTTCCGAAACACGTTGTTCTCGGTCGGCAATTGCAAATATCCGCGCATGCAATTGTAGGTTCTGATGGACCGACAACTCGCCATACAAGGAAAAGGCCTGGCTCATGTAGCCTATTTCACGCCTCATTTTTCGGTCATATGCATCGACAGGGTTGCCAAACAGCAGTGCTTCACCTGAGCTGGAAGGTAACAAGCCAGTCAGCACCTTCATTGTCGTGGATTTGCCGCAACCGTTTGATCCTAGAAACCCGAATATCTCTCCGCGATTGATTGTGAAGTCGACGTTGTCTACGGCCGTGAAATCACCAAAGCGTCGTGTCAGTCCACGCGCAACTATCACTGGGCTTGTTTCGATCTGCCCATTCGTTTTGTTTTTCCCCGCCGGTTCGACAGGCAACTCCCGTGCTCTCAGACGCCGATATGCAATTTCGAGGTCGACATCACTCCCTTTCAATTCGGTGGGCTTCCCATGAAAGATGACTTGACCCGCGTCCATCGCGACAATCCGGTCAAAACCCTCGGCTTCTTCCATGTACGCCGTTGAAACCAATACCGACAGTTCAGGGCTTTTTGCTCGGATTGCATCAATCAAAGCCCAGAACTGCCGACGAGACAACGGGTCGACCCCGGTCGTTGGCTCATCCAAAACCAAAAGTTTGGGGTCATGGATTAACGCACAGCAAAGACCTAGTTTTTGCTTCATCCCACCCGAGAGCTTGCCCATCAGACGGTCTTCAAACTGCGCAAGCCCTGTCGCAGCCAATAGCGCTGCGATACGTTCGTCCCGCTCTGAATGCCCTTGAGCAAAGAGACCTGAGAAGAACTCGAGGTTCTCGCGCACAGATAGCTCCGGATACAGGTTTCGACCCAGCCCTTGCGGCATGAAAGCGATGGCTGGGCAAATGCTGTGTCGATGGCCAGAATTGCCAATCGGGCCGCCTAAAACGTCGATATTGCCGGATTGCAGTTTCTTTGCGCCGGTGATCAAACCAAGCAGTGTGGACTTTCCCACCCCATCCGGCCCGATAAAGCCAACCAGCTGGCCGCCTGGCAGTTCCAACGAAACAGAATCCAATGCGACATGCTTGCGATAGCGGTGCGTAACACCTGAAATTCGAATATCGTAGGTTCCGTCCTCTACTCTCATTCGAACAGCTCTGCTGGGATGCGTTGTTCAAGCGCCTCAGGCCAAGCAACGGATGGGTTAAGCCGGATCACCGCGACACCGCGCAGACCAGTTTTGACGTGCTCAATCCGACTTTCAACCAAGTCTATTGGGATACGGACGCGAACGCGAAAAACCAGTTGCTCTCGCTCATCCAGGGTCTCGACCTGTTTGGGGGTGAATTGTGCCTCCGGAGAAACAAAGCTGACATATGCTGGTATTGCATATTCTGGCAAAGCGTCGAGCACGATGCGAGCCTCAGCTCCAATGGGCAAAAGTCCGGCTTCACGCGCCGGAAGAAAAACTTCCATGTAAACATTCTCAAGGCCAAGAATAGTCAGGATTGGTTCGCCCGCGCCAACCACCTCTCCGGGTTCTGCAAGCCGGTAAAGCACGCGTCCGGGCAAAGGTGCCACTAGAGCGCTGTCTTCAATCTGTGCCTCAATCCTGCGCACTTCCGCCTCAGCGGCAGCAATACGGCTTTCCGCGGTTGCAACTCGGGCTTTGGCGGCGCCTAATACTGCTGTAGCGACCTTATGAGTGGTATCGCGATCTTCAAAAATAGTTTTGGAGATGTTTTGTCCTGCCAGCAACGCCGTGGCACGATCAAGCTCTTGCTCGGCCCTGCGCTGTTCGCTTTCGCGTTGCACAACGAGCGCTTCTGCTTCAGCCCTTGTCTGATTTGCCAAGGCTACTTCGGCTCTAGCCCGATCCAGGGCCGCAGATAGCTCGTCTATGTCCATTTCGGCCAGGATTTGACCGGCTGCAACCATACTGCCCTCTGTTGCCGTTACCTTCGCAACCCGGCCTGCATTAGTTGGTGCTATTTCGACTTGTTCCGCTTCAACCCGCCCGTTTCCTTGCACAAATCCAACCGGCAATTCATCGCCATCCTCGGCAACAACGACATACAGCAACGCACCAGCAATTACTAAACCAGCCAAAATAAGAAAAACCGATAGGTTTTTTGTCATAACGTTTCACCTGAAACTGGGTTTCTGGCGCAGAGTTTAGTGTCTCAAAAGACTCAAAGCCTTGTTTTGGATCAAAACCGATCTGGACACCTCAGTTCCAAGCAATTGTTTGTATGAACACCGTTTTGGGTGTTGCAGGCTCTTTCGCGATAGGTCGGAAGAAGTAGACTCGAAGCGTTTTTGTTATCAGTTTGGTATTGAAACGGGTTGTTCTAGCGCGCAATTGCGGTCGCCGCCAACCTGCTGCGCAATACAGCGAAAGGAAACACTGTGCCCAAAACACTGAGAGCTTGTTTGTCTTTATGGTTGGTCGCAGTCGCTCCTGCGTACGCACAAGAACCTCCTCGTCTCGTTTTGCAGTTAACCGTCGACGCGTTTCGGGGCGATCTGCCGACACGCTACTTTGAGAATCTTGGGGAGGGTGGCCTTAAGTATTTACTGGAAAACGGTGTACACTATCTGGACGCCCATCATTGCCATGCCAATACAGAGACGGTTGTCGGACACGCCCCATTGGCGACCGGGGCAACTCCGGCAGTACACGGGATGATCGGAAACATCTGGTTCGACAGAACCTTGGACCGCGTTGTCTACAACGTTGAAGACAGCACCGCTCCGCTTCTTGGAGATGGCGCTGGCGTCAATGACGATATTGAAATTGACCCAACACAGGCGGTGTCCGTCGTCAGACATGTCCCGTCGAACGTCGGCGAAACTCTCCCACACGCCTTGATTGAACACAATACGCGAGAATCTGCTTTAGAGTAGCCGCGCAATAGTGCCATTCATTTGAGAGGACCACTGTGGGCTTATTCATTGAACTTTGCAAAGCCTGCTTTTGTTGCGTATGGCCGAAAATTGGGTTGGCTGTGGTATGACAGACCTGGTCCTCCAGTTCGTGAATGAGCACCTTCAATAGCCCGGTTTCTACGGTTTATGCCGGGAACGACTGCCTCCAATCCAACTACCTAATTTAGACAAAAAAAATCAATTCCAGAAAAGTCCGTAGGCTTCCGGGTTCTATTGACCGAATCCGCGAAAACTGCATGACCCATAGTCAGACTACCTTTTGACGGCTGTTCCTAAAATTTGGTTCGACTTATGGTTGGGTTTGAAGCATCGTATCTCAATCAAAAGTGAATTCTGGCGGTTAAATTCAACCTCTAATTGGAAGACGATGCTAATTTGCCTGGCAGTGGCAGGTCCTCTTCCAATATATTGCGGCGCGGCCCACCCCATCATTACCTCCAGTGCCATTTACTTCAAAAGACGCATGTCCGTACCGCAGCACCCGCTAATGGCATACCGAAAAACAACCTCATCAGCCATTAATCCCCCTTTACAAACCGACCGACGGTCTACATATACAGACCATCGGTCTGTTTCTTGCTGGAATCAGACCCTCACAAAGACCTGACTGCGTTCTCACCTTGTGAGTCACCCGAAACAAAATTCCGTCTGCTTCACGAAGTCAGCTTCGTGGACGCAGTACATGTGTCTGAAATGAAAGCTTGAAACATGTACAACGAAACGATCCGCACCCCGCGCAGCCTAATTAAATTTTGCGCTCGACAACTGCTTCGACTCTGGCATCAGTCAGATGATGTTCAAAAGGGCAGGAGCTCAGTAGGAAGCTCAAATAATGCGACACCTGTGTCTGACCACATGCGCCGCGATATTGGGTTGGTTGAACGCGGACCCGATGATCGCGCGCACTGGTGGAAATACTGACGTAGTCGGCGCTACAGTTGCCAACCTACAAATATCACAAGCCCAAGTGGGCCTTTATCAACTCAGCGCATGCGAGTGGGGACTTACTTTCAGTGTTGACCGACAGATCATAAGTCATCCCCTCGTGGACACGCTTGTATTGCCATCTGGATAGCCCGATGTTTCGGTCTCCGCGCCTTCGTTCCCTTTCCTCCAGTACTTCGAGGGATGCAAAGACACCGACCATGTGAAACTTGTACGGCTCCAATAAGGTCTGATACTCAGATACAGCGCTCGCTGACCCAGATTCCGTGTTTCCAAATAGCACCTCGTCGACGATCAGGTTGTTCCCAGCGCCAGCCATCGCGGCGACCGACCGCCGCATTCCGGACAACGCGCGTTTCGCAATGGGTCCGGTTCTCGCAAAGGTGGTCACGTTCCCGTCCTCAATGCGCTCTTCAAAGCTCAGCCCGTCCGGGTGGCCTTCAAGCCGCTCTGGAAACATTGCCAGGAATGCATCCATTTCAATGTGCAAGAACGGTTGCGTGGATATGTCCTGAAGTGCTTTTGCAATGGAGCTTTTTCCAACACTCCCAACACCATTCAGAAGAATAACTGTTGCCATGGTTCTCGTGCCTGTCTGCTCGAATTCCGAACCGCATTAATTGGTCGAAGGAAGCGGCGGAAGTTCAGTTGCCATCGTTACGTCTACGGCTTCCGGCCAACCGAAATCCGTTGTCCCATCCGGCAATCCCAAAATGCGGTCGATTGTTAAGTACTGCATGTCGATTGCGGCTTGCAACTTACCAGCAGCATGGTCCGCCGTCTCGGCTCCTCGCGCTTCAATCGCGCGCAACAGGGCAAGGTCCATAAAAGTGCTCAGGAACAAAATGAGCTCTGCGGCCGTATCAATATCCGCGACTGCAAACGTGCCCTCATCACAGCCTTTCTGGATGATCCTGGTCAGGACGGGCATGGCTCCGGTTCTGACCCTGCGCTTGAACTGCTCAAGCAGGATCAGATTTTTGTCCTGGCTCATGACTCTGAAGAATTCGACCTGACCAGGATAGTCATGTTCGCGCAGGTAGTTTGCCCGCAAGTGGGTAAAGCTGCGCAACAAATCAAGCGCAGAGGACGTCTCGTCAGAGGCGACAACGGCCATCTGTGAGAAGACGCCCTCTGCCATTCCATCCAATACACCGAACAGCAACTCGTCCTTGGATTTGAAATGATGATAAAATCCACCTTTCGAAACACCGGCCAGATCCAGTACATCTTGTACGGTCGTATCTTCGAACCCTTTGGAAAAGAACAATATTTGCGCGCATCCCAATAATTGAGAGCGACGTTCCTCGGGCTGCATGTTCTTCCGCTTCTTAGATTTCATTCATTTTCCCCTTGAAAACCGACCAGCGGTTTGTAAATACAGACCCATGGTCGGTTTATACTCCGACTCACTTTGCAGGACAATGTAAATTACCTGCCAACCCGAATTAAACGATGCGTTTACGCAGCCCAAATCCACAAGCCATGACTCTTCGCGGACCCGGTTGAGTTGCGCGCCCTGCACAGGATTGAATGCCATGAATGCTCTTGTCTGTGGATACATTCCACCATCCGAGTTGCGTAGAACGTCGCGTTTGACGGGTATTCGCGAATTGCTCGGGATTCTGATCACGGATTGTCTGCATCTATGTGACGTTCCGCGAGCTTCAGCTCGAATGCGCTGGAATGAGACGTTCGCAAAACAGCTCTCCACCAATTGATCTAAAATCCTCTAGAGAGAAAAATGTTGGGTTGCACACGCGCTCTTTCCGCGATTTATCGGTCAGCTAATCGCATGACTGCAATCGCCATTACGGGCACGCCGGACATCGGTGGCGTCGCGGATGTATTGCAGCTGGTAACTGTGCCAGTGCCAAGGCCGTCGCGCCACCAAGTTGCCATTCAGCTGGTCGCGTCCTCAATGCACGTGGATGAGATTTATGCAGCTCAGGGCACGGCCCTAGGTCGGTTCTTTGGACCCAAGGATGTATCCGCTTCTTCCCCCTACCTCATGGGGTCCTCGGCATCGGGCGTGGTTGTTGCGATAGGTCAGGAGGTGACTCGATTTAATGTCGGAGACGAAGTCATCATCATTCCCAATGAGCTTGGCGAAGCCGGGTCATGGGCAACCTACAGATGCATGGCGCAACACTACGTGATGCTCAAACCACATGCCTTGTCTCACGTCGAGGCGGCGGCGTCGATGCTTTCCGGATGCGTGGCCTGGGGGGCAATCAAAACCGCACGAATAGAAGCGGGTGATCACTGTCTGGTCGTGGGAGCATCTGGTGCCATTGGATCGCTGATGGTCCAGTTTCTTAAATCCAAGGGCGCATATGTCACCGGCGTTTGCAGTGGTGCCAATGTTGGTCTGGTGAACGCTTTGGGTGCGGATGACACAATCGACTACAAGCAGACAGACTTTGGCGCACAAGGCAGGAGCACCTATGACAAGGTCTTTGATCTGGTAGGTGGCCGAGAGGTTGAAACCGCCGCCTACCGCACGCTGAAACGTAAGGGCCGGTTCGTCACAATCGTTGGCCCGGTTCGTCACATTGGTGAACGCAAGCTGTCCTGGATCGAGTTTCTCCTGGGCGTTGGGTACATTGTCCGGCGAAGCATGGCCACTCGGTTCCGCGGCCCTCGGTATCATTTTGTCGCATCCCTACCTCGGCATAACGCCTATGCAGCCATGCTGAGCATCGCAAAACACAAAATCCGATCACCTATCGAGGCGGAAATCCCATTCGATCTGCCGCAAATCCAGGCCGCGATCAGAACGTTGACGTCGCATCGGACAAGAGGCCGAATTGTCATCAACTTCGAGGCTGACAAGCAAACAAACCAATCAGCAACCCGTTCCAGTCCGGAAGTACATCGGGGTGGGATGTTGGGCCGCAGCAAAACGCAACTCAATCAGAATATGGAAAGACTATGAGAAGACGACATAAATCGCTGGGATCGGAGAACCCGATCTCTTCCAAATCAAGCCGAAATCGAAGTTTACGGGCTCAGTACATCGCCACCATCAAGCAATTTGTGCGGCCAATGTTCGTCGTGCTTATCTGTGGTGTCACACTGAGCGGATGTGCTGCCAACATGGCGGCGACCGGCAGTGATGGCCCTGACCTGAGCGTCGTTAGCCAGGAGGCCACCCGATTCAATGTTGAACGCCAATTGGGCTCACCTGATAAACTACAGCAACAAGCCAATGGGGATTGGGTGGCTGTCTATGATGTTGAGCCTAGGACAAAACCAAATTTGGCCCGTGCGGCAGGCCACGGAACACTGGACCTCTTTACCTTCGGACTCTGGGAGGTTGTAGGCGGCCCATTGGAGGTGGCACATGCGCGTCGGGTGCTGGTCACCGCTCGATATGACCAATCTGGTAAGTTGCTTCAAATGACCAGCAAACCCAAACCCATCCTCTAATCACGCCTTTGGATCACCGCTGAACTGAAACCGGAAAGCGGAGACCTCAATGCCCCACTAACAGACGGTCACTCCCGCTGGTGCATCAAGCATGGCCAGCGACCAGATGACTTATCCAAACGAACAACAGAATGGATCTTAAAATGAAAACGATCACAATGATCACACTGGCTGCCATGATGCCAACTCTGTCCTTGGCAGATGAAAGCTGGACCGGCTTCAATGCAGGTTTGCAGCTCTCAACAATCGATGTCTCCGAGGGCAACAAAGACAATGGGAATGCAACTCTGGGCCTTCATGCTGGTTATCTTCACGATTTTGACGGCTACGTAATCGGCGGTGAACTTACTTATGACGCGGGCGCTGAGGTTGAGGCAGGAGGAAAAGCTGAAAAAGTCGATACTTTGCGCCTAAAGTTTAAAGGTGGGCACGTATTTGGCCGGACATATCTGTACGGTGTGGTTGGCTATGCAAACATCGATGGCGGGTCGAAGAGCGAGGATGGCTATTCTGCCGGTGTTGGTCTGACCTATCGAGCGACGGACAAGATTTTGATTGGTCTTGAATATCTGCGAGACACATATGACACGTCGGGTGATGACATCACGGCGGACTCCGTCGCGCTTCGAGTGTCCTACAAGTTCTAGTTGAAGCCGGTCGAGAATTCCAAAATGGTGGGGGCCGCTGACTGCTACGCACCCCCACCTAAAGAAATCCAGCGTGTAGTGAGTTTTTTGAGACGCATTCGATAAGATAGGTTCGTATCCCGGCCAAAGTCTGCTTTGTACAGCAAAACCTCCCTCAGTCAGAGTGGTGGGTCCTGGAGTTGAACAGATGGACATAGCGCGATTTTCCGAACACCTCATGGGCATGAAGGACGAGGTTTGGCTGCGGCATACAAACCCTTGGTCTGCCTGGACCCGCGTGCTGACACCTTTGCCGCTTATGGCGTTGGCGATCTGGAGTCGGGCGTGGATTGGTGGTTGGGCATGGGTTGCCGTCGGCGTGGTTTTGGTCTGGGTCTGGATCAATCCGCGCGCGTTTTCCCGACCTAAGACCTTCGAGAGCTGGTCAGCCCAAGGTGTATTGGGCGAGCGTGTCTGGCTGCGACACCGAGACAAGATTGCGGCTCATCATATACGAGTGGCCAAAGCACTGGCCTATATCAGCGGATTAGGTCTTCTGCCGTTTGCATACGGCCTTTGGCTATTCGACTTGGGGTTCACATGCCTCGGCATAGTTGTGATCTCAGGTGGAAAGATGTGGTTTGTTGACCGAATGGCGTGGATCTGGAACGATTTTCTGCGTGATGGTGGGTCTATAGATGACTTAACGAGCAGGAACTGAGATCCGATTTCCTGACGAAAACTAGCTTCTCTCACAATAGCGATAAGGCCAGTTAAAGGAATTGGACCATCACAATATCAGATACGATATCATCAGTTTTCGACTGTGGCATACACGGGATTGCTTCAGGCCCTTCAGGTCAAGAGGCTTTGCTCTGAATCCTTTGGAAACTATTCTGCCACGATGGAACATATTGCTCAGCTTGCCGACTGGATGATGGATGAGGGACGCCGCTCGAACGATCCGGTTCGGATCGTATCGCATTTCTGCACTTCACTAATCGAGGCAGGTGTACCGCTATGGCGTGTCAACATTGGCCAGCGGTTCGCCAACCCCTTGCTTTTTGCGTGGGGTGTTGTTTGGACACCTGAAGAAACTGAAAGCTACGATGTAACCCATGCTCGTATGCTCACAGATGGCTATGTTGGCAGCTCATTCGAGTACATTCTGGAGCACAGGCGGCCCTTGCACAAAAGTCTGCGCGGTCTTGAACCGGAAACGGACCACGTATCTTACCTTGAGTTCGCTGAACTTGGCGGCACGGATTATTATGCGACACTGCTTTACTACGGGGACAGTTCCCTGCACGGATGTACATTCGTCACTCGGTCCAAGGATGGGTTTTCGCCCCGACATCTGGAGATGATCGAGGCTGCGTTGCCAGCACTGTCTTCGGCCATGGAACCGATCACCATGCGCAAGTCGTCCAGGAGCCTGTTGCGCACATATCTTGGAAATGGACCGTCCGAAGCCATCTACAACGGGACGATCAAACGCGGTGAGCGCACCTCCCTGGAAGCTGTCGTGATGTTCTCTGACCTTCGTGGTTTTACTGCGCTGACGGATACCGCAGATGAGGAGGACGTCTTCGATGCGCTGGATGGCTATTTCGACCTGGTCGTTCAGGCTGTTGAGGATAACGGAGGGGACGTTCTCAAGTTCATGGGCGATGGAGTTTTGTCAGTTTTTACGATTGCTGCACCCGGAGATCGCAAACACCAATGCCGTCGGTCTGTGCGTGCTGCGCAAGACGCACTCGCCGGTCTTGCCGCGTTAGATTAAAGGCGCATTGAGCAGGGAAAACCGCCGTTGGACATTGGTATTGGCATCAACGTAGGGCAGGTTAGCTACGGCAATATTGGCAGCCCCGGGAGGCTCGATTTCACAGTGTTGGGTAGCGCGGTCAACGTTGCGAGTAGGATTGAAGGCCTAACCAAATCATTGGGACATAGAGTGCTGACGACAACCGCCGTCGCAGAAGCGGCGCCGGAACTGTTTTCTGTGTGCGGTGGCCATAATATTCGCGGCGTTACCGGTGCAATCGAATTGTTCCATCTTATAGAATAAGGTCGGCCACTCGACGTCGTGACTTTGGCGGATAGGCCCAGACACTTATCTTTCCACGCCTACCCCTCAAGGCATGCTCCCCGGCAGGCTCCAACCTTTCAGCCAATGATTTACCAGGATCATCGGTCGGATGTATCGCCTGAATCACGGAAGCGCTGGCCACCAATGAGCATTCAAGCGTTCTCGTAAGTTGCTCAAGCCTGCTTGCGACATTCACTGTGTCACCTATTACACTGTATTCGAGGCGACGTTGATTTCCAATGTCGCCGGAGACAACAGGCCCGAAGTGGATACCAATCCCGATACGCACCTGAGGAAGCCTCGCGGCTTTTCTTTCACGGTTCCAACCATCTAACGAATCTAGCATGTCAAATGCGCACTGAAGCGCGTTTCTGGTATCTTGCCTACCAGGTTCCGGCGTACCGAAAGTCGCCATAAGCCCGTCGCCGAGATACTTATCAAGTGTCCCGCCGTTCTCAAAAACTGCCATACCCAGACGATCATGATAACTCCGAAGGAAAGAAACGACCTCTCCAGGTGTGTCGTTCTCGCACATCGTCGTAAACCCGATGATGTCGACGAACATGACTGCGACTTCTTGTTCGCGTGCCTCTCCCAAATTATCTTCGGAATTCGCGAGACGATCCACGACGTTTGGCGAGAAATAGCGAGCAAGATTGGTGCGCGATCTTTCCGAGCGAATTCGGCTTTCGACGAGCCAACGAGACCGGCGTACCAATGCTGCAAGGCCTGCGGTTACCAGCAAGCATACGAGTATCTCTTGCACCCAAAACCCAAGAAAAATGAAGTTGGGATCAGAACGAGCCAGCAACAAATCTTCAATCGTTCGCTCATTTAAATCAAGGTTTGTGAAGGCGTTCGGCTGGTTCACGAACCAAACCAGCATTCCTGTGCGCGCAGCAACAATACATAGACCACACCAGAGAACCAGACTTGGACGAAAGCTGAATGCAGCCTGCATCAGGAACAAATAGAAATAGGTGAATTGGCTTCCATTCAACAGGATCGCAGGTGGTAAGTCGTGCTCGGTAAAAGGGTTCTGAATACTGGAGATGAGGGCCAGCAAAGCACAGTCAACCGCCACGAAGGCATAATTCAGTACCCTGGCATGCGCGCTATACTTCGCGAAAAAGAATTGCAAGATGCCAAGAAGCGCGAACACAGCAACTTGGGAAACATCATAGAGAAAGCTAATCCCGCGGCTTTGTGTGTCGACCGCCACCCAGACCAATACGATACATAGCGCGAAGGTTCGAACCTTCGCGGCGAGCATGAGGCCGTTTCGCTCAGCTTCGTCAAAACTGTCCTCACCGCGGCGGGCAAGTCTGTCGGCGAGCCGTTCTTCAAATGAATGATCAACCGTTTCGGATTTCAAAAGGCGCGCCAAACCCGTTTCCTCCAATTGCGAATAGCTTAACGGTCTTTGGTGGGGACTAGAAGCTACAGAGCATCATCACATTGGCCCATGTTTTTGACATCACAAGGTAAGCAGACATCACCATAGAAACGTGCGCATTCAGCAGGATGGTTCATGTGTCTCGGGCAAGCGTGAATGCTATCGCTAGCCAAAAGCCCGAGCGTAAGATCATTGCTCCAATAGTTCGCCACTCGAATGGTGTTCCACCAAGCGCCATTGTAATCAAAACTAAGAACACCAGAGCTGTACAAATGCCGATTGCCCAGGCAATTGGCCGCGCCCAAACCGTGTATCTAAAAAGTGCAACCGCGCCAATGATATAAGCAAACCCCGCTAGAAAATTGAACCAAAGTACTATTGGAACGGCATCTCCGGCAGCGGACTTTGCCGCAGAACTGCCGAACAACACCATCCCACCAGAAAAAATTGTCAGCAGACCAAACAGCGCAGCGATTATTGCGACCGGGCGAATCCATAGGGGAGGCTTATCCATCATTCCATACTCAGGAGTTCGGTTGAATATCGTGACGCAACCAGCCTACTTCATCGGACAGGTTACGGCTTGATCAATGTCAACATGGTCACTCAGCCATTTGGTTGTGTCCGGATGAAAATGATCTCTCATGCCCCTTTCAACCACACTCTGAATTCATTTGTGGGTCGATTTTTCGAGACGGAGAAGAACTAAACCTGCGGGATCGTCAGGTATGGACCAAATTCCAACAGATCACATATGTCGCCTATTCCGGTTTTTGGGCGGTCATGATGTAGGCAGTCGTCGGGAAAGCCGCCTTACCGGATGGCGTGGCATATTTCGAAAGACTCACATCGGATAGGGTCAACACGTCTGCGATTTTTTCTTCGCTGAGATGCATATCAAACAGCGGCAGCCACCCCCGCAGCTCAACTTCCACCATCGTCCGGGTACTGGGGAAGGTTGCCTGCTCGCTTTTAGTTTCAAAGGCAATGTCGTCAAAGCCCGCTTGCGACAAGATGGTCGCGACTTCGTCGGGATCGCCTAAACTAAAAGGCAATCTCACTGAATTTGCGGCCTCTGGCGATACATATTCCTCCAACACGGCGACGATATCCCGATATGCAGGGTTCTGGTCGATAGTATGCCAGATCGCTACCGCCAACCTGCCGCCCGGCTTGGTCACCCGGTACATTTCCCGTGCGGCTTGGTGAAGGTCCTGAAAAAACATCATTCCAAACTGCGAGATCACGAACTCAAACGAGCCGTTTGCGAAGGGAAGATCTTCGGCGCTGCCCAGAACCCATTCGACATCGGGTTCAACTTCTTTTGCCGTTGCAATCATACCGGGTGCGGGATCAAGTCCGACCACACGACCACTATGCCCAGAACACGCGTGTGCTGCTCTCGTCAACACCCCCGTTCCACAGGCAATATCCAAAACATGCGCCCCTTCGACTATTCCCGCACCACCAATTATGTGGTCGCACCATGGCGCAAATAGCGCTGGCACAAAAAAAGCCTCATATCCACGACCTGCCTGAAGTTCGTCTTGTGTTGCGTCGACCACCATTTGCGTTACTCCACAAAATCGTAATGTTTGATCGATCTGGATTCGACCAATTCGGCTTCCGAAGGATCCACATGCGCCGATTGGTAATCATCGCCAACAAACGCCTTGAGAGAGGCAAGGTCTTTCCAGATCATAACGAAACTGAATTCTCTTGGACTATCAGCCCGCGCCGCACCCGGAAGAACCTGCACGATCCCTTCGGTTCCTCGCATCAATGGTATCGCCGTGTTGTGGAAGAAGTCACCGAACTCCTCCTCTTTGCCTTCTTTTGCTGTGACTTGAAATATCCGCATGATCATGAAGCGCCCCACCCTTTGGTAAGGTTGCTGCCTGCATGATGACCTCAGGAATACCTCATATCACATCGCAGGCCCATTGTCGCTTTGGCCATTGCAAACTGTCATTTCTGCACTGCATTACTGGCGGACCTTTTCCTGAACCAGACCTAAGGTTCAAGAGGCTTGGACGGAAGCTACGTGATATGACGGAAACTCGCCCCAGGAGGTCAACGGATCAAACCTAAGGCGGGGCTCAAACGTCCAGACCTGAAAGCTTGAGCCCTTTACGTAGTTTATCGATCAGGTCTTCCGGCATGTCGCGAGCGCGGAAGGGGGCGAGTGGGTCTTTGGCTGCATCAGGAAACTCTTTGCTTAGTTTATCGGCCAGCCTTCTTGCTGCCTCCAGCTCACCATTTAGGGCCAAAGCTGCGGCGGTGGATGCCATGTTCATGGGGCGACGCGCACCACCCATGCCGGCTATTACGGCCAAAGCCTCGTCGTAATCCCCCCGCACGATTGCATGCAGGTGAAAAGCATTGCCATAACCAGGATGAAGCTGGGGGTTGAGTTCCCGTGCCCGGGTGATCCAGGCTTCACCAGCTTCCCATTCTCCTGAATATGCCAGAAAGATCCCCAAATCGGCGAGAATCCAGGAGTCGTTTGGATTGAGCTCGATTGCGCGTTGCGCGTAATTTCGAAAGATATCTGTGCTCTCCCCGACCATACGACTGTGGATCGCCAACGCGTAATACGCATCCGGGTTTTCCCGGTCGGCGTCGAGAGCATTGTTGGCGGCGCGGAGCGCCTGCTCAGACCAATCAGGCAGCGTATCCATTTGGCGCTTCTTTGACTCCAGATAATTGTAGGCAATCCGCGACCAGGCCAGAGAATAATCAGGTTCCGCCTCAACTGTACGGAGCAGGCAGTCCCGCGCAATTCGATGATCCTCAATGGTGAATGTTTGATAGAACCAAAACGACAAGAACACGCATTCATATGCATCAAGGCTGTCTGGCGCCTTTTTCCTGATCTCCTGTGCAATGGCTGATTTGAACAGCGGTGCATCGCTGGACCCAATGGCCGACGCAACCTTGCGGGCAATGTCGAGCTGGACTTCAAGCAATCGTTTCGCATTCAAATCGACATCGAAGGGTCCAGGTGATGTTAGCTGACGGCAGCTTTTTGCATCGGTCAATGTGGTCGTGACCCGAAGCTGATCAGTCGAGCGCTGCACCGTGCCTCGCAAGATAAAGTCTACGCCAAGCTTTTCGCGCAGATTTTCGCAACCTGTGTCGTCACGGAAGGCCAACATAGCTTCGGGCGCGATGACAAAAAGGTTGGAAAACCTGGCAAGCAACGCATTGATATCCCGGCTCAGCCCATCGCTGAAATATGTGTCACCGGGCTCAGCGCTGAGATTTTTGAAAGGCACCAGCGCGATCCGAGCAACTGTCGGAAGCTTCGAAGCGCTTGGCAATGTATGGCTATACCAAAACGCCGCAATCGCAAGTGTTGCACCCAAGGCAATTGCAGCTGCCCAGCGGACGTAATTCGGCTGCGTTCGAATGGACCGGGCAGCTCTAGCCGGCCAAACAAAAACCTCTAGTGGTGTAGGAATGTTTTTCAGACCTTTCAGCCCCGCACTGGCGAAACCTTCATCCAGCTTTCCAGCGACTTGCTCGGCCACTTGGCGGGAAATGCAAATACCGCCAGGAGGCGCCAACGCTTCGAGCCGAGAGGCGACGTTCACGCCGTCGCCGAGAAGGTTGTCTCCATCGCTGACCACATCGCCCAGATTAACTCCAATCCGGTAGACCATTCGTGAGTTTTCAGACACTTCCGCGTTCTGAGTGGTCAGGCGGCGCTGAATATCCAACGCGGTGCGGACGGCAGCAACGGAACTTTGAAACTCTGCCAATACGCTGTCGCCAGCGCTGCCAAATATTCGCCCGCCCGCCCTTTCGATACAACCGTCGATGATCGTCCTACAGGTGGCGAGCGTCGCGAGCGTGCCTTCCTCATCATCACACATCATCCCAGAATAGCCGACGACGTCCGCCGCAAGTATGGCTACCAGTTTCCGTTCCATACAGCGCCCCTTTAGGAGCCGACCTTAGCATCGTTTGCAATTATCCGACAAATGGCGCTGCCCATCCACCGTGATCAAATCCTTCCGGCCGATCTTCTGCTGGCATACTGGCGGATTGCATCACGCCATCGAGCGTCACGAATGTCAGAACGGCAAGCTGTCGCATGTTTCCGACCTGTCAGCCAGATTCTCTTGATGCAAGATACTCACCAAGCTTGTCAAAGGTCTGGTTCCAGCCGCCCGCGCCAGCTGTGCCCTCTTCGACGCCGACATGAACCATGGTCATTAGTGTTTTCCCGTTCGCTTCAGAGAGTTCAACAATGATCTCGGTGATGTCGGGAAAGTTATCCGGCATTCCCATCGCCTGAGGCGTGATAAGGGTGCCATCCTCATCACACATACTCTCGGTATAGACGAGACGATGCGGTCGGGAGACTTCTTTGTACACGCCTGTGAACCACATTTTCATGGGTCGCTCAGCCGACTTCATTTCCATGCAAACCTTACGCGTGCCACCAACAACCACGTCCATTTCGGCTACTGGAACCGACATGCCACGGGGTCCGTACCATGCACTAAACAGGTCCTGGTCAGTCCACATGTCCCAGATGGTGCCAATCGGGGCTTCAAATTCTCGCTCGATCTTTACCCATTTCTTCTCGTCATTCATCTGGTGTTTCCTTCATTCCATTCAGAATTCTGTCCATGGCGTCGAACCGAGCTTCCCAGATGAAACGGTATTGGTCGGTCCAGTTTGAAACGGCCTCCAGCGGTTTTGCGTCTAATGCACAGGGGCGGAACTGGGCGTCCTTTCCACGTGTGACCAAACCAGCAGCCTCCAACACCCGGATATGTTTGGAAATCGCGGGTAAGGTCGCGTCGAAGGGTTCTGCAAGCTCGTTCACGGTCGCTGTGCCTTTGGCCAATCGGGCGAGAATTGCGCGCCTGGTAGGGTGGGCCAGTGCTGAAAAAGCTGCATCAAGTTGTTCATCACCTGTCATGATGACATATTATACCATTTAGTTAATTAATCAACATGTATAATATGGTTCTGCAAGTACGTGTTCGCATTCGCCGCTTTTGTGCGGCTTAGGCGAGCGGAAGTTCGATACACAGTCGGCAGACACCATCGGCTTTGGAATGCTCCCGGACAAATGGTTGACTTCAACCTGTATGGTGAACTAATTCGATACACATGATGAAAGCGTTCGACATTTCCAAAGGTTATTACCCTCAGCTTGCATAGCTGCGGACGCTTCACTGTGAATTTTCCGCTGCCCTGACAGCGGTCTTAGCGTGAAATGATCTCCTGTCGGGCGGCAGTTTTTTGAGGTCATGAGATGAAAAACTCTAGAGTTGAAAAAGCCGCGACATCTGTCGGGATCATCGGTTTCGGCGCATTTGGGCAACTGATTGCAAGGCACCTGAACCAGCAATTCAAGCTGATTGCATATGATCCATCACCAAACCTAAGAAAAGACGCGTCGAAGCTCGGCGTGTCATTTGCTTCTCTTGGTCAAGTTGCAAAGTGCGACGTTATTGTAATCGCTTCACCTGTTTCAAGCTTTGAGAGTGTAGCGAAATCCATTGCTGCAATCTGCCGGCCAGGTGCGATCATAGTTGATGTTGGCTCGGTAAAAGTTCAACCCTCTGAAATTATGGACAGGCTACTCCCAGATTACGTCAGTATCGTCGCAACCCATCCACTATTCGGCCCGCAAAGCGCTCGCAATGGTATCAGGGGCCTGAAGATTGCTGTTTGTCCAATACGCGGACATCACCATACCCATGTTGCGGCTTTTCTACGAAAACACCTGGGCCTTCACGTCATAATGACGACACCAGACCAGCACGACAGGGACGCAGCAACTGTTCAAGGCATTACCCACTTGATTGCCAAAGTGTTGCTGCGCATGGGGCCATTACCGTCTCGCATGACGACCAAAAGCTTTGACCTGATCTCAGAAGCAATCTCGATGGTACAGCATGACGCGCCCGAGGTTTTTGAGGCGATTGAAAACGCGAACCCCTACACAAGAGAGGTCACAAAGGTTCTTTGGTTTGGCGTTCGAACTGAGTTCCATTTTGGAAGATAGCGAGAAGCACGATTGAGCAGCTACCTAAGCCTAGCCCCGTTCTTCGCAACGATGAATGCGGCCGAACCATTCTCCGGACGCCATTTGTGTTCGATGCTGAACCCGAACGCCTGCATTCTCTCGACAAGGACTTCTTGGGTAAGAACGCGGATCTTGGGCAATAAACCGATGGCCCCAAGGGCTGGTATAACGTACTTCTCCACTCCCTCCAGGCAGACTGTCGAGCTGAAGAGCAGGCCACCCTCTTTCAGTGAGTTGCTAACACGATCCAAAGTTGCGTCAAGATCCAGAACCAGGTGCAGTATCGACATTGCCAATACCGCATCATACTTCTGATCCTTTACCGGAATGGGCCAGCAATCGAACGCACTTACTTCGAAGTTCACGTTCCCAACACCCTGTTCTTTGACTTTCTCCCGAGCAATTGAGATCATTTCTGAAGAGTAATCGATGGCGTCGATATGAGCGACATTTGGAGCGTGAATGAGTGCCGTCGTTCCCGTGCCGCAACCGATTTCCAGGAGGCGATCCTGAGGAGATAGATGTCTCGCAGTAAAGTCGAGCTTATATTCGTAGGCGGCTTGGTTTCCGACGGGGCGGCGCGCATATGAACGCGCCATCATGTTCCAAAATCGTGGTGGATGGATGAGCATATCTGTTCCTTGGAATAATAAGTTGCAGTCGTGAAGACTTAACTGGCGTCTTGGATGTCGAAGACTTTTTCGAGGGGCTTGTCGAAGACGCGGGAAATCAGGATCGCCAATTCAAGCGTTGGTGAATATTTTGCATTCTCGATGGCAACGATTGTTTGCCGGGTGACACCAACTCTTTCGGCGAGCTCTTTCTGGGTCATTTCGTCGGCGTCAAACCTTAGACGTCTGATGTTGTTGGTGATCTTGAGCTTTCCCATGGCTCAATACCCGCGCCGATAGCTGATGAATTTGACGATATCTGCCGTAAAAGACCCGAATGCCATGCCGAAATAGATAATGTTAAACCCAATCAAAGCTGATGCGTTGAAGGCCAGGGCCAGGACGGCAGAGACAAAGCCTGCTCCTGCGAATACAATGATGGCGAGACTACCGCGGCGTTCGAACATTTTGTCACGTTCATCGACGACGAAACTGGGTTTGGGTTCGCGTGTGACAATTGCAAAACCGATATTGAACAAAATTGTGCCAATTATGGTAGCGACGATGCCCAACGGGATTAGCCAGATGACCATACGGGCCCAATTGTTGACGGCATCAGGGCCATCGAACATCCCAGAGGCATTCATGTCCAGAAGCCGAAAAACGACGAAGGCACTGACAGCAAGATTCACAAAGATCGAGACGACAGTATTGCGATCCTGGTAGGTCATTTCTGAAGTCTCCATAGTGCAATATGCAATTGGTTCATGTCCAATTTTTTTGACACTATGTATGCTTTACTATACTCAATGTCAAGTAACATTGCCACACCACATTAGCGAGTTGCTGGAATTCGCGTTGGTCACTGACATCTATTGGGTTACCAACCTAGGCGATTACGAGCCCATACCTCGCTGCTGAAGTTTTTCGGAGCACCAACGCCTGGCTGAAGCTTTGGCAACAACACTGGCTTCGTTCTGCTATCATCAGACAACAAAGGTGGATTCGATGACAAAAACTGAAACTGAACAGTACGAGCACCTCCAGTTCCGGATTCCGAAGGCGAAACTGGATGAGTTTAATACGATGGTCTACGAGCGCTATGGCATGAAGCATGGCGGCAAGACCAAGATGTTTCTCGATCTGATTACGGAACATCAGACATCTCAGAGGATTGCGCTGTTGAAAGCCGAGATAGAACGGTTGGAACAGCAAAGGCAGATAAAGCACGCGCTCTAGGAAAATGATCCACCGCGGAGCCGATAGTTCCTGTGGTCATGGGTAGCGAGAAGCAGTTGCAAATCCAGCACAAAGAAACGCGACTTTCCTGTAGTAATAGATACTACAACTTGCAGTTGACGCCCCAAGCAAAGACCGTTGTCCCGCCAAAGTGTTGCCGGAACCCAATCGGAGCTGACCCTCCTACCGGCGGGATTCCAGGAGGGCGCGTAATGTCTGAAGCTGAAGCCACCATCAATGTGGTCGACTACGACAACATTCAGAAAAGCGTTGAGCTCGAATTGGGTGAGACCCCACTGGGCTGGTCGGGGATCGTGACCGAGCTCTTTGAGCACATCAAAGTACGCAGTGACGAGCTTGGGATCGAATATCCAAAGGTACTCCAAATCAAGGAGAAATTTGGCGAACTCCGGATCTACTTCAGCAAAGTATCTGAGGATGAACGCATCCGCGGATGGGTCGCAGCTACTATCAATCGAGCAAACCAAAGTTGCGAGCAATGCGGGAACGCGGCACGCCCTCAGAATTTAGGGAGCTGGATCATGACGTTATGCTGTTGGTGCGCGCATGAGGAAGCGGCCAGGCGGTTCAATGAGCACAAACGCCGCTATTTCCGCCGGACGGACGCACCCGAGCACCTCGTCTGTGCGGTCTGTGGCTACGTTGGACATATCGACCGTTCAGATGACAGGCGGAGGTGCCCCAGTTGCGTGAAAAAAGGCTGGTGAGATCCGAGCAGGTTCCACTCAGATCACGATACACATCATCTTGTGTGGAGCGACTTCAGAGCCGATCTCCCGCGGTGCCGGAGAAGACACGGAAGCTGCAAACCAGTTCACGCCGACTAAGCAACCGGGCGTTCTGGCGCTCATTGTGAAACCAGAATCACCTCCCGATTCTCACCTTGTGTGGGGAAATATTCGTGCCTGATACGGTCGAGAGGCGGCAAATTACACAACCCATGATAGAAAGTTCCCGGAACTACGCGGTAAATTACATCGTTTGTCATACTTCATGTTGACACGACAACCCATGCTGGTTCAGCTTCGCCACATGACCAACACACGCATCCTCTGCCAGCGAATATCGACCTGAGTCGATACCCCACGCGAAACTCGTGGGAGGCAGCATTGGCATGCGGGCGGGGCTTATCTGTGACCGGTCGCAGCCCGAAGCGGACATTAAAAACAATACTTTGCAATTCCGGCTTCGCGGACGAAGCCGCCTTTAGATTTTCCTCTATCAGTGTTCGGCTTCGTTGCGCGGCCGTTTCGTGACGAGTGTGCGTCCTTGACTCTTAACAGGCTAGGAACCACAAGTGTGTATTGGTAAGTTTTATTCGTCGTCGCGATGCTGCCGGCTTCGATAATCCAATGGCCTTCAGACTAATTGTAGCATGTGCCCCAGCATAGGAACGGGTTTCGCTGGGGTCTTCGCTATGAGCTCGTTCCTCGCAAGCATTCGCAATTGTCACCTGACATGCATCAGTCATTGCGTGACCCATGAAAGAAGGCGCCGTATGAACAGCACATGGCTCATAAATTGCGTGCCTAATGACCGATAGATCAGGTCTCAGGCTCCGTTTCAATCAGTCTTTCATCGTGTTTACGCGCCGCATTCTTTGTTTGATCCCAACACTTTTGGTGTTGCTCTCAGGAACGCAGCTTCCTGCTCAAACCGCAGGTAATACCGACGGATTAGTTTGTGACGAAGGTTTTGAAAACAAGAATGGATCGTGTCAAAGAACTGACATACCCGAAAACGCGTATTTGACGGGCAGTTCCTATGGCAGAGACTGGGAATGCAATCATGGATTCAAGCATGTTGGGGAGTTTTGCGATGAAATCTATGTTCCTGAGAATGCCTATCTTGCATCGACCGGAGATCGATGGAAGTGCAATCGCTTGTTCCAACGTGTCGAAGATAGATGTGAAGAAGTGTTTGTGCCTGAAAACGGGTTCGTCGAAACACGATTTGGTGCTCAGGAAGCACATTGCCACTGGGGTTTTCGCAAAGAGGGCCGGGAGTGCGTTACAATAGATGTTCCCGAGAACGGGCGCTTATCTGACAGGCGAAGCGCTGATGGCTGGGTGTGTCTGAGAGGGTTCAAAGCGACGGAAGGTGGCTGTGACTTTGTGATCGTTCCCGATCACGCGTACCTCGCGTCTGACACATATTCTGGATGGAAGTGTGAGCGTGGTTTTCGCGCGAACCAGGACAGGTGTGTCGCGATCTTTGTCCCTTTCAACGCTCACTTAAATCGAAGAGGTGACGGTTGGGAATGTAATCGGCCGTTCACGAGACAGAATGACAAGTGCGCCGAAAATGTGCCGCGACAATAGGTTGGTGGAAATCAATACCGCCTGAAATATCCGGAAGGACCAAGCCGTGAACCATAACTCGATTGACGAAAATCTGGGCAAAAGGCTCAAGGCGGAAAGGGCGCATCGCTGGTCCTACAATGTAAAGATGTTTATCGCGATAGCGGTATTTGTCACGGCGGTAATTGTTGTGGTGTTTTTCTGATGCGCAAAAATGCCCCTCAAGTAACCCTTCCGGACTACAATATGTCAGCTCGTGGTTTGGAACAAAGAGCATTTCAGGACCGCAGTGTTCGTAAGTCGCGGAACGCTGACGTATCAGGAGTGATTGAAGTAGAATTTGGAAAGTACTTGATTAAGGCTGGCGTTCTGAGCGGTAATAGTGTTGCACGAGCATTTCCCATGCCACCAGCTAAAACGCAGGCAATGATTGCCGATGCTGTTGGCGAAACGCCGGCATTAGCCATTGAAGCCTTAAAAGAAGTTCTCGAAGAACGAGACAGGAAGCGTAGCAGTCAACGCCGTTTGGAGGGAAACTCCGGCACCCTCGTTCCCAGTGAAAGAGAATATTCCGAGGCATTGCGCCAGATCAGGCTCACCCCTGCGCAGGTCACAATGCTCAAAGCACTTACAATCGCAGGCAAGGACGGTCTGACCATTGGTCACTTGTCTCAGGCAGCCGGTTACAAATCGCGCGAGGCATCCATAAAGGTCTTCAAAAAAATCGGACTATTGATTGCAGAATATCTGGAACTCGAACTTCCCGAAGCCGGATCGGTACAAAATGATGGCGCTGCGCAGGTCTTGGCGTTTTCTCACATCGAAAGTGACGATGAGCCCGCGACTTGGATTATGCATCAGGAACTGCGTGATGCTGTTCGTTCAGTCCTATGACGTACGTTCCAGCGCCTGCTTTTGAAGCGAACACCGAACCGGGACAAATGCACGAAAGGTTGCACACGTAGCTTATGTTGGGAAAAAGACCATATCCGCTTGAATTGATCTATGTACCTATAAAACGTGCAAAAACACTTGATCAGCAAAAAGTCCTGACGCTGGCCGATGATATCCTGAAGAACGGCCAGAAGACGCCTATTCAGATACGCGCGGATAACAAGAGGTTCGTGCTGATTGAAGGCCTTCACCGATTAGAGGCCATTCGCGCCTTGGGCGGTGATACGGTCGAAGCCTATCTGGTACGCGCTAGGTTGCACTAAATGCCTATTGGAATTGGCGTTAGACAAAGCCTCGGAAAATGTCAGCAGACGTTGACTTTTTTCATCCCAAAGATGCAATCGAGCACAATGAAAGCTCTCATACAGAGTAATACGCTGGCAGTTTTCTAACTCAGAATGGTCACGCAAAACCTCGTTTAGCCGATAAAAAGGTATTCGGCTGGCGAGGTGGTGAACATGATGCACGCCTATATTAGCAGAGAACCAACGCAGGATGTCAGGCAGGGCATAGTGAGAACTTCCATAGAATGCGGCGTTCTGAAGATTCCAGCTCTCTTCCCGATCCCAGGTCGTGTGTTCAAACTGGTGTTGAATGTAAAAATGCCAAATACCAAGTGACGATGCGACAATCATGGTTGGAAGGAAAACATACGCCAACACATCAAAGCCTCCGGCCCAAAAAACCAGTGCCAATAACCCTGCAATCGCGACGTTTGTTCCCATTGCACTGGCCCAGTACAGCCAGCCTGACCGCATGAAACCAAGAGGTAAACGATTTTGAATGAAGAATGTATAGATCTGCGCAACACCGAACAGGAAGATGGAATTCCGGGTCAGACGATAAGCGGCACGCCCGAACCACTTCCGCTTCAAGTATTCTTCAGTGGTCAATGTAGGGATGTCACCCATACCGCGCGATCAAGGTTACCGGTTGAGGCGTGGTGAATCGCATGGCTTTGCCGCCAAACGTCATAGGGTGTCAGGGCAAGAACACCAAGAACCCGGCCTGTCCAATTGCAAACAGTGCGGTTTCTAAAGAATGATCCATGACCGCAATCATGCATAATGATGAAGATACGGAACAGAAATGCGGCATTCAGGATGGTCAGTAATATTGCGATCCAGACGCTAAAAGATGAAGCCGTCCACGCTAGGGCCAATAGTGCGAATAAGGGGACAACAGTGATCGCAATTTCTTAAATACTGCGCTTCGCATCAGGCACACGGTATTGCGCGAGCGCCCGCGTCCAGACTTTTGTTTGCAACTTACTTGTTCTCCAACAGCTTATAGTAGCCCAGTGTGCAAACGGGCACCCAGAAAGGGTGCCCGAAAAAGGTCAGGCGAGTGCCAGATTGGCAGCGTTGTCGCGTCCGTCACGGCCTGCTTCAATGTCGAAGGTAACCTTCTGGCCATCCTTCAATTCACTGATGCCGGAACGTTCAAGTGCCGAGATATGCACGAATACGTCGCGCTTGCCATCTTCAGGCTCGATAAAGCCAAATCCTTTGGTCGAGTTGAACCATTTTACTGTGCCATTTGCCATGGTGGAGCTCTCCTAATACTTGCCGCCCGCATCATTGCGGCGACTCGGCGTGGTCGGTCTGAATCGAAAGACTGAACGCCGAATTGGGGAGACAGCAGGTCGAAAAAGAAAAACGTAAGCCTTGTGTATCTGGACTTCGAGTACACACGATACAAGCCTTGATGTTTTGGCGGACAACAGAGAATTTGAGCCTGTCTGGCTTAGAATTTGGCAAGTGCAGGTGAATCCGTTGCTCTTCGATCCAAACTTGAAGGTGGCTTGGGTCAGTAGCACAGAAGACTAACGACCGTTTTTAAGGAAATTGTCCTGCTGCATTCGAGATAGCGACAAGAGTCAGTTTTGGTGCCTTAACGAGACTTTGCAAAGTCCGCTTCCTGCGCATTGCTGACCTCAGTGCGCAGAGAAGCTCTTAAACCATTGGGCTCATGGCTGGCGCTGACGGCATATTTTCGACTGACCGTTTTTCGGGTGCGGCGGGTGGTTGACTGACCAAGGTGCAAACGCTCCAAACGCAACTTATGTTAAATCTAGAACCCTCTATGGATCGGGGGGAAAAATCCGCAATTCTATACGTGAGATTAAGTTCGACCCGCGATGGTTGCCCGGTAGTCTACAATAGGATTTGACATGAAAAAACTTGCAACCATCGACCTACCCAAAACAAACGCAAACGCCTTTGAAGTACTTGCGCGCTGACAGACCGCTGCCGAAAGCGCCGGAGTCGAGCAAGCCAAAATTCAGACTTTTCTGGAGGACGCCGTCCAAGGTGACTTTGAGCACTTGTTGCGTGTGGTGAAAACCCACTTCAAGGTCTCTAGCGCCCGGACTTGATTAGTGAGGGCCTGGTAGGCCCCCAGGTGTAGGTGTGCGCATAACACTTCGCACACCTACACTAGATGTAGGTGCGCCCAAAGCTTTGCATTTCGCCTAAAGATTTGCATCTTTGGCCCAAAACATTGTGCGCAAAAGCCACGCACAGAATTTAGAATGCAAAGCTAATTGCGCACAGCGCAAATTTTGGTTGGTCCCATGCCATAGACGTGGCCTCCGTGAAGCTTGAAGTTTGCCGCTTCCAACCCAAAGTGGACAAGAATGATCTACGTCAAGAGCGGAATGCGGACTTCCGCCGTAGTTTTCTCAGATGGCGGCTGTAGGCTACATGACAAGCGGGTGCTATTGCTTAAGGTCAGCGATGCGCAGGAATCCGGACTTTGCAAAATTCAGCGGACGGCCCAATTCGGACGTGGCCCGATGGGCGTCGTTGCTGCGGTGCAGCCCGCCAAGCCAGCCATTCGCCGCGAGCGCAACGCTAGAAACTAATTCGACGCGAGCACATGACCTTGCCGAAACCACCTGCCAAGAGGCCGGAGATTGTTCCATTGTCGATTTCCAGATCGACTTTTATCAGGCTCGGACTCGCCGGGTTCATAAACACCCCTTGTTCGATTTGAAATGATCGTTGAGATGATACGACAAAGTCGTGCAATACACATGCTAAGGGCCCCGCAGCCATCCCCGTCGCGGCTTCTTCCTCAATCGCGTATCGGGGCGCAAACATGCGGGTTGTAGCGTCTCGGTCGGTCGCCGATGGGTCTCTTGTGAAGACGTAGTAGCCGATCAAATCCAGTCGTTCGCTGATTTGCGTGATTTTGGCAAAATCTGGTTTCACATTGGCAAGACCATCGGCATCAGCGAGGCCGATGACAATGAAACTGTTACCGGTATTGACTAAAACCGGTGGTATTTCCTGATCAAGATGATGTCTGTTGATCCCAAGGGAGTTCAGTACATCGTCGATGCTTACACCTTTTTCCACCCATTCCTCTGGTATCGCGTATTTTGGGGCCAGCTGTTCCATATAGGCGGCACCCTCTTTCATTAGTATGCGCCTTGGCCCATCAACTGTCTCCTTCGAGGTGTTGGGATTGGGAATCCGGCCCAGCGCGTCAAGGTGAGAGAAGGCGGCAATTGTTGCATGACCGCAATGAGCGATGCGCCTGTTCGGTGTGAAGAAATCCAGTTTGAAGCCCTCTGTCTTGGACTGCGACACAAAGGCCGTTTCGGACAATCCAACCCTTGCCGCGACGGTTTGCATATCCTGTTCGCCCAATTCATCAGCTTCCAGGACGACGCCTGCGGGATTTCCACCGGCGCCACCGTCGACAAAGCCGTGTACGATTTCAACCGTTACCTGTCTGACAGTATTTGCTTGCGTATTCATTGGTTTTCTCCATGCGTCGGCCGCACCTTTGAGCATGGTGCGGCCAGTTTTACGTCAGTTGCTGGCGGCGGTGATGCGGTTCAGAAAGGCGGTCATTTGCGCCGCAATCTCGGGCCCATATTCTTCCAGCGCGAAGTGACCCGTATCGAGCAGATGAAACTCGAGATCATTCAGATCGCGTTCATAGGGATAGGCGCCTTCGACCGGAAAGATGTGATCATTCTTACCCCACATCAGTAGCGCCGGGGGTTGATGCTTCCGAAACAGCGCTTGCCATTTTGGGTACTCGGCAACATTGGTGCCGTAGTCTAGGAAGAGTTCAAGTTGCACCTCTTGATTACCTTCGCGGTCGAGCAGGTATTGGACATGCCAATAATTGTCGGGACTGATCAGTTCCGGTTTTTTAACGCCGTGGGTGAACTGCCATTTGGTTGCATCCAGAGTGAGGAATCCACGAAGCTGGTCGCCGTTCTCTTGCGATGGCTCGGCCCAATAGGCTTTGATTGGATCCCAGAACTCGCGCAGCCCTTCCTCGTAAGCATTCCCGTTTTGAATGATGAAGCCGGTTACCCGCTCGGGCTGTTCCGCAAACATTCGGAAACCAACCGGGGCACCATAGTCCATCAAATAGACCGAGTACTGTTCGACTCCCTTCCGGTCGAGCAGCGATGTCATCATTTCGGAGATATTCGCGAAGGAATACTCGAAGCCTTCGGCCTTTGGCATCTCCGACGCTCCAAATCCGGGAAAATCGGGTGCGATCACGTGGTAGTGCTTGGCCAGTTCAGGGATAAGGTTGCGGAACATATGTGATGAGGTCGGAAAGCCGTGAAGCAGCAGGACAGTAGGTCTGTTTGGATCTCCTGCTTCACGATAGGCGATAGCGATGTCGCCGATTTCTTCCGTGCGGAAGCTGACAGCCTGCGTAACTTCAATTCCAGTCTCTGCGGCGATTGCTGGCGACGGTGTAAATGGCGCAGCAATGGAAAGTGCGAGAATGCTGGCGCTCAGGACGGATTTCAGATTGCGCGACATGGATGTTTCCTTTCTTCAGGTTACGGCGTGCGTGGTTGAACGCGCGGGGCTTGATATCGGTCAGTTTTGCTTACCCAGTGCCTCTTCGAGCCTTGCGTTTCGAGCTTTCAGTGCTTCCAGCTCAGTGCGAAGCGGGACGAGGTAATCTTCAAATTCTTCAAGGGTCAGGCGTTGGGGGATGTGCTGCGGGCAGTTCCAGTCCATCGCCTCAAGCTTGATCACAATCGCCCGCTCAGGATGAGCGCGATAGCCCGGCTCACTCAGGCGTTGCATCAGCGCCGGATCGGCATTGGCATCAATGAGTTTCGCCCGACCCCAGATCTTGAGGCGTCGCTGATTGGGATAATCCATCAGGATCAGCGAGATTCGGTCATTGCCCAGCAGATTCCCAGTGCTGAGATATTGCCGGTTGCCGCGGAGATCGGCGTAGGCAAGTGTCCGTTCATCCAACACTTTCAGAAAACCCGCTGGTCCGCCGCGAAATTGTACATAGGGCCAGCCGGTTTCCGAGACTGTTGCCTGATAGAAGCCGTCTCTTTGCCCGATGAACCTGGCCTCGACCGGGCTGATTGAGTCCTCCTGACGCGTGCCGTCCAGAAACTTCGCGTAGCCGTTAGCTGACCCGTTTTTGGCCTGCGTTTCGCGAACGGAGGGCGTGAAGCTGATCTCTGCAAAGGGTCGTGCCATTGAATTCTCCATCTCGGCCTGGGCGATGCCCTGGGACTGAGGTGAAGTTAATTGGAGCTTTCAAGTTGCGTAATTTGGATACTTGGCAATATATTATTCAAAAATATGGAATAATACCTTGGACAGATTTCACGCGTTAAAAGTCTTTGTGAAGGTCGCCGAACTAAAAGGTTTCGCTGCTGCGGCCCGCGACCTCAACATGTCACCACCGACAGTGACCCGAATGGTTTCTATGCTTGAGGACAGCCTCGGGCTACGTCTTTTTGTACGCACAACGCGCTCAGTGATGCTGACTGATAGCGGGCAAAGGTTTTTTGAGGATGCCAGACGTATTCTGGCTGACCTTGAAGAGGCCGAGCGCGCCGCTGTCGGTTCCCATACCGAACCGACCGGGGAAATTAGTGTTACTGCATCAGTCCTGTTTGGCCGTATGTTCGTCACTCCAATTTTGGGCGAATTTCTGGATCTGTATCCAAAGCTCTCAGCGCGCACGCTCTATGTGGACCGAGTGGTCAATCTGATTGATGAGGGTCTCGACGTCGGGATCAGAATTGGCAACCTCGCTGATTCCAGTTTGATGGCTGTCAGGTGTGGTACGGTGAGGCAGGTCGCGTTTGCTTCCCGTAAATATCTTGACCAATATGGCGAACCAGATACGCCCGATGATTTATCCTGCCATGCAATCATTAATTCAACTGCCTTGAATGCATCGGCCCAATGGCATTTTCAACGGGGCAGAAAGACTGTCACCAAACGCATGAGCCCACGCATCAGCATGAACACAAATGACGCTGTGATCGAGTTGGCCTTGCAAGGTCATGGTGTCGGGCGGCTTCTGTCCTATCAAGTCGCACCCTACATTGCAGATGGGCGGCTCAAGACTGTTCTAAAGTCGTATGAACCACCCGAAGTCCCCATCCATCTTGTGCATCAAGAGGGACGAACCGTGTCTGCGAAGGTGCGCACCTTTGTTGACTTTGCTGTCGGACGTCTAAAATCAGATCCCCTTCTTGTCGGGAATAAAACACAGGTCCAAAAGCAAGATTAACAAATGGGCGGGCGTCGCGCTATTCAGCCACTGCCGCGACCGAGGCGATCCATGCATTTGGCACAAAGGCATCATCCAACGCGGTGTCCGCCACATGGTTCGTATAGTTCGACAGGGTTTTCAACGCTGTGCCGAGGATGACTTCCAGCATAGATTGGCGTGTGTAACCAGCCGTCAGAAACGCCTCGACCTGTGCGTCGCTGGGCCAGCCTCGGCTTTCGTTGATCACGATGGCGAATTTGCGCAGTGCTTCCAATTTGGGGTCGGCGATAGGGCTGCCACCGCGTAACGCTGCGATCACGTCTTCGGGGATACCAGCCATCTGTGAAAGAGTGGTATGGGCGGCCATGCAGTACTTGCACCCGTTCAACCGGTTGTTAGTCATAAGGATGATCTGGCGCTCAGTCTCTGACAGGCTGGTCTTTCCAAAGATGTTGGCAAGTGTCGTATAGCCTTCCAAAATCGCGGGCGCTTCGGCCATGGCCGCGTAAAGGTTGGGCACAAAACCATATCCTTTCAGCGATGCTTCCAGAATTGGTTTCGCGGCATCAGGGGCTGAGGCGATTGTATATGTCTCAAAATCAGTCATGTCTGGTTTCCTTTGGGAAGAGTTTTCGACACACGCGAATTGTCATTGCGGACAGGGCGTCTTGGAGAAATGCCGGCCTTTTGGGGAGGGGAGAGGCAGCGGCGGCTCCGACCGGCAAAAGCCACCAAATTCCTCGATCAAAGGCTGCCGACAGGCGTGTGGTGGATGTCTGCCCACTTGGCATGGGCGCCTTGGATCACGGTCTCTTTGTCCTCAAGGTACTTCTTGAAGATTTCCTCATTCACAAAGAGATAGAGCTTGTCGTCCACGATATCGGCATACCGAACATCGCCATCAAGCTTCTTGCCTACATAGACGCCAAAGGCGCAGAACCCGCCGAATTGAGGCAGATGTGCCGTCGGATCCGCCTCGAATGTGGCTTTCGCTGCCTGCGACGCAAAATAGTAGTCCACTCCATCATGGGCCGATGTAAAAGTGGCGTTGCCCATTTCGGGTTTTTCGGCTTCAAACATCGATACAGGATCGACGCCATGCATGCCGAGGGGCTGCCCGGTCAAGGTAAGACTGTTCGAAACGTTGTATTCATCGTCAGCCAATGCCGCCGCCGCCAGGGCGAGAGTCAACGCTGTTGTAAGCGCGGGAAATGTAAAGATGCGTGTCATGATATGTCCTTTCAGGATGTCAGGATCAAATTTGAAGATCGATTTGGGTCAGGCCGATTGGCCAATGCGCTCAACCGCGTCGTCGGTCCACCAGACGCCGTTGGCGACCATACGGAAGTTGATGATGGCGGCGAGATACCCGTCACCTTCAGGCACCTTAGCCCCGGCTGTGGCATCGCGAACGACAGCGACTTCGTAGCCTAGCTCCAGCAGCTCGTAGAGATGCGCCTGCGTACAAAGGTTCGCCGACATCCCCGCGAGGATAACCTTGTCGATCTTGCGTTTACGCAATTGCAGGTTCAGGTCATTCTGAGCAGGGCTGTAAACCTTGTGTGGCGAGCAAATGATGGTTTCGCCATCCTCGATGTACTTCTTGTATTGCGGCATCCAATCGGCACCTGAGCCCTCGAAGTTGTCCAAATTGAGCGGTCCCAGGCGGTCAAACATGCCGATGCTGTGCATCGTGGCTTCCAGAGTGCCCTCGAACTCCCACTTGTGGTCATGTGGGTAGTAATAGTGGGGCGAGATGAAGACCGGCATCCCCGCAGCCTTGGCGGCAATGAAAAGCCGTTCGATATTGTCGACCGTGCCCTGTTCGGTCACGCTTTCGCCAACGACACCCCACGTCACACCGTCCTCTGACAAAAAATCAATCTGGGGGTCGGTCACCACAAGCGCAGTACGCCCCGGCTCGATGGTCATGTCGATTTGGGGAAGGCCTGGATTTTCCGGGTCAGCATAGTAGGCGCGTGCTTCGTCGGTCGCGGCATGGGCCTGCCCGCCAGCCACTATTGTTGTACCTGCCGCGGCCGCACCGGCGGCTTGTTGCAAGAGTCGCCGGCGCGCCATATCAACGCGTTCGGGCGTGACGTCGCAAGCGCAGCTTGCTCCATGTTTGTGGTCATGATTGCTCATTGCAAATTTCCTTTGTCTGAGAGGGGCAAATGGGTTTGCTTTACTCGGCAGCGCCCCAGGTGGATCTGACAAAGAAGAAGTTATGCACCACATCGATTGAGGTATCGGCCCGCCCTGCCAAGGTTTTGGCCGAACCTGCCATGTGGTCTTGAGGTGTGTGCCTAGTCGGAGGTCGCTTGCTGCCTGAATCGTGCCGGAGCCTGGCCAACCCAGCGCTTGAAGGCGCGGCTGAACGTGCTCTGTTCCGAAAACCCGGTCATAAAGGCGATCTCGGCTATGGAAGCCTTACCGTCACGGAGCAGGTCACGGGCAAGTGCAACTTGCGCCTGACCAAGAACGTCGCGATAGGTCAGCCCTTCTTCGGCCAACCTGCGGTAAAGCGTGCGCTCGCTCATTCCCATCTCTTGTGCGACATGCGCTGCTTGCGGCGCGCCGTTACTCAAGGCCGGTGTAAGCCGGTGGACAATTGCTTGGCTCAGTGAGGTGTCTTCATCGCGAGAGTTGAACTCCTCATCCAGGTGCTTCGTCATGAAATCTGACAAGCCCGGATCGCCAAGACGATTTTCGCTTTCCAGCATAGCAGGGCGCATAGCAATGGCGTTGTGGGCGCTCCCAAATCGAACCGGGCACCCGAAATATTCGGCGTAACGCTCTGGTTCTTGTCTGCATGGATGCTGAAACGTGACATATGCAAGCGACAACCCATCACCCACAAACCGATGCATGTTCCTCGCAAAGGCCGCAAGCGCGCATTCGTTGCGCAGCTCCAAGGCAGCGCGATGTGATGTTTGTCCCTCAAAAATCCAAAGGACCGGATCGCCGGTTTCATCAAGTCTGTAAACTGCGGTGTCCGTTACGAGACGAAAATAACGCTCGATCCGTTGCAAAGATTGCCGCAAGGTCGGAGCTGTCTTTACGGCTAGGCCAAGGACGCCGAGATCATCGGTCGCAATCGCGTTCGCATAGGCCTCAACCAACGCGGCCTCGTCCGCTTGTTGCGCACGAATCCAATCGATCAGATCGAAATACGCATCATCCGCCAATTGGCCGTCTTGAGCTTCTGGTAGACGCAGCACGACAGCGCCATTCGAAATCAGGGCGCCATCGTCGTTTAGCGTCATCCCGGCGGCGTTGGCCATCGCGCGGGCGAATGCGTAAGTTACACTTGCCATACAGTGAGATTAGCACTGGAAAGCTCTTTCACGCCAGATCGTCCAACCCTGTGATAGGTATAATAAATAGAGACAGCCTCGATCTTCGGGCGCTTGAGGATAAATGCGCCAAACTGATAACACTCGTCATCAGGTTTTCTGAACGGTATCGTCCGAAAGCGTGCGGAAGCATGCAGCCATAGAGGTCATGGTAGATGGGCGAAATTTTCATATCTGTTCTGCTGCCGCTCGCAGTTGTTGTCATCATGTTCTGCCTTGGCCTCGGACTCACAGCGGCTGACTTTCAACGTATCGGACGACGTCCACGGGCCTTTTGCGTCGGCGCTCTCAACCAGATCATTTTGCTGCCTTGCATCGCTTTGATGGTGACTTTTATCTTTGGAATTTCCGCTGAGGCAGCCGTTGGCATCATGATTTTAGCGGCCTGTCCGGGCGGGGCGATCAGTAACATCGTGACCAAGCTTTCGAATTGGGATGTCGCTTTGTCCGTTACTCTTACAGCAGTCTTCAGTCTGACTTGTGTCGTTACCGTACCGCTCATCCTGGGGTTTTCGATGCAGATGTTCATGGGGGCAACTGCGCCCGCTATCGACATTTCTTCGACGGCTTTAGCAATGTTTTTTTTAACAGCTTCACCGATCCTAGCCGGGGTGATCGCGCGATCCTTGGCGCCGCGAATTGTAGCTGCGGTCGAACCAATCTTTAGCAAGGTCTCTATGCTACTTTTTGCGATGGTCATCGGAGGCGCTATCATTTCAAACTGGGTGGTGGTCGCGGATAACTACCTTAGGCTTGGACCCGCACTTTTTGTTGTAGGTGCGTCACTCACGTTTATTGGCATCATGAGTTCAGGGATGCTCGGATGCACAGACATCGAGGCGAAGACGATTTCAATTGAGACCGGCGTTCAAAACGGAGCTTTGGGAATCGCAATTGCCACTTTGCTGTTGCCTAACACCAATGGGTTAAGCGAATATGCCATACCATCCGCAATTTATAGCGTGGTCTGGATCGTAACAATGTTGCCTGTCTTCGCCCTGCTTGCGCGAAGAAGCCCAATTTCATGATCCTGACGCCTATTCGCTAGCTTTGGTTATGCGCTGAGCCAAGCCCCTTTGTTTCCATGCCAGAGCGCCGTCTGGTCAAAGAGCGATCAAGGAGCTCCAAAGCCCGTTGTGGAACGGCCGCTTTGGCGATTTTCCCTGTTGAAGGGAAGAGCTGTTGCTGCCAGTGCGGTGGATCCTGCGTCAGCGAAGGTGTAGACGCCAAGGTCAGTTTTGTCCGCAAGTCGGAATTGCAAAGTCTTGGATTAAGTGTCCGGATTGGGCTGGACCTGCCAAACATGCAAGCCGTGGAGAATGGCCGCATCGAGCCCACTTTGGCCGATGCCGCGCGTTGCCCGAATTACAGAAATGCGCAGAACGCGGACTTTGCAAAATTCGAAGAACGATCATTGCGAGTCTTTGCCGAGACCTTTTGGAGCAACCGCTATTGGGAACTAGCTGGATATGCTCTTGATCTAATCTGCTGCTCTGCCGAAATCTCGCGCCTGTTGCAGGTCGCTTTGATTGCAAAGTCAGGCGATGGTCACTGTCCCGAATTGGTTTTCGCGATACTGCAAAGCAGATCAACATGTCGATCCAACCAATCCTCGTCCAGTGCTTCGTGACGTATGAGCTTGCGGAAATAAGGTGCCGCGACTGCTAGTTCTATAAGCTGTTCAACCGGAACATTCGTGGCGATCTCACCGCGGTCTATTGCGGCTGCAAATACTGCTTCAACGCTTGCGAACCTGTCTTTCATGAATTCAGTGATCACCAACCGCGCTTCTTCGTCGGTGGACGCAGCAGCGACCACCTGAGGCGCGATTTGGCCCCATGGTGTGTCATTCAAGGCTCCCATCAGTACGCCGAGTAACCAGCGCAGGTCAGATCGCAGCGGGCCATCGGTTTTGGGTGGTATGTTCGGCGGTGTTGCGATGCGCCTGAACGCTGCATCACGCAGACAGCGCGCATCTGGCCAGTGCCTGTAAAGTGTACTGCGCGAAATGCCAGTTGCCTTCGAAACTGCGCCATGAGTTACGTGCAACACGCCCTCATCCCTCAGTATCCTTTGCGCCGCATCAATCGCAGTCTGTCGTGTGGCGATCAGCCTAGGATCTTCTTTCAATCGCCCCTCCTGTAGAACACTTTGTTGCGCTATAGAACATTTTGTTCTATAAGTGTGATTAGCTAAAAACTAAAGCTCAATACTCAATTCCGCAAACAAGTCTTGTCAAAATGGGAGCGTATCAATGTTCAAAGTGGCAGCAACCCCGCTGGCGGTACTCTTATCGATGGGTGCGACAACCGCATTGTCCGAGAGTGGCACCTACGAGCTGGATCCTGGACACAGCCAGGTATTGTTCAGCTACGACCACATCGGGTTCTCAGAAACATTTGGAATGTTTTCAGGTTTTAGCGGCGAGATAGAGTTCAACGAAGATGATCCGTCTGCGTCGTCTGTCACAGTGTCTATGCCTGTAAAATCCATGATCACGGGCTGGGATGCCCGTTTGCAACACTTCATGTCCGATGACTTTTTCAGCGCGAGCGACGGTGACGTGGTCACATTCGCCTCAACCAGCATTGAAGTGACCGGGGACAATTCCGCGGATATTTCTGGCAACTTGACCATGAATGGCGTCACCAAGCCTGTTGTTCTGGAAACAACGCTTAACAAGTCAGCGCCATACCCGTTTGGCCCAAAAGAGGGCACGCCGACCTTGGGGCTGGCTGCCACGGCGACTATCGTGCGGTCTGAATTCGGACTTGGGGCCTTTGCACCTGCGGTGAGCGACGAGATAGAGCTCTTGATCAATATCGAAGCGTTAAAAGCTGAATGATGCGTGCAGGGGCACCGATACGGCGCTGAGCACTCAATCTTTGATTTTGGCGGATGGTCAACACGATGAATGTACACCTGAGAACATTGGCGGTTGCTGTGACGGTAGTGACATTGATGTGCTCGATGGCGTCCGCGCAAGAGCGCTCCTTGCCGGAGCGCATCTCGCCCCGTCCTGAAACAACAAGCGGCGTGCCGCACACTCAGATTGGTGTCGAAATTAATGCCGATTTGGCCCAGCTATTGCTGGAGCGAGTTGCGCAATTCCCGGGGGTCATACTTGGCCCCACACGCATATCATTACCTGGCGCGATTGGCTTTCAGCTTGATCCCGATATGTTGTTGTCCCAACCGAACTCTATCGTCGGTGGGTTTGAGTTTGCGCACATGCATCCTGATGGCAGCTTGCACGCCTCGCTCGACCCAGAAATGGCGCGAAGGGCAATTGAGGCTGGCTGGGCCGTAGCTCACCCTTGGGCCAAGCAACGTCCTGGGTGGAGCGGCTTTGTCATGATCTATACTCCAACCACACCCGAAGAGCTGGATGTCGTCATCGAACTGGTTGAAAGCTCGTACACCTTCATCACCGGAAACACCTTGGGCTAAGCTCGAATTGCGCGAAAGTGTGCAGGGACGCCTGTTTTCTGTCAGAGAGCAGTTTCAGCCACCTTGTTTCTCGCAGTCATTTTTTTCTTAAATTGTCGCCGTGGCGAATGCTCGATACCTTCAAGCCATTCACACTAATGGTAGCTGCCGTCCGCTTGTTAGATTTTGCAAAGCTCGGAGTGGAAGTTCCGCTTCGGGCTGCCATCGGTCACAGATGAGAAGAACTACGGACTGATACCATTAGATTGGATATTTCGAAGTGAACCTTCGTTAGCGACGTGAAATGCGTTAATCATTCACCTTAATTCTAGGTTTCGGCAGCCAATAAGACGTTTTGCTCGGCTGTGTGTTTCAGCGCAAGTTTGGGAACTTGCAGGCTTAGCAAAATGCCCAGGCACAAGTTTTGGTCACAAAAATCTATTCGTCTGTTAATTTTGGTTCAGAGGAATTGGTTTGGCTAAAAGGATCACATCGACTGATGAAGCGGAAAATTGCAGCGATCCTAAGCCTCGATGTCGTCGATTATACCAAGCGCATGTCAGAGGATGCTGAGACCACGCTGAACACTCTACAACGCATTTTGGACGATGTGATCAGACCGTTGGTCCATGAAAACAAAGGACGAATATTCAAGCTGATGGGAGATGGTGCTTTGGTTGAGTTTGTTGCAGCCACAGACGCAATTAATGCTGCCAGCCAGATTTTCAATCAGATGAGAGATGAAGACGTAACACTTCGAGGAGGTCTCCACGTTGGCGACGTAATGCCAAATGGCACAGACTTGTTCGGAGAGGCCGTGAATGTTGCGTCGCGCCTTGAGTCCAGCGCGCATATTGGAAGTTGTCTCGTCAGCAAGACAGCTGCTGAAGTTGCGGGAACTTCGCTGGCGGTTGCTTTGCGACCAGAAAGCTCGATACGGTTGAAGGGAATTCCAAATCCAGTTGAAGCCTACTCTATTGATTTAGATGGTGACAAAAGACGCGCAAAGAACAAGCTGCTGGCTAGCTCTCAAGACGTCCGCTTTGCAAAATCAAAAGACGGTACAACGCTTGCCTGGACATCCACTGGAAGTGGTAGAAAGTTACTGGTCACACCAAACTGGCTTAGGCATCTGGAATACGATTGGACGATGAACACCATCGCCGGGTGGTTGCCGCTGCTTTCTGAAAATCACTGCCTTTATCGGTTTGATGGTAGAAACAATGGTTTGTCCCAGAGGGGCGTGCAGGATGTATCTCTAAATCGCATCGTCGAAGATGTTGAGGCCGTACTGGACGCAGCTGGGATCGAAAAAGTGCCATTGTTTGGCATTTCTTTTGGGGCAACCATTGCCGCGGCTTTTGCCGCACACAATCCTGACCGTGTTTCGGGGTTGGTTCTACTTGGCGGATTCGCACAAGGACTTGCGGTTCGTTCACAGCCCGGCATTGCCGCGCTTGGGCAAGCTATGATGGATATGAGCCTCGAAGGCTGGAACGATGAATATCCTTCTGCAAGAGACTTGATGGCCCAGTCATTTGCTCCAACTGCAAGCCCGCATGACCAGCGCGCTTATGCAGAGTTTATGAAAGTGGCAATGGACCATCAGGATTGGCTCAAGATTGGACCGCTGGTCGCTGAAGTCGACGTAACCGACCTGCTTCCGCAGATCACCTGCCCAGCTTTAGTCATGCACGCTAATCGAGACAGGATGCACAGTGTTGAACAAGGTAGGATATTCGCCTCCGGCATCGAGAATGCACGCTTCATTGGCATTGAGACGGCAAACAACACAATGCCAGAGTATGATCCTGCTTGGCCTAAAACCCTGGTGGAAATAGAGCGTTTTTTGAATTCAATTTGAGCAGTGTACGTTGTTCTTCGCCAAAACTTTATTGTTCGAAGGTAAGAGGATGCCGTGCGCCCTTCGATTTTCGATACTGGAATTTAAAAACTCTAGGCTTCTCGTCATCGACCGCTTTGTCCTGATCTCGGAAATTGCAAAGTCTTGTTGCGAATGTCCGGTTTGGGCTGGTTGCGGTCAACCATGCTCATAGTAGAGACCGGTGGTACATAGTTTCGCAGAGCAGTGCTGGGGAAATGCTTATCCGGGGCGCTTTGGTTCCTAGCAGGAGAGGCGCTTAGAAGAAGCACGCACTACTACAATGACAGTCGCCATAGACTTCTTATGTCAAATATTGGTTAAAGGCGGCAGGTACGCTGTACTAGCGGTCTGGGTCTGTATCGAGTTTGCCCCAGAGATCATCAACCATATCTGAGAAGCCATCATTCGAGGCCTCCTTGGGCAGTAGACCAGCTCTTCGCCGGCGTTCGACCTCGTCCATTAGTTCTTCCTCTGTGGCTGTCTCAACCACATCACATCGAAGAGCTTCAATCTCGTCCGCTGTCCACGACTCAAATTTGTCAGCGTAGAAGCCCAGGGAAAAAGGCTCGTCATCAGAAATCTGCTTGATCACAGCATTCCAATCTTCGCTTTGGTTCGTTTCCTTTTCGACCCTCTCATCTAGTTCGCGGATTGACTTGCGGATCATCGGCAGCAGCTCTGCCTCAACGCTTTCTTCGCCCGCGCCGGTCCCCGCAAGCCAAAGGTCTGCGATCTTGCGGACGAGCCTCCAGACCGTCTGATTTCGAGGGTGGCCTTTAATCCGGCCGCTGAGACCTTTTTCTTGAATGCCAAACCGCTCGGCAGCACGTTCGTTCATCCGGATATTGTAATCGGACACGTCCGCGAGTTCTGAATCGTTCTCAGCCACAGCTCGGGCGACCTCTTGATCACCAACATAGACAACCACCTTCAACATCCCGCTACCCCTTCCTTCGCCGGTTCATCACTCGGTCCAGGTGGCTGTAGTCCAGATCTCGCATGATCCTTTGCACTCGCTCTGGATCGACTTCGCGATCTTTTCCAGCGGTGTAGACGATGTGTCTGACGTAGATCGCCAACGCGACAATGATCACAGCGGATAAGATCAAGCTGAAATGCTCGTCCCCCATCACTAAGTCTTCTTCCTTGGGTCTTCGATCCCGAGGTCGTCGAACACGTTGCCGCTGCCATCAGTGATCTCGACATCATCGTCGTCAGTCACTAGATTCCAGTTGTTCTCTTTGACCCATTCATCCCGCCATTTGGGCGCATCGGTCGGACGCTGTGCAAAATCGGCGATTTGCTTGAAAATCATTTTGCGCAATGCAAGCCAGACCTCCGGACCCTCTCTGCGACGAGCTTGCAACTCTGCGATCAAGTCATCCAGAGGAACATCCTGTAACGGGCGCTCGAAGATCTCTTCTTCTGAAAAATCATCTGTCATCACTCAACATCCTCGACACTGGTCGTCAAGACTAAGATCTTGTTTGGTTTTACAGTGATCTCCTTTCCTTCAATCTCTCGAAGTTTGCCGTTCACCAAAGTCTCGCAGATTACGAAAATGGGGCTTTCCTCTTCTGTAGTCTCGTTACTCATCTGCCTTACCCTTCGGCTCAGCAATCTTGCGTGCCCGGATCTCATCTGCGCTGATCGGCTTGGTTAGTTTTGCTCGACCGGCCGCGATTTCAGCTTCCAATAGCTTCAGCAAACGCATCGTCTCTTCGTCCACCTCAACGTCGTCGTCATCACCCATCAGACTTCTCCCGAGTACAGTAACAGTGAGAACAAAGCGCTTGAGACCTGTCGGTTGTCCGAACGACGTCACCAACGTGGCCACACTCTTCACACGTCACACCGCATCGAAATTCCATCCAGTCAGCGTACTCCTGAATGAGATCGTGGTATCGACTGAAACCGATGGAAATCTTGCCATCTTGGCCTTTCTTAATATCTGAGATCTGAATAGTTCCAGGGTCCAGTGCCCTGAAATCCTGACTGAAGGAAAGCTTGTGGAGTGCTTGCGAAATCATGACGAGCCAGCCCTTTCCGACAGCAGGAACAAGAGATGCGCAATCCGGAGAAACGAGGTCTGGATAGTTTTCCACAATGTCCAGCCTCAGGCTGTTGGGCCAGGATTCTTCGGCGCCCTCAAATCGCCGCCGCAGAGCATCATTGTAGCACCAGCTGCAAAGCGTCGTCACAAACCCAAGGATGCTCTGGCGTTGGGCAGAATTAGAACAACCTTCACAGGTTTGCTCAATCTGATCGACACGCCATTGAATCTCTTCACTCGTAGCCTGGTTGCAGCCCGGGCCCTCATAGACGCGCAAGCCTCCCCATTTCTGTTTGATCTGAACGATGGACGGGTGCTCATCACCAAACAGGTCGGGCTGCTCGTCGATCAACCTCTTCACTTTCTCAAGTGCAAGCGTAAGCTGCTCCGCCCACCCGGCACGATACTCACCAAGCTGCTTGAAGACGCTTCCATGAATATCATTCCAGTCGACAACACTGCCCATCACTGACCTCCGGGCCCGCGCCTCTTTGAGATCGTGTGAAACCTCCGCCATAGCAGTCATCATACGGTCGACCACTTCGCGGTCATCACACTCGACATGCAGACCCTCGGTCGACCATGTAACGTCAGAGACGTGCGGAGCTAGGTAGTTGTGTGCCATCACCAAACGCATCTCTTCGGCGTACCAGGCGTCAAATGAGCGGAGATCATCTTGAGCTCCATGGTCCTCGATCACACCTCGAACCTTTTCCCGGAATTCCTTCCAGCTCTTTTCGACATCATCCATCAGTCACATTCTCCATAACTTGGGCTGGTTGAGATGGAAGACCCCTCCCGGGATCAGGCAAAGGGCAATCGGAGGGACATGACCTGTGGCCAGCGAGCCCGTTTCCATGAGCTTCCGGGCGTAGTCCTCATCATCGTAGGCTTCCATAATCTTATTGAAGATCACTTGTTGTTCGGCGGTCATCACCAGTCCTTCTTCACGCACGCGGTGCACAGATTACGGTCATCCGTTCGGTCAATCTGGCGGTAATATTCGCAACACCGCAGGCCATTCGATCTCGAACACGTTTTTTTTGACCGCCCCAAAGCCTCTTCCTTTCAGGGTGGCGCTTGCTCGCGACATCATTCGCGCACCAACAACACAGGGTCGTGTACCAGCCGTCCAACAGCTGGGTCTCAGCAGCGTTTGAGCATCGCTCAAAGGTACGATTTGCTCGTGCAATCGTGGCGGTGATCATCGACTGGATGTGTCGATCATCACACCTGTGGTAGATGCGGAGCTCTCCCAGCTTCTCCTTGATCTGGAGGATGAAGGGGTAGGTGGCATCCTTCTGATCACAGTGTTCTTTGATCTCTGTGAAGAGCGTCGTGACCAAGTAGGACCAGCCTTCGGGTGCGCGTCCGAGGCTCTCCTCGACCGATTGCTTGATGTCGTTGAAATCAATTGCGTTCGTAACTTCGTCCGCCATGTCGGACACCTCCTGAGGATGGTAGGAGGCGTCGGAATCGAACCGACTCGTGCACTCTAATCTGGAGCAATTACAAGGATATAAGCCTCGCCCGCATACCAATGCTGCCTCCCACGGATTTCGCGTGGGTTATCGACCTCAGGCCGATATTCGTTGGCAGTGGATGCGTGTGTACGTCATGAGCAGAAGCTGAACCAGATCGTATCGCTATGTCAAGACGGAGTGTGCTGCACTTCGAAATTCACCGCGTAGTTCTGGGAACCTTCTAGCTTAACGTGTGCCAAAAAGACTGAAGCATCCTTTTTTGCGGGTCAGTGCAGCGCCGAGTAGCTCTCCGACAGCGAAACGATTCGATACCCTGTGATCCGGACTCGAACTCAGAAACTCCGTCGATAGTTCGCTCTGAACCGACGTGCGTCTTTTGATCTGCGTCTTATGCGCTCCGTTTTGGAGAAATACAAAAGTCTTGATCTGACCAAACCTCAGCGGCAGCATTGACCTGCATCTTTCGAAAATGGAGATCCCGGTTGCAAGACCTTGTAAGTCTCATTCCATTTAGCGTCTCGAGTCATTTGTGATGATACGTTCCTCACCTGAACTGCTGGCAGTTTCGAGGCGTTGGTATGAAATACTCAGAACCAAAAAGAATACTGACGAGTTGCAGGATTTTCTGTCGAAGGCAGATGAACTACGGTTTGTTGGGACAGGCGAAGGAGAGTTTTGGAGCGGGCAAGCAGTTCGCGATGGGGTTAGCGGCTTTTTCGCGGAGATCCCCGCTCCCGTCGTTTTCGAAGAAGTTGAAGCTGAGGCCTTCGAAAACGGAGAGACGGGATGGTCATCCTTCGTCCACAAGATTCAGTTTGTCGGCTTTGATGAAGCCGTCTTTTACCGCACCGTTCTGATTTTTGTCCTGGAGGGAGCAGCCTGGAAGATCATCAATCGCCACGCTTCAGTGCCAACTCCAAATATTGAACTCGTGGGTAAAGAGCAACTGGCCATCCAAAAACTTGTTGATGCTGCGCGCGAAGATGGACCCGAGCTGATCCAAACCGAAGGTTTGGCTTCAGTACTTTTCACTGATGTAGAAGGCAGTACAACGTTGGCGGAGGCGTTGGGCGATCAGCGTTGGTCGGTGCTGATCGAAAACCACTTCCAAGTCTTGGCGGCGATCATTGAAAAGTATCATGGCCAGTTCGTGAAATCCCTTGGAGACGGAACGTTGTCCGTCTTTCCGTCCGCGAAGGAAGCGCTAACGGCCGCTGTCAAGATTCAGAAGGCCATTGCATCGGCTTCCGAGGAGCCGTCTTTCGGTGTCCGGATTGGAATTCACACTGGCGATGTCGTGCAATCTCGTGGAGATTTTTTTGGCACTGTGGTCAACAAAGCTTCACGCATAACCACGGTTGGTGCGGCAGGCGAGATACTCGTTTCAGATGCGACTCGCGCCATGGTCGGAGGACGAACCGATTTCTCATTTTCTGAAATAGAACCCAGACTTCTGAAAGGTCTACGCGGTCACCACGTCTTGTATCGGTTGGAGTGGCAAGATTGAGTATTTCGGTTGCCTCAACGCCGACAGATCACACAGATACCCCGCAGAGCTCAGTCGCAAAAGTCTTGCGGTATGCGCCACAGCTCACATCGCCAGCAATTCCTGATGAATTGCGACCATTGCCCAAGTGTCGCGCGTGCAATACGCCACAAGATCAGCATATACCTTAGGGCTGCAAGCGCAGTGGGAGAATTGAATTTGATGTGTCCTTGAAGTGAATTAGACTAAGAGCCAACTGTTCAGATAGCTCATTAAGAGGACATCATGGCAGCTCCTTTAGTCCAAAACTGGGAACTGACTGCCGCCATCCAGGACATAGCAGATTGGCTGGTTCAACAGGGCTTAGAGAATGCGCCTGTGGAGCTCTGGCTTGAAGCATTCTGCAACCGTCTTGTTTCGGCAGGAATTCCGCTTCAAAGAGCAAACATCACTGTTCGCGCTCATCATCCCGAGATTGGGACTGTCGCTTTTCGCTGGCACAGGGATGGCGGTCATGAGCGAGAGAACTTTGTCCGAAGAACGGATGCGCCTGAGGAATACGTTCTAAGCCCAATTTATTATCTTTTGGCAAACAACGTTGAAGAGATCAGACAAGATCTGACAGTCGAAGAACCCGCGCTCAACTTTCCGATCTTCGACGAACTTCGCGAGCGCGGTGCAACTGACTACTTCGCTGTTAAACGGTTTTTCCTTATTCAGGACAATACTACGCCAGTCGATCCAATGCAGGCCTATGAAGGTGCTATAATCTCATTGACAACCGACGCGAACGGGGGCTTCACGAGCGAGCAACTTGATGGTTTGCGTCAACTGATATCTCCACTTTGCCTGACGCTGAAATGTGGGGCGAACCGATTGATGGCTGAAGACATTACAGCCGCATATCTGGGCAAAGACGCCAGTAGGCGCGTTCTTTCCGGGGACATCACCCGAGGTTCATCGGAAACTATTTCAGCGGTGATTTGGTATTTTGACCTGCAAGGATTTACCAAATTGTCAGAGGCGCTTCCGGGGGACTCAATCATAGAATTGCTAAACGACTACTTCGCGGAAGCTGTTGACGTAGTCGAACGCAATGGCGGTAACGTTCTGAAATTCATGGGAGATGGAATGCTTGCCATCTTCGATATCAATCAAGTTCCGGACGCTCGCCGCGTCGCAATTTACGCGGCAGCGGAGTTGCGAGATACTTTTGAGGAACTCAACCAACGACGGCAAGCGGATGGTTTGCCAACGACCGGCTTCACTCTTTCGTTGCACGCAGGCGATGTTCTTTACGGCAACATCGGCGGTAGATCTCGCTTAGATTTCACAGTGGTCGGCCCAGCGGTAAACACAACTTCGCGCATTTTAGGCATGTGCAGTGCGCTTGATCAGAACATTGTTGTTTCCGACAAGGTGGCGGGCGACTTGGTGGGCTCCATTCCAAGTCTTGTTTCCCTGGGGCAATACAGATTGCGCGGTGTTGCTGAAAAACAGGAGCTGTTCACGATAGACTAACTGCCGCTATTTGGAAGCTGCCGCAATGGGGTGTTGACCTGCGTCAAAGCAAAGGTAGCCGGATTGTTACTAGGTTGGTTTGCACATGGAACAGAACTGTTGGATCAAGCACCCGCGCAGAGCGGCATTCTTGGTCATAGTGATTGCATTGTCAGGGTGCATGGGCAGGCACCATCAAGGCAATTGGCATGGCCACGGCTTAGAAGGTTGCTATGGACCTCACCACGACGTTGATCGCGAGGTCCATTGCCGAGCGCTCGAGTGAACTTGAGCCATATTCTTGCTTGTTAGCTACAAGGATGGAGACGCCAACGTGCGATCAGTCTGGTTATGCTCGCGGAACGACGCCATCGGCAACGTAGCTGTTATGATTGCCGCGTTAGGCGTCTGGGGCACGGCAACAGGTTGGCCTGACCTAATAGTTGCTGCGATCATGGCAAGCCTCTTCTTGTCATCTTCGTACCAGATCATTCGTCAGGCTCTTGAGGAACGGCACGAGGAAGCAGCGCATGAGCATAGAACAGCTGGGACAAGCTGACATTCGCCGCGGAGGGCAAACTACACAGGTATGGGCTCCACGCGGTCATTTGCAATATCGCGATGTATGTCCACTTTGCGGACTTTTCTGCCGACGCTTAAAGCCTTGCGCATAACACTCAAGCGCGGCAAAGCAGTCTTTGGTTCAGCGCTATTGGTCTATTTGGTCATTGCCAAGCTTGGTTTGCCCGGACGAGACAGATGAAGATCGCATCTGTTGGCTCGCGGCGTCGAGGGCACCTCCGCTCGCCGGGCCGCGCAGCGGCTGAATCAGCATTCGGTCGAGCCAGAGGTCTCGGCGTGTGCGAAACTGCTTGATGCCGATTTCCATGCTTTTGTGCCCCTTCTTGGGTTGCGCAACGTAAGTGCCTAGAAGTCGGTCCCACCACGGTAGATTAAAGCCAAAGTTCGAGTTGGTCTCGCTTGGATCGACTGAATGGTGGACTCGGTGCATGTCTGGAGTGACGACGATCCATCTGAGAATTCGATCCACCGGACGCGGCAATTCAATGTTTGCGTGATTGAAGAGCGCGGTAGCGTTCAGGGTCACCTCGAAAAGGAGCACGGCGACAGCGGGCGGCCCCAAGGTTGCTACGACCGCTAGCTTGATCCCCATCGAGATGAGGATTTCTACCGGATGGAAACGCAAGCCAGTAGTCGCGTCAAAATCAAGGTCGGCGTGATGCATCCGGTGCAGACGCCAAAGCCCCGGTACGGCGTGGAACATCACATGCTGAAGATAAATTGCGAGATCTAGAAGCAGCATGGAGACCACGATGGCAACCCAAACCGGCGCCTCGATGTTATTGAAGAGCCCCCATCCGCGATCCTCGGCCATGGCTGCGAGACCAACTGCGAGGATTGGAAAGGTCAGCCGCAGGATGGCGGTGTCGAGCACCACGAGCGCAAGGTTGTTTGTCCATCGGATAACGCGCGGAATATCCCGTCTTCGCCGGGGTGCGGCCACTTCCCAAAGTGCCATCGCCGCCAGGACGGATAGGAAGGCAATAATGCGGATAGTTGGTTCAGCAGCTAGGATTGTGTCGGACATGGACATCCACTATTCGGGTTTCCGTCGCGATAGAATTGCAAGCTGTTCTAGGCGACGACCGCTCCAATGTAACGCAGACATGCAAGCGATACCATCTGAGGGCGGCTTGGTCCGCAAGGCGGACATTCAGCGGAATTAACCGAACGTCTGCTTCGAGCCCAAAGCAGAAACGCCATGCGATTAAGCAGAAGAACCTGCTAGCACCAAAAATCAGTGGTCAACAATCTTACTCAATTTCCGAGGATCGCGCCCAGAGATTGATTTCCTCTTCCGAGCTTACCTCGTCAATCTTAGCGAGTTCCGCTTCGGTAAATTCCAAATTCTGGACCGCACCTACGCAATCCACGATCTGCTCAGGTCGCGAAGCGCCAATAAGGGCTGTCGTAATCCGGTCACCTCTCAGCACCCAAGCAAGCGCCATCTGAGCTAATGATTGACCGCGTGACGCCGCTATGTCGTTTAGAGCCCTGACACTCGTCAATGAACGTTCGTTGATCATGCCGTCCAATAGAGACTTGCCTTGGGTCGCACGACTGTCTTCGGGAATGCCGTTCAGATACTTCGATGTCAAAATACCCTGGGCAAGTGGCGTGAACGCAATCGATCCCACGTTCAATTCGTCAAGCGTATCCAACAGCCCGTCCCGCTCAACCCAACGGTTGAGCAGGTTATACGACGGCTGATGAATCAGGCACGGCGTGCCAAGGTCTTTCAAGATGGCCAGCGCTTCGCGCGTTCGTTGCGAGTTGTAGCTAGAAATTCCGACGTAAAGTGCGCGCCCAGAGCGCACTATATAGTCTAAGGCCCCCATAGTTTCTTCCAGAGGGGTATCTGGATCGTAACGGTGGGAATAAAAGATATCTGCGTATTCTAACCCCATCCGCTTGAGCGACTGATCACAAGAGGCCACAAGATACTTTCGTGATCCCCACTCCCCATAGGGGCCCGGCCACATATCATACCCTGCCTTGGTAGATATGATGAGTTCGTCCCGATAGCCTGCGAAATCAGTTTTTAAAATTTCACCGAATGCTTCTTCCGCCGATCCCGGTGGTGGGCCATAGTTATTTGCTAAATCAAAGTGCGTTATACCCAAGTCAAAAGCAGTGCGGCAGAGATCGCGCTTTGTCTGGTGCGGGGTATCCCCACCAAAGTTGTGCCATAGCCCAAGGCTTATCGCGGGTAGCTTTATGCCAGACTGCCCACAACGGCGATAGACCATTTGCTCGTAGCGGTCCGGATTAGGAAGAAATGGGCGTGGCCGAGGCTTCGGGGGGCGTTGTAATTTGCTCATCTGTCCATAATCCGAGATCATCACCCCGTGTCAATTCAACGAGATAGTAATCGGCTATCAGCGAAGCCTGACGTATAGACGGAACGTGCCTAAGGCATTGCCAACGTAGATTGTCAAACTGCAAACTAGTCCTCGAATAACGCGCGAACCTTCGACATGTCATAGGCATGTTCCGTCAGGTTTTCAGGATCCCATTCGCTTCGCTCAGCTTCAAAAAAATCCCCGCCGTATACGTGGATTGCTCCGGTCAACTTGGGGATAGGGTTTGTAACCGAGTGAATGAGGTCCTTACCAAGCGGAGCATATTCACCCGTCGACAATGCTCGAGCCCCCGCCGCTTCAATGCGTCCGTTAGGGTCATCTGCTACGCGCCGCCAAAAAATGTTATCTTCTCGGCCACCATAAATACCGATCACGGCCCACATTTCGTGATTGTGGGGCATTATGGTCATTCCTGGCTTCCATACGACGTTGACGATTGTCAGATCACCTGACTTGTAAATGGGAAAGATACCGCTTTCGGTCGGCTCTCCCAAGGCTTGCGTCACGCCCGCGGGATCGCGCATCGCCCGGTCCACCACCTCAGCCACCGATTTGTGAGACGCGTCCTGATCTACTGCGGTCCGGCAGTCCGCTACAAACTGTTCCATGTTCCACATATCTTCAGCCCTCAATTGCATACGATAAATGCAACAGGGTAGCACATGCTGTAAAATAGACGAAATTGGGACCCAGATTGCAGCTGCATGTATCGGGCATCTAAGACTTCCAATGACTGCTTGGCTTGCTTAGCGTTCTTTCGCCAGATCGGGGCGGATGTCTAATTTGCGGAACCATCCGTCGATTGCATCGCATAAATTAGGCTGTCTGTTTGCTTAATCGAAAATGCCTTCGCCCTGCTCGTCGATCACCTGTTTCGCCTTTGCGATGCTGAAGCTTTCGCCCTGATCCCGGGTCTCAAAAACATCCGCCCGGATCACTGTATGGGTCTTGCGATTTCCGCCGATGGTCTTTTCGATACGGGCTAGAAGGCGGTACTTGCCACCTTCGGGCATCAGGTCCGGAAAGATTTCGAACCCTCTGTAAGAGACTGGCTCCGGCTCCGACTTTTCACCACCACAGAAGAGTTTAGAGAAGAGGGACATTGGGCGGCTCCTTTCAGCGTTGCTATGACGGGAGACTAGCGCCGCTTAGGACAGGCGTGAAGCATGTCGTGCTATCACAACATTTGCCTTCGATCCGTTGGCACGCTCCTTGCGTTGCCTAGTACGTCCAGATCCGCGGTAGAAGTCCATTCCCCACACCACGCTCCCTTGTAAGACTGTCCAGACCGCCATTCTGACACGCCGCCGCCGACGACCGCTTTGAGCCCAAAACCGACACCGAAGAAAATGCAAGACGACGCCAAAAAGTAGCGTCGCCCGATAGTCGCGGCTGTCGCTTTATTCTACCAGTTCCAGATCACCAGGACGCCAGGTCTTGTCGAACCAAGGCTCGAGCGGTCCGTAGAGGCGCATCATCACGTTGAAGCTTTGCCCGGGCATGGTTTGCGCCCAGTTGTTCTCCCAACCTTCTGGGGCTTCCGGGCCAAAATAGATGCTGGTACTCCCATCCTCATTCGGTTTTATCCCCGGTCGATTAGAGTCGATACCACCGGATTCCAGGTCAGTTTCAAGGATCGACCGTGTCTGTCCGCTATACAACATAAACGACGCAAAGTTTTTCGCGGGAACGGGTGCCGGGAGAGTTACCTTGTAGGTTTTTGAGCCATCCAGGTACTGTCCGTTGTTGTCTCGCGCCGTCATCGCATAGACAGACCCCGTACCGACCGGTGGCGAGGTCATCGCAGGCGTTATGCCCGTCGCCATATAGAAAAAGTATGAACGGTCATCGAGTATGCGTGCACCGTCCTCAAGAAACAGATAGCTCTGACGTTGAAACGGTGAGTTCCATTGCCGGTCTTCATAAAAGAAAACTCCCGGATCGCGCGAGGCATACGTAATCGCTCGCGCCGTGGCGTTTGCTATCGCTGCTGCCTCCTTGAAAATGGCCTGCATACGGGCATCGGGTTCGAAGGGCTCGCCCTTCCTGATCCCTATGGAAGCAAACGTTCCTACAATTTCCGGACTGAACGCACCAATTGGATTGTTTTCGAGCGCGACGTGGATCTCTTCAAAAAAGTCTTCGTTGTTCGCGTGAACGGTGTTGTGTTGGACGCCTGAGATATTCAGGAAAGTTTCCGCGGGTGGATTATCTGCTTCACTAAGCGGATATACATTCAGACCCGCCTTGATCTCGGCAACGGGCCCAGCTGTATCTCCGTCTGCGTCCGGTGAGCGTCTCAGCAACAACCAGTGCTCGTTTGTCTTGGTGCGAAGCTCGAAGAACCCGTCGGGCACCGGAGTTTCATCATCGTTGTGCAAGAGTAGGTATTTGCCACCTTCTCCCTTATCCGCGCCGAGCGCCCCGATATCCGTCACGTAGTCAAACGCGGCATCATCCAGCAACCCAAGCAGACCTGCCGGAACCTCAATCACCATCGGGCCATCAGAGATATCGACATTCGAACCAATGTAGATTGTGGTGGTATTGGGCGTCAGCCAGATGGATCGCGCGTCCAGCAGGTCTTCTGCAATCACGACGTCATTAGGATGGACGCCTAAGTCCTCGTACCCCTGAAACATAGCTCGAAGCGAAGCGATTTTCATACCATCCAGGAAAGCCGTCGTTGCTCTGATCAGATCAAGGTTGTCGAAGACCTTCTCCACCGTCTCAGGTGATGGCATACCATCGAAGAATTCCAGATCACCAAGCGTCTGGGTCTCGACCTTGTCTGGTGTAAGAACATTCTCAGGAACGTCGGCTTTGAATTCTTGAGCTGAAGAATGCGATGCGAGTACCAGGGCAGTCAGCACAGCTAACGACTTTGTTTTCATTGTTCGCTCCATTGGGAATTACTGTTTGTTTTGATCAGTTTACTTTTTCGAGATCGCCCAGCATCCAGCCACTCTCCAGCCATCCTTCTTGCGGCCCATATAGACGAAACAAAAGGAAGTACGGCTCTGTGGTTGGTATCCAGTTGCTTTCCATGCCTTCCGGTGCTTCTGGTCCAAAAAAGATGTCGTAAGAACCGTCTTCATTAGCCTGCATCGCATCAGTGTCGCGCTCGGACAAACCGACAGGATCAACGTTCCGAATGAAGCTCTTGGTCTCCATCGAATAAACAATCACGGACCAGAAATCGTCGGCAGGTGTATCCGCTGGGACGTTCAGTTTATAGGTCTGATTGTGATCGTACATTTCCCCGTCGCTGTCGCGCAGGCCTGTCAGATAAAATGTACCTCCGCCCAGTTGTTTCGGCAGGTATGTAATCCAGAAATAACTGCCGCCCGCACGCGCATCCACAAGGACTTCGGTCTCAGTCTCATAGGGGAAACCAGCCTCGGGTTGACCATCCGCGAAATCCCAAATCAACCACTGGCTCCTCATCTCGCCGCTATCGTCGACCCAAAGTGGGATCATGGCTTTCCCGGGCGTCACAAAGTAGTTCTGCATCGAGGCGTACGCGAGCAACAATCCCTCGTTCATTGCCTGCATTTGAAGTTCACTTGGTTCGAAAGGCTTTCCCTTCTCGATCCCGAGATCTTTCAGAAAATTCACCATAACCTTGTCTTGTGGACGGATCGGGTTGTTTTGAACGTAATCGTTCAGGTCCTGAAAGAATGTCTCGTTGTAGTATGGAAGCGAGTCGTACGGCACTTCTGACGCTTCGAGATAGTTGTTGGGTGGCGGATTGTCGGCCTCGGACAGGTAGTACACTTTGATCGTCTGAGCGTACTCGGCCGCATCGGCGTCCGTTCCGCCATTCGTCAGTTTTGGCCGGAACGAAAAACCATATTCGTAGGTATCTGTTTCAAAGGGAAGGTATCCCGCCTCAGTAAATTCCTCCAGGGACATATCCCCTTCGTAGCCTGGGGGTAGCATGAGGTACTTGCCGCCGGCACCTTCGTCGAAACCATCGGGACCAACGTCCACGATAGGAACATCCCAAGCATTCACGATTGTACCGAAGTAGTTCACCTTTTCGGTGGCAGCGGGCACTTCAATGACAAGGGGACCGGGTTCCGAGGTCATTGAAGCCCAAGCATAGGCCGTAACATCGTTAGCCGTAAGAAACCCATGTTTGGAATCGAACGGCTTATTGAGATAAATGATGTCGTTGTAGTCGCCACCGAGGTCGCGGCGAATGCCCTTCAGAAAATCGATCATACCAGCGGCGGGCATTCCCCAGATTGCAGTCTGAGTGGCGCGCTGCACCATGATCTTGTAATCGATGTCCTCGACTTCGGCTGATCGTGCAAGGATGTCACCCGTGTCATTGAAAGACTGGGAAAGAACTGGCGAGGAAGAAATACCCACAATAAGCGCCACGCCAAAAAGACGCGTCGACAAACCGCTGCGTGATGGCCCAAGTATTTTCATGGCGCAATGCTCCCTGCTGTTTGTGGAAAGCTTGCACATCCGTTCAGCCGATGCGTATCATTTCACGACACGCGGGCGAACAAGCGGGTTGACGGATTGAACCTACCACCGATGATTTCGGCCAAGGCCTTGGGCGCGATGCCCCAGTTTGTGCTTGAGGCCGCTGGGGAAAGACGCCTGTTGCGTGCTTTTGACTCTGCCGATCTTCCTGTTCACTTCATTGAGGAAAGAGGCGGTTACATCTCGGAGCATGCCTTGGCGACCTTTGTGCACGAAGCCGCACGATCCTCGGGACAACAAAACATCGGATTGTTGTGGTCACCATATCTCACTGTCGCTGACTACGGCGCCTGGGGGAGTTACGTTCTTTTTGCTCCAACGCTGGGGGCAGCGCTAATACGAGCTTCTGCCGTCATGCCATTTCATTCGTCCACGGATCGCGCGTGGCTTGAAACTTCGGGCACTAGCGCGCGCTACTGTTATCGTTTTGGACTTCGCTCGCATTTCGCGTATCCGGACATCGGTTTCTCGGCCGTTGGGGTTTTTCTGAGCATATTCCGCGCGTATTTAGGAAACGACTGGAAGCCATCGGCCGTGCTCTTGGACTTCCCGAAGGTTCCTGGATTTGTCGAGGCAGAAGACACCTACGCTTGTCCTGTAATCTGGAACGCCACCCGGCTTGGGGTTGAGTTTGATGCATCGACTTTGCGAGCCGAAGCCACGCCCAAAAAACTTAGCGGCGGCTCGACAACTGTCGGAGATATTTCTCGTGAACGATTGGGCGGCCCCCCCCAAACACTTCGAGGACAAGTCGAAGAGGTGGTTTGGCAACAACTTCATCGGGAGGAAATGTCGATTGATGCCACCGCGCGTTCGCTCGATCTTGGCGTTCGCACACTACAACGGAAGTTAGCAAGCGAAGGGGTTCGTTTTCGCGAAATCGTCAACGATGTTAGGGTAGCAAGGGCCGAGGAACTCCTCACAGATACGCGCGAGACAGTCTCCGGTATCTCATCCATGCTAGGATATGAAACCGCAAACAACTTCAGCCGCGCATTCAGGAAGGTGACGGGGCTGACGCCCTCTGACTATCGCAAGATGAACTCCGGTCATAGTTGACTTGTGGGTCGCGAGACCAGCCTTCGAATGCCTGCTTTGTCCGCATAGCAGTCATTTATGCCTTGTACAGCGATTGTCTACTTGAGCCCAAAGAGTCAAATGCTGCATCTTGCTTAAATGTCAGTTCCCAGGCGCAAAACAAAAGACGGGTTTGTCCTAGGTAGAAGCGACGCAAACAATCTGATCGAGGTTGATTTGACAGTAGAATTGCAGAACCTGATGCTAGGACAGCGAAATTAGGAGTGTTTGTATGTCCTTCAAACAACAGTGCCAGGAGGTATTCGACCACTATGTCGCCTGCTACCGAAAAGGGGACGCCAATGGATGCGCTTCCGTGTTTGCAGCGCAAGCAGAGATGTACTCTCCCTTCGGCCCACCTTCCATTGGAAGGCAAGCTATTGAAGACACACATGCAGAGTGGGTCGCGGAAGGTGGAGAAGACAAAAAAATCAATGTCTCTAGTGCAGGTCGAGACGGCGAACTCGGCTGGTGTCTTGCAGAATTTAGCGAAGGCACGACAGGTGAAGGCGTTTCGCTGAATGTGCTTGAGCGACAACCAGATGGTCGATGGCTAATCACCCTATGCAGTCTTAATGAGACGCATCCCTAGAATTTAAACAGCTTGCTGCCGTCTGTTCCCATGCGTCGAATTGCCGATGTTAAATAGTTTTTATCTAAACCAACCGAGCCGAGCTAAATTGAAAGGAATCTACCATAGCCTCGCAATTGAGTTGTTTTGTTCGGTTTTGGGTTGAATTGTTCCAAGAATAACGCACTTTTGGCTGAGTTATGGTGCGTTCAAGTTGATCAAGCCACTGTACGACAATCGACAATTGAGCGCGTATAGTGAACCGTGCAATCTTATGGGAAAATCGTGCAAACCTATGCGCAAATGCTGTGCAAAATTATGGGCGAAGACACCCAGATTTTCTGAATAAAATCAATGATAAGAATGCAGCGTTATGCGCGTCCCTACAGATTTTGTAGGTTTGCGCATAGCACTTCGCACACCCCATAAGTTTGCGTAGTTCGCCCATAGTTTTGCGCTGCGCGTTTCTCTGCATTAGGACGAATTCAATCAGTGTATGGCTTAGTCGTTGCGGTTATGGCCCTTTGCATTGCTCAATCCCGCAAAGGGCCTCCCTAAGGAACCTGGGATTCTCGCGAAGGTCTGCGATGCGCAGAAAGCGGACTTTGCAAAGTCGAGAATAAAGGTCCGTTATGGACGTTCCATCGCTGTCCTGGGATTTCCTGGTATCGGTCGGGTGGCCGTTGCTACAGTATGTTTAGAAGCTTTGAATACCCAGCGTTCAAAACAAGAGCCGCAAGTGTCCCTGTTATCGTCGCCGGTATACCCTGCTTCCAGGTATCGAACACTAGATGGCAGAATATCGCTCCGACAGATGTGCAGAGCAACGCAAGTGCTCCTAGCGGCCCGATCCACGACGATTGAAACCAGATGGCAATTGCCCCGAAAAGTTCCCCGCATCCGACGATGAACATGATCTGCCTGTTGAGGCCGTAGCTTTCGAACATGCCCAACTGGATTTCAAAGACCTTCTTTTGCCACCCAAAAATCTTGATGGATGAAGCAAAGAGAAAAAATGCAGATAGAAGACCGACGGCGATGTTCAGGAGCAATGCTAGTCCTTCCGGTTTGATTTCTTGTAGGCTGCCGGAGATACGCCCGTCCATTTACGAAATGCTCTGGAGAAGGCGGTTGGGTCGGCATAGCCAAGCCTTTGCGCTGTCTCGCCGACGGATTTATTGTCTTTTGCCAGCAGGCGTTCGGCTTCTTCCTGCTTAATGCGCGCGATCACTTGGGACGCCGTTTGACCGTAAGGTTCCAGCCGGTTGTTCAGTGTTTCCTGATGAAAGCCGCAAAGGTCCGCAAGCTCATCCACACCAAATCCTGAATCCGAAAGATGGACCCTGATTAGGCCTTTCAGTCCCGCAAGGAAATCCTGCGGGGCGGCCAGATCTTCATCCATAACCCTGTAGTCTGGGGGGTTTTCCAGTGCCTCTGGTCGTAGTCTGTAACTTAACCAGCTGGAGGGAAACCTGATCGAAAAACCTTGAGGATTGCACTTGATTGCCCGAACGCCGTGAAACTGACCGGGCAGCGCATCCGGGTCACTGACGCGAAGAATGACCTGGTTGGGGTCCCACCTGAAATCCAGGACACGGTGCAACAGGGATATCCATATACTCGTCAGAAACGCGTCGGTTTGGCTGGGAGAAACCGAAATTTGGAAGTTCCTTTTGGCACTGAAATACGCGTGCTCTCCTTCAACAAAGAGGGATTGCGTAACGGCATTGGATTCCTTGGAAACCGCTTGTGTGAACCTGGTAAAGAAGTCTCCCAATGTAAGGGCTTCTGCCAGCATATCGCCAAGCGGGAGAAATTTGACAAGGTCAACGGATTGCCCGACCCGTGCGCAAAAATCCGTTGAAGTGGCTTCTGCCACGGCCTGATAGATCTGGTAGACGGTATCGTGGCGCAGGAAATTCTTCGGGTCCATTACCTGCGCTTCGTTCAACCCCAGAGGATCAAGAACAAACGCGGGTTCGACCCCTACGCTGCGAAGCGCTGCGACAACCGAACCCGCAACTGAAGCCCTGACGAGTGGCAGCGACTGATCCGTGTTATTACCAAGTCTTCTTGTCATCTCTTCTCCAGAAATTCGCAATATGCCCGAGTGTAGGAAATTCCCACAATAAAATTATGAAATCTTGCAGTTTTCCAAAACTATTTTTCACGAACCGGCAAATTGTCAGGCATCAAGTTATTCGAATTCTATAATGACTCCTAAATGCGCCTTTTGCGATTCTTGTTGATAGGAGCCCTGATGAACGGATGTCTGATGCGCATACTTGTGCCCGCAGTACTAGCTGCGAGCCATCTGTTTCCAACTCATGCCGCTGCACAGGAAGAAAGTTTCCCGATCCTTTTCACAAATGTTCATGTCTTTGATGGGGTGAACGAAGCGCGGATCGAGAACGCAAATGTTTTGGTCGTTGATAACCTGATCGCCGAGGTCTCGACTGAGCCGCTTGCCGTCGCCAATGCGCAAATCATCGACGGTGGTGGGCGCACACTGATGCCCGGAATGCATGATCAACACGTGCATCTTACGGTGTTCAACCCTCTCAGCGATGGGTTGCGCCAGAATATAACACCCTTTCACCTTGGCGGCGTCGCGACAATTCGGTCTGAACGCATCCTGATGAATGGGTTCACCACTGTCCGGGACCTAGGCGGACCAGCAAAATCCATCGCTCGCATTATAGATTCCGGCATGTTTCCAGGGCCGCGCATTTACTCGTCTGAAGCCTTCATCACCCAGACATCCGGGCACGCGGACTTCCGTAAATTGAACGACCGGCATCCCACACTGTCTGGGCAAGGACCATCACATTGGGTCGAAAGTGAAATGAGCTTTATAGCCGATGGGCCGGATCAGATCCGGATGGCTGTACGCGAGAACCTGCGCCGCGGGGCAACCCAGATCAAAATTATGGTCAGCGGCGGTGTTACGTCCGAGTTCGACCCCCTGCATTCGCTTCAGTACCAAGCCGATGAAATCCAGATGGCAGTCAAAACCGCCGAACAGTGGGGCACTTATGTGACCTGCCATGTGTTCACTGAACAGGCGATCCGAAACTGTATCGACAATGGCGCGAAAACCGTCGAACACATCCCGTTTCTGACTCCGGAAGTGGCCGAGGTCATGGTTCAAAAACAGATCATGTTTGCGACCGCCGTGGCTCCGGTCTACTCGGTCTCCACCGAGCAGGCCGAAGCATTTTACACACCCGCGTCGTTTGCGAAGTGGAAGACGGTGCGGGATGCCGCGGCCAACATGATTGAAGTAATTCAAACCACGCCAGGCATGATCGATCTCTACACCCTGGGCACTGACCTCATCAACAACTGGGACCAAACGCTAGAGCAGGACAAGAAGATGAACGACGAGTTCAAATACCTGCTTGAAGCGAATTTCACACCCTTCGACATTTTGCGCATCGCAACGTCCAACGGCGCGCGCATGAACCGTCTTACAGGTTTGAACAATCCTTTTCAGGACGGCCCGCTGGGTGTGGTCGAAGAGGGTGCATACGCCGATCTTCTATTGGTCGATGGGAACCCGCTGGAGGACATCCTGCTGCTGTCCGATCCCGACACCAATCTAAAGATCATCATGAAAGATGGCGTGATCTACAAGAACACACTCGACTGAGTGTCGCGTGGGGTGAACTTACCTCGGCACCCCGCGCACTAAATTTTAAGGGAGAAGAAAGACATGAGTATTTCAACAAAGATAGCCGCTGCCGCGAGCCTAATCGCTATCACGGCCACTGCCGTGTTTGCACAGGATACCCAGCCGCAAACCCTGTTCACTAACGTCCATGTCTTTGACGGTGTGAACGAGGCGCGGATCGAGAACGCCAGCGTTCTGGTTGAAGGCAACTTGATCAAAGAAGTGTCCACCGAGGCTATCGACGCGCCTGGCGCGACGGTTGTGGATGGAGGTGGTCGCACATTGATGCCCGGGCTGATCGACAGCCACGTCCATCTGAACCTGACCGGTCTGTTCACAAGCTTTGGTGGCGCGGAATATGCGAATTGGGACGGCGTCGGCGCGATGGCGGTCGCAAACGCGCGTGATTACCTTATGGATGGGTACACAACGGTTCGCGATGCCTGTGGCCAAGGTGATGCGATGAAAAAGCTGATCGATCAGGATATCCTTGTCGGGCCACGGATTTACCCGAGCGGTGCGTGCATCGGCCCACAATCTGGTCACACGGACTGGCGCAGCCCTCGTGCCCGGGCAGAAGGTGGCCCCGTCGCACAGGTGGAAGAACTAAATCTCGCGGTCGTTGCAGACGGCGTAGACGAAATCAGAACGGCCGCGCGCCGAAACCTCAGCTATGGGGCCACGCAAATCAAGCTAACCGTCGGTGGCGGTGTTTCCTCGGAATTGGACCCGCTTTGGTCTGTGGGATACGGCGTGGAAGAGATCAGAGCGGCCGTAGAGGTCGCAGCCTTTTTTGATACTTACGCCTTTACGCATGCATACACGGACGAAACTGTCCAAATGGCACTGGATGCGGGCGTCAAGGTCATTGAACACGGCCAGATGGTCACAGAAGAAACCGTGAAGCGCATGGCTGATGAAGGGATATTTTGGTCGCTCAACACCGCCGGATTCTCACCGATCCTGTTTGAGCACCCCAACTTTGCACCGGGTACGCCGGCAGGCATCAAGCTTGCGGTTGCACATGACCAAAGCAAGGATCTCATCACACTTGTCAAGAAATACAAACCCAAGGTCGTGCACAACGTTGATACAGTACTGTCAACGCTCGATCAGGGTCGTGCCCATCGCGATTTCGAAAAGTACCAGTTTGCTGATTGGTTCGGCAATCATGCCATGCTGGTCTCCGCTACGTCGACCGCGGGCGAACTTGCGCAGCTGACTGGCCAACGTAATCCTTATCCGGAGCAGTTGGGGGTGATCCAAGAAGGAGCCTACGCCGATATCCTGATCGTCGATGGCAACCCGCTGGAAGATCTTTCTGTCTTGGGCGCCCAACCGAAATGGTTTGACGCGGAACCGCGTGAAGAAGGTTTCGACACCATCCGTGTCATCATGAAGGACGGAAAATTCTTCAAGAATACGCTGGAATGAAAGGAAAGTGGGGTGGTCTATCTTTGATAACCCCACACTTCAGCCAAGAAACCTTCCCTGAAAGGAAAGACTGTGAAACATCTCAGCCTTGGCGTCTTTATGGCGATCTGTGGTTCAATTGCCGCAGCTGAAGACGCCGAAAGCATGCGTACGTTTTTGTTCATTGGCACGTCCAATAGCACCGCTTGGGAAATGCAGATCGCCAATCCGGGGGATCGCGCAGCCTCGGTGAAGGGCGGGATCGAAGCGCTCGGTGGAGAGCTTTTGAGCTATTACTGGGGACTTGGGAACGGGAAGAACTACATCACCGTCTCCCTGCCAGATGACCCTACCTTTATCCAAGCCTTCTATGTTAGCCGCCTCGGCGATGGCCTGCTTGATGATTACCAGATGATCGAGTTGATGAGCAGCGCCGACATGGCTGCGGCGCTGGAACGTGTTTCCGAAATAAAAGCTGTGGATGATGTAAAGTGATTGGAGTTTTGTCGCACCAGAGATCGTACCTTCCATCACGACCGACCCTTTCCACCGCGTTATTGAGCGCCTTTGCACTATTTGCCGGTGCTGCTGGCGCACAGGAAAACGCTGGTCAGGCCAAACTGGAGGCCGCAGCCCAGGTATCGTTGGGTGGTCCGGGATCAGCCAGCGCGCAGCAGGAGCAAGACAGGTTGCGCCGGCTGGAAGATTCGCGTTGGCCCGGTTTGGACCGTGCCATTGATCCAGCCGAGAACGCTTTGGGTCGATTTCGGGAAAACACCGGATTAGCCCTCAGCTTCGACTATCAGGCGCTATACCAGCGCAGTTCTCACAGCCTGACCGGGCAAGACGAATCTGCATCCGGTCAGCTCAGGATGATCGGGACGTGGGAATTGGCAAACCGGGGTGGTGAAAACCCGGGTAGCCTTGTCTTTATTCTGGAGAACCGACACCGGTTGGGCCAGTCCATTGCACCTTCAGCGCTGCCTGCGCAAATTGGGTATCAAGGGGCAACCGCGGTCACGTTTGGGGACACAAACACGACCTTGTCGGTAGCTTACTGGCAACAAGCCTTCGCAAACGGCCGCGGAGGAGTGGTGGCGGGTCGGATCGATCCGGGCGACTACTCTGACATTCTGGGTTACGTGAACCCACGAACGACCTTTTCGAACTATTCGATCCTGTTTAGCCCGGTGCTGCCAATCCCCGATCCAGGTTTTGGCGTCACCGTCGGCGGCTATCTAACGGACCAGATTTACGCGTTAGGGGTAGTTAGCGATGCCAATGGGTCTCTCACAGACATTGAGTGGTTTTCCGGGGGTAGCGAATTCTACAAATACGCCGAGATCGGCTGGACGCCCGAAAAATCAAAACGATTTCTGACAAACGTTCATCTGGGGATGTTTCACACAGATGCGCGCCGACAAGTTGGCGTACCGGAAACATATGGAGCCACACTTTCTGCCAACCATACATTCGACAGCCAACTGATGATTTTCGGACGGCTGGGATGGTCCAATGGCGGGGGTGCGCTGGCCAGGCGTGCAGTCAACGCAGGCTTGATGTGGCGACCTGGCACCTACGATGATCTCCTTGGCATAGCGGCCACTGTTGCCGACCTGACGACACCAGGATTGCCCAGTCAAACGACACTTGAAGTTTTCTACCGTTTGGACCTGGCCGACAATCTGGCACTGACGGCAGACGTGCAATACCTGAAAAATCCCGGATCAAACTCGAACGACCCGCTGGTCTTAGGACTGAGACTGAGGGTCAATCTTTGATGCATGCCGGTTAGTAGTTTCCGTTCGGGCTGCATTTTTGCCGGAACGGGCGGGGGCGGCAAGTGAGTGGGTCGCCCCCAACTATTTTTGATGGCAGACCTTTCCGGTCTCCTTACGATCTCTTCAGTCTTTATGTGGGAGCTTTAGTGTCATGGCGCGATACATCTACGGTTTGGTTATTTTGCTCTTTGCTGCGGCGGTATCGACGTCAAACGCTGTTCCAGCGTACGCACAGAATGCTGCAACTGAACAGGAACCTGCTGCGGTACAGCAAGAAGATCTCTTAACTGAGGTTGCCGACAAATCAATTTCTGCCGGTGACCTGGAGATACTGCTTGTTCCGCTGACGACTGATGAGCTTTCAGAAATTGCTGTTGCCTGGCAAGACCATGTTCGCAACCAACTTGAAGAAATTGCCCGTATTAATCTTAGCCTTCAGGCCGGAAACGAAGCGCAAGAAGATGACCTGAGATCACAGCTTTCTTTGATAAACGATACTGGCACTGTAATTTTGGATAATTACACTCTGGTCTTGAACGAGTGGGCCTTAAAGGGTGCCGCCGAAGAAGACCTGAAACCGCATACCGATTATGTCTTAGCGCTCAAAACTGGCGTGCTTAAAACAACGGATTTGCAGACGTTATTTCACAACGCTCTCCAATGGTTGGTTTCCTGGGAGGGAGGTGCTGGTCTTTTATTGGCTGGGCTGGGTGTTTTGGCGGCTGTTTGGGTTATGATGTTTGTCGCGAAAGTGGTGCGTCGTCTATCTGAGCGCGGCCTTGAAAAGATACCTACAATTTCGCGGATGCTTAAGAAATTCATTGCGACCGCAGTGTTTTGGGCGGTCTTTATTCTCGGCATTCTGGTTGTACTTGCCCTGTTTGGTGTGAATGTCACTCCTTTGTTTGCAATATTTGGTGGTTTGTCTTTCATTCTTGGCTTTGCGCTTCAGGAAACGCTAGGCAATCTCGCCAGCGGTCTGATGATCATGGTTTTAAAGCCATTCGATACCGGAGACTATATTCAGGTTGGCGGGTCATCTGGTTTTGTTGACGAGATGTCGGTCGTTTCGACAAAAATCCGAACCTTCGACAATCAGATCATCATTGTGCCGAATAGTAAGATCTGGGGTGACGTAATCACAAATGTCAGCGCATCTGATGAGCGTCGCGTCGATCTGGTTTTTGGTATCGCGTATTCAGACAATGCTGCCCACGCAATCAATGTGCTGAAAGAATTGGTCGGAAGGCATGAACTATGCCTGAAATCGCCTGATCCAGAAATATTTGTTGGTGAGCTTGGCGACAATTCAGTCAATATCTTTTGTCGACCGTGGTCTAAGTCTGACGACTATTGGACTGTCTATTGGGACCTCACAGGACAAGCCAAGGAACGGTTTGACCAAGAGGGAATATCAATACCGTTCCCGCAGCGCGATGTTCACCTGATCCCAGTGGAAGGAGTAAAGACATGAGAGCATTAGTAATATGGATGATGTCCTTTCTGCTTCTTTGCAGTGTCGCCTCGGCTCAGTCAGAAGAAATACTGCTGCCACAGCAGGAACGAGAAGATCCCGAATTCATAGCACCTGTTGTTGTCGATGGGGATGAACTTTTTGTCGTCCGCGGATCCAGCGCATTGCCTGCAACGGACAGGGCCGCAAAGATTGAAGAAAGAATTACTCAAGTCGCGGATAGATCAGAGAGCAAAACGGTCGACATCCAAATCTCCCGGGCTGAATTTGGACAACTCGTACGCGTCGACGGCCATATGGTCACTATTACCACTCAGGCTGACGCCGACCACGAACAGATGGACATTGAAGTTCTGGCCGGGCTGCAAGCAGAGGCCATCGAAAATGCCATTTTAAAGTACCGGGAAGCGCGATCCAGCGAAGGCCGCGTTGACAGCACCTTGGCCGCTGTTGCTTGGACGGCGTTGTTTGCACTGGTGTCATACTTCTTCTTTGCCAAACGGAAGAAGTTTCTGGGCTACGTCAGAAACAACTTGGAAAAGAGAGCGGAAAGCGTCGAGGAAGCTACAAAGTCAATCCTACGAAGCAGGGCAATCGCGTCTATCATCGTTTATTCAATTCATGCTTTGATGTGGGTGCTGTTTCTGTTTTTTCTCTACTACTACCTGTCCTTGGTATTGCTGTCGTTCGCGGAAACCCGGGCCATTGCTCAAGTTCTTCTTAAGTACGTCAGTGAGCCATTGATTACCGTTGTGCTGGCTGTCATTGGGTACATCCCAAATCTGATCATGCTGGTAATTATAGCAGCTGTAAGCCGGTTTGCGATCCGTGGCCTCGATCTGTTCTTTGACAACCTGGAGAACGGGGCGTTTGAAATCAAAGGTTTCGAGGCGCACTGGATCGCGCCAACAAACATGCTGTTCAGGGCTTTGGTTATCGTGATCGCGCTGGTGTTCGCTTACCCATACATTCCGGGCTCAGGTTCCCGGGCGTTTCAGGGTTTGACAATTCTCGCCGGCATCATGGTCTCGTTAGGGTCCAACACGGTTGTGTCAAACATGATGGCAGGTCTGTTTGTCATCTATCGACGTAGTACGAATGTTGGTGATCGAATAATGGTCGGAGACAAGATAGGGGACGTGACCGAAATCAAACTCATGGAAACACTTATCAAGTCTATCAAAAACGAAATGATCAGTATTCCAAATGCTCAGTTGTTGAACTCAGAGGTCGTGAACTATTCGCGAAAAGTCGATGGTCGAGGCCTTGTCGTTTACACAACTGTCGGGATCGGGTACGAGGAGCCGCCAAAAAAAATCACGGCAATGTTGATAGAGGCGGCTCATCGCACACAGGGATTGAGAAAAAGCCCGGAACCTTTTGTACTTTGGACACAGTTGGCTGACTATGCCATCAATTACGAAATCAACGCGTACACGTCTCGGGGATCGAGTTTGCCTAAGATTCTGTCTGATCTACACCAAAACATCGTGGAAGTGTTCAACGAGAACAGTACGCAAATTATGACACCGTCCTACATGGCTGACCCGCAAAGTCCTAAGATTCCCACTGAGGAATGGGATGGAAAGCTTGCTCATATAGCGGAGTAAAAGAATACCAAGCCCACTCTGGGTCCACAAAACCCCGCCCTTGCAGGTTGTCGGATTAGTTTGATTGATCCAGAGCTATGGGTAGGATTAATGCAATAGTTTTCAGAAAGTTTTGGGGTTCCAGATGATCAATTGGACATTTACCGCAATAGTAACGCTTCTCGCGAGTGGCGCTGTTGCCGCTGGTATGGAGCCGTGGGGTGAGTCCGGCGACTGGAAAATTTTGATCGACCCCGAGAAAGGAAACGGCTGCCTCGCGTGGAAGCCCTTCGAAGACGACATGACAGTTGAGATTGGCGTCGCACCCAATCAGGCTGGCGGTTTCTTCGCCGCTTACAATCCGACCTGGGTTCAGATTGAGGACGGATCAACCGGTATCGTGAACTTCGATTTTGGTGACGCAAAGTTTGAAGGCGAAGCCATAGGTGTTTTTAAAAATGGCGTCCCCGGGGGTTACGCCTTTTTCGACAACCCTGCGTTTGTAACCGAATTCGGCAAGCGCCAAAGCGTCACGATTATTGGTGAAAGTGGAGCCGAAGTAGAACTTGATCTAAGTGGGTCCTCAAAAGCCATCGGGGCCGTTTTGGCATGTCAGGCAGAACAGCCTGAACCACTCAAGAACTAGGTCGTGACCGACTATTGAAGCTGATTCATGTCTGGCACGCACGGTTGCCTGTCTGCCGGCATCGCATCAGCACCTTCCGGAGCCTTGTTTCTGGATCCACCCACATCCAACTTGAACTTCGGTGACGAAAGTTGGCCAGTCACATCAAACGGCCACGCGCTACGGGATAACGGTTTGCCAACTCGACGGGGTTCTGCCCTGATCGCAATGAAATCTTTGACCCAATCCACTTGGCCCTTGGCCACCAATTGAACAGAACCCGTTTCAACCACGATGGAGTCTGAGCTTACCCGGCCGGCTTCGATGCTAATTGGTGCCACAACGCATGTTATGTCCGTGTAACCTTGACGGAGTTCCTCTGAAAACAGCCATGGGAAAATACCAAGCCCTGCCAACTCCAGAAGGCTGGTGCTGACATAGCCTTGTGACATCGATAAAGAAGCAGTGCCGCGCATGGAATTCACAAACGCATTGCCAGACGCGGTATTGCCTGAAACGTTGAACTCACCACTCAATCGCCCATATGCATCTATCCCGATACCCAGTTCATCGAGAATCTCTCCGAATTCCCATCCTGAAGTTGACCCCGACAAGGAGAGCCAATCAGGTGAGTCAATCAGATCCATCACTGCCCGTAGGCTGAAGTTTCCACCGCCATAAGCCATCTGGAGCGGGCCAAAATCTACGGTCCCTTCTTTTGCAGACAATTGGCTGGAAACAGAAGTTACGCCTTGTTGGCCAACAATCTCCTTAAAGTCGATCTGTACCTGAACGTCAGCCTCTCTCAGTACGCGCTGCACATCCAGAAGATCGGCTGGCTTTCCTTTCTCCTATGGTAAAACCAGGGGCTGTACGTTGGTTTCCTTCGGTAGAACCAAGGGCTGTACGTCGGTTTCAGGATCTTTTGAAGCGTCGCCTACCAAGCTTTTAAGCTGGTCCAGCGTAGCGGTCAGGTTTTTTAGATCGTTTAAATCGAGCCTTTTACTCGCAACGTTTCCGCGAATTACAGAAGCGCCCTCGGGAAATTTTGCATCCAAAGCGGCCAGAAGGTGTGACGAACCGGCTTCAAACTCGATTGAGGCAGTGAAGTCCTCGCCCTGCTTCGACGTCACTGCATCGACGGCAAGTGCGCCAATCTCGACAGGTTGCAATTTAAGCGCAGTCAGAAAACTAGCTCCGTCGCTGACATCCAGTTCCACGTTAAAATCAAGGCCTGACAGCCCTTTCAATTCGCTGACCGATAGCGCGAGGTCAAGCGCCCAAATATCTGTGCCATAGGTGGTTGCATTAAACCTGTTGAGCGAAACAGGCCCTCCTTCATTGGACAAGCTGAAGTCGGCATTTATGCCACCGAGCTGATCGACAAAATCTTCATCCATATTTGGCAAAATCAATTTGGCCGGCCCGTTGAGTGTGCCTTCGAAAGTCACGTCCTGAAGCTGAAGCAGGTCGAGAATTTCGCCGTCGGCCTTTAGAATTGGGTCCTCAATGGGTCCAGCCTGTAAGGCGATGCCCAGCATCGCAAGCCGACCATCGGGCATGCGGCGAATGCGTTCGATAGAGGCTGGCCCGATCACGTCCAGGCCTTGATCAAATGCGTTAGTTTGGAACAGAAGTTTCTCGAACTCGAAAGACGCAAGTGATCCTATCATGTGCATTTCAAAGGCTGTGAACTTCAGCTCCTGGAAACTCTTTGCTGCGTTCGGCGGCTGCCCCTCAGGATAAAGCCGCGCGTCGAATAGCAGATCAACGCCCCTAGCTGTGTAGAGGTCTTCTATCGATCCTTCTGCTGTAAGTTGCTGTCCGTCCTCAAGGTTTACGGTGGTCGTAAAGGTCTCGATTTTCAGAGCATCCTGAGAAACAAGCTCTGCTTGCAACTGGCCATTCCCTTCCAGAACTCGCTCCAGCCCAATGACTTCAAGAAAGTCACCGAATTCACCAGTGTCCATCTGCAAGACAGCACGATAGCCACCTCCCTCGCTTTCCGAAAAAGGTTCGCCGTCGTAGCTTACCGTCATTTCGCCAAAATTGGCGCGCGTCGCAAACGGCGCACTATGAGGATAGTCACCCTCGATTTCGAAACTTTGGCCGTTGACGGAGCCTGTCCCCGAGACCTTTGTTCTTTGCCCTTCGTCTACCCGTTCCAGAGCGAGAGACTGGAGGTCAAACACGAACGAAAAGCCAGAGGATTGATCATCAATGTTCAACCCAATGGATGTGAAAGTTACATTCTTGTCGCTCAGGAATGAGAGGATTCCACTACCTTCTGGGTCGCCCTCATTGGATCCGCCGGTCTCAGCTATAGCCTCTTGATTGTCCTCTTCCGTGGCGTTTTCGGGTTCAGGTTTTGGCGTCGGTCGGCCTTTTCGCCAACTTGTAGTGCCGTCAGCAGCTGTAAGGAAATTCGCCTGGAGACCGTCAACGACGAGGTTGTCAAAGTGCAGACGTCGATTGGCCAAAGCAGCAACATCCAATTCCAGTTCCAGAAGGTTCAATTCCGCAAGAGATGTTTCCGGCATAGTTTGGCTCGGGATAACCACACCACCGACGTAAATGTGGGTAATGCGTCCAAGCGCGACACTTACATCGTCATTAACCACAATCGGTTGTCCGATTTGTTCAGAAAGGACTTTTTCGACCAGGTCACGTCGCATCTCCGAGAATAGCGGCGCAGCAAGTAGCAACCAAACAAGTGCGATTGTTGCAAACACAAGTAGTACGACAATCCCAATTGTTCTAAACAGCCAAGTCCTCATGCATCCCCCTGACGTCGCCTACGCCGTTTTGTCTATCTGCAATTCGGCGTTTGCCAATCTACTGAAAAAGTTGGGCACGTAACTCGGTTCTCGCGCGCCGCGCATTTCGTGCTCATCGGTCCAAAGCTGCCAGGATACGGGCATCCCGTTCGTAAGGGTCCTCGCGGAAATGAACGACCCCGTCTTCGACCCACGCTGTCCAATATGTCAAAAGAACCGGCATTGGCTCAGGTAGATCAACGCGCGTTGTCTTTCCGCTATCCAAAATGGACTGCATCTTCTGCCGGCTCCAATCTGGCTCTCCCTCCATCAGAAGGCTCGCGAACTCGAACGGATACTCAAGGCGAACGCAGCCGGAACTGAGATTTCTCTCGTTTCGGTCAAAAAGGGTTTTGTCGTTTGTGTCGTGCAAGTATACAGCATATTTGTTTGGAAACATGAACTTAACCAAACCCAGCGCATTGTCTGGGCCCGGCTGCTGAACCAGGGTCACGCCGGGGTTCTTCGCCCCCCAGTTTACGGCGTTTGCGGGGATTGTCTGGCCATCCTTGTTCCGAACAACATAGTTGTTGCGTGTCAGATAGGCTGGATCCTTGCGGATGCGCGAAAGTTTGTCTTTACGAAAAATCGAGGCGGGAACGGTCCAGGTGGGATTGAATTCCATATACTTGATTTCGTCTCGGAACACTGGGGTCTTTCGATAGGCTGACCCTGTGATTGATCTAGTGGTCCAAAGCGTGCCATCCGATGTGACCAAATATGTGCGGGCTCCTGCAATGTTCACCAGCACGAATTCGTCGTCGACTTCCCGCATAAGCCAGCGGCCACGTTCCAAGCTGAGACGCAGCTTGTTAATTCGATCTTCCACCGGTTTGTTTAGCGATGCGAACGTCTTACCGCCAATGACCCCATCGGCTTCTAATCCATGCCGACTCTGAAAAGATTTGACTAATTTCACCAAGTTATCGTCGTAAACCCAAGCTGTGTTTATGCCGTTTTCACCGTCTTCAGAAGAACCGCTTGTTTCAACGAAGCCTTCTGCCGCCAGCCTTTCGCGCAGCTTAGCGACAGCAGGGTCCACCATCTCTGGTTTAAGAACGGTTTCATCCGGAACATTGGTCCAACCGCCCTGTAAAGCAATGGCCCTATACTTACTCAGTGCTTCGACAAGCATCGTATACTGCGCATTGTCGATATCGATGCGTTCGATTAACGCGCTAAAACCTTCACCTTGAAGAAACTGATTCAGGGCAACGGCTGGGTCTTGTTGAATTACCGGTTTTGAGAAGTTCCAATCATCGTCCAGTGCATTTGGGTCGACTTTCCCAAACACCAAATGATGAACCAGTTTCACCGCAGCGTCCGTTGCCAGAATATCGAACAATGCTTGATTAGAAACATCGCCAGTTTGGGCGGCCTTAAATGCGGCTTGAAGCTCCGCTATGTCAAAATCTTCCGGTCTGAAGCCCTGTTCTATAGCGCCATCCAACTCCTCCAAGAGTTCGTCTGCCAATTCATCGCGTGTCCACGCAGGAGTGAAGCCCCTCTCTTCGTAAAAACGCGGCACTAGGATTTCAGCATCCAAGCTCTTTCTGTCAGGTAGCGTGCTACTCACGTCCAACTTGGCACCGAGTAGAGAAGCAATCTGCTCTGATATCTCGTTTGCGACACTTGGGTTGGGGAATATTGTTACCAATGCAGTTAGCGAAATCGCGACTAACGACTTAACGTGACCCACCAATACCTCCTGCGGCTTCGCGCTATATGCTGTCTCTATGTGGGAGGATACTCATACATAATGTATAATCAAATCGTAATTTATGATTTTAGTATGGCCATTTGATTGGAGGGTTCGAGTGCTGTGTGTATATGCAGGGGATTGACGCTGAACGTCCAAACGATCCTGTGGACGAGGCGGCCCTGTTGAATCTACTGTCATTGCAGTATCGACGGAGTTGGGCGGGTTATGGCGACATTTGTATTGGTCCACGGAGCGTGGCAAGGGGGATGGTGTTGGGCTCGCGTAGCCGCCCTTCTGCGCAGGGACGGCCACGACGTTTTCACCCCGACACTGACAGGGTTGGGTGAACGTGCTCACCTCGTTAGTGACGAAACCGATCTGGCCATGCATATCGAGGATGTCCTAGGGGTAATCACGTGCGAAGAACTCTCTGACATTGTTTTGTGCGGTCATAGCTATGGCGGCATGGTTGTCACCGGAGTGGCGGATAGAGCGCCCGACCACATTCGCTCACTTGTGTACCTCGATGCGCTCGTACCGGGCGATGGGCAGGCGGCCTTGGATGTTTTGCCTGCGGATATCGCGGCAGGGCTTCGTGATAGTGCCGCCGGTGGTAAAGTCGCGCCGGGCCCAGCGGAGGCTTTTTCGGTGAATGGAGCAGACTGTGCGTGGGTGGACCGCCGAAATGTCGCGCAACCACTCAAGACATTTGAGCAACCGATGCAACTGGTGAGCGGCGGAGCCGAGGTGGTAAAGCGGACCTACATCTATGCCACCGGCTGGGTCCCTGGGCTTGGCCAACCGTTTTTTGAGCGATACCAGTATCAGTCGGGGTGGACGGCGATTTCGGTGCCATTCGGGCACTACGTGATGATCGACAAGCCTGACGACTTGGCCCGAATGCTAATGTCCGCGATTTGAATTTGGCCGCCGGATCCTGCACGAGCGCGCGGACAGCGAAATCGCCCGCATAGGAATAGTTATTGCTTCTATCCCGATTGTCCTACTTCAATCAGCGCTTCGGGCGAGATGCGCCGTAGCTCCGCAAGTGAATCCGCGTCTCGACTGATCAGCTGGCATTGATCTCAAACCGAAGCTTCAGCTTCAATGGCAGGCAACCGATCTCGGCGCCGTCACTTTCGGATGCTCGATAATGAGTATGCGGTACTAGCTAGGAAAATAAGATCGGCTCAGACAAGGCGCTCGACGTTATCTTGGCCAACAAGTCTCTCACAATTGCCTTAGAACTGTTTCCCACTGACTAGGGTTGAATTTTTTCGACCAGAGTGCACTCTTGATTGTGGATGAGCGTCTAAAGTCGATTGAGCTGAGAGAGGACTACTATAAATTGAACGAATTCTACGCACCGCGCAAACTTATGGGCAAAAAATGCAAACTTATGCGCAAATCTCGCGCAAGGTTATGGGCGTAGAATCCGTAATTTTCTGAATGTAATCAGTGTTGGGCGCGCAACGATATGCGCGCGCCTACAGATTTTGTCGTTGCCCCGATAGTTATTCCGGGCATCCTTCTGGCGGCCTGGATCATCGCCAGCGGAGCAGACACCCACATT